>JAISWZ010000585.1 GCA_031270945.1 Clostridiales bacterium | reverse complement strand
CTGGATCCAGAGGACGTGGCCGCTATAGTGGTTGAGCCTGTCCAAGGCGAAGGCGGCTACATTGTGCCGCACAAGGACTTTATGATAGGCCTTCGCGAAATCTGCGACAAGAGCGGCATTCTCTTGATCATCGACGAAATCCAAGCCGGGTTTGGTCGCACGGGCAAAATGTGGGCCTCTGAGCATTTCGGCGTCATCCCTGACATAATGACTTCAGGAAAAGCTATGGCTGGCGGGCTTCCCATGTCTGCCATAATAAGCACCCAAGAGACGATGGACAGGTGGGAAAAGGGAACCCATGGCACCACCTTTGGCGGAAACCCGGTTTGCGCAGCAGCAGGCCTAGCTGTCTTGGACGCACTGCAAAACGGTGTCTTAGAGAATTGCCGGATCCAAGGGGAATACCTGGCGTCAAGGCTTGATGAGCTAAAAGAGAAGCACCCAGTGATAGGCGATGCCAGAGGCTTGGGGCTCATGAGAGCCATAGAGTTTGTAGAGCCCGGCACCAGGGAGCCAAATCCCGAAGCCATGACAAAAACAATAGAAGCCGCCAGGGAAAGCCGACTGCTGCTTCTGAGCTGCGGAATATACCAGAACACAATAAGGCTTGCGCCGCCGCTGAATATCACGAAAGACGAGATCGACAACGCGGTAGACATCCTGGATCAAGCGATATCCAAGGCGGAGTAGAGGCCGCCTGCAAAAACAGACGAAAAGGCCAAAAGGCCTGAGACGAAAAGGCAAAGATGCCCAAGGGAAGTCCTGCGGGCTTCCCTTGGGATAAAAGTTATAAATGATAACGGGTTCTCAAAAAATGTTCACATGGAACTCAAGCTTTCACAAGAAAGCCCCAAAAACAGCGAAAACGATTGTTAGTCTGCAAGCCGACATAGAGCGTCAGGGGCAGTTGCTGCTTGATTGTTTGGCATGGTTTTTCTTGGTATAAAAAGTCGGCTTAGCCTGGCTGGGTTGAAATGTCGCAAGAAATCAGCTTTATCTTTCGAGCTGCCCATTTCGCCCCCAGTTTTTTTGAATTGGCATTCACGCTTTTTGATAATCACGCCTTATTGGCATTCACGCTTTATGATTTTTTTTGCCTTTCCCGCTCGGAGTCTTTCTAAACTCGCAAACACCAGTTCCCAAACTGACAAAAAGGGCTTAGCCCGCATACAAAAAACAGGAGGTAACGACATGAAAAAAAGCACCGCAAGAATTCTGGCTCTATTGACAGCGCTAGCTCTATTGGTTCTGTCAGGCTGTAGCGCCAAGGAAGCGGCAACTGCCCCTCCAGCGGCGCCAGCGCAGGCGGGATCCTCAGACTCGGCAACGCCAGTGGATCAAGCGCCAGTGGATCAAGCGCCAGAAGCGCCCGCTCCGGCCGCGCCAGCAAATGGCTACAAGCAGACGATCCAGGCAGTCACATCAGCAGAGCCAAACACAATGGATCCCCACATGGGATCAGCGGCCGCCTCCAGGGAGTTCGGCAGAGGCGTGTTTGAAGGGCTGTTCGAGATTGACGCGAAGGGCCAGCCAAGGCTTGAGCTGGCGGAGTCCTATGAAGCGAACGCGGACTTCACCGAGTACACGTTTGTTTTAAGAAAAGGCGTGAAGTTTCATAACGGAGAAGAGCTTACGGCAAAGGACGCGGTTGCGTCAGTAAACCGCTGGCTGGATCTGGCTGGCATGCCTGACAAGTCAATAGCTAAAACTGACAGGTTTGAAGTTGTGGACGACTACACGCTAAAGATCTCCTTGACAAAGCCATGCGTTCTTTTGCCCTTGCTTCTGGCAAATCATAGCCAGTACGCGGCCATCCTTCCAGAGTCAGTCATATTGGCCGCAGGCAGCAATCCGATAACAGACCTGGTAGGAACCGGCCCATTGAAATTTGTGGAATGGAACCAGACCCAGTACATCCATCTCCAGAAATTTGAGGAGTACGTGCCTTACGCCGACGAGTTCAGCGGATTCTGGGGCAAAAAGGAAGTAGTTTTCAAGGACATGTACGTCAACTTCGCATGGGATCCAACCGTCAGGACTCTTGGCCTTGAAACGGGAGAGTATGACCTGGTTTACGACATCTCTTATGACGATTACGACAGGCTGGCGCAGAACCCGGACGTGAAGCTTCAGAAAGAGTCAGCCGCCACAGTTAACGTGATCATGAACAAAAAAGGCGGGCTTTTCACAAACGAGCTGTACCGCCAGGCGCTTTCCCGCGCGGTGATCCGCGAGGATCTGATGCGCGCGGCAGTTCCGCTTGACGAGTTCTACCATCCCAGCTCCAGCTTCTTCGTAGAGGCCCAAGCCGATTGGTACAGCGAGGTTCCGGAGTCTGTAGGCTACGATCCTGAAGCGGCAAAAGCCCTTTTGGCCGAAGCCGGATACAACGGCGAGGTCTGCCGGATAGTCACGACCCAAGTGCTCACCTCCTACTACAACGCGGCGCTGGTTCTCCAGCAGCAGCTTGAAGCGGTTGGGTTCAAGACAAACCTGGAAGTGACAGACTGGCCCACAATGCTGGCCAGGACTGACGATCCGACTTCCTATGACTGCTACCCCATGGGATATCCGATAGCCAACAGCCCAGCATCGATCATGTACCTCACAAGCGGAGTGACCAGCGGGTTCACGGACGATCCAGGCCTTAACGCCATGTACGAGGAGCTTAACGCGAAATCTTCCATAGAGGAAGCCGCCAAGTACTGGAGGGAAGAGATGTCCACCTACAGCGCGGAAAAGGCGCTGGCTATAAATCTTGGAGACTCTCCGATAGTTTACGGCTTTAGCGCGAAGACGGAAAGCTACAGCTGCTATGTGGGGATAGATCCAGCAAGCTTGAGGATAGTTGAGTAAGAAAAAATAAAAAAATAAATATAAAATTAATTAAAAATAAAAATAAAAATAAAAATAATTAAAATTAAAAATATTTAAAAATAAATAAAAAAACAAAAACAAAAAATCAAAAAAACAAACAAAAAGGCCTTGGGCCCTCCTGGGGTTCCTCCAGGAGGGCCATGAAAGGATGTGCCTGATGCTTTCATATTTGCTGAAAAGGCTTTTTCACGTGGTTACGACGCTGCTTGTGCTGTCTTTGATCATTTTCGCGGTATTGCATCTTACTCCTGGAGATCCCGCCAGGATAATGCTGGGGCCGGAGGCGCCGGAGGAAACGGTTGAAGCCTTGAGGGTTAAGCTGGGAGTGAAGGATCCATTGCCGCTCCAGTACATAAGATGGGTGGGAAACGCGCTTCGGGGAGATCTGGGCGATTCCTACTTCAGGAACGAGTCTGTGGCCTCCGCTGTCGGCAAGCACTTGGGCGCAACCATAGCGCTGTCTGTATGGTCGCAGCTGCTGGCGATACTTGTGGCCGTGCCGGCGGGGGTTTACGCCGCCAAGAACAAGGGCGGGAAGGTTGACGCGGCGGTAGCCGCAGGAACCCTGGCTGGCATATCAGTGCCAAGCTTCTTGTTCAGCCTGATCCTGATACTCATATTCGGGGTTTGGCTTAAATGGCTTCCAGCTTCCGGATACAAGACGCTGTCCCAGGGGATTGGGCTTCACTTCAGGTATATAGCGCTTCCAGTTATATCACTCGCGTTCATGCAGGCTTCATTGATAGCCAGGATAACCAGATCCACAGTGGCTGACGTGACAAGCGCTGAATACATCAAGACAGCCCTGGCCAAAGGGGTGCCTGGAACAAGCATAATGTTCAAGCATGCCCTTCGCAACGCGTTCAACCCTATCCTGACAACGATAGGCCAGACTTTCGGCCTTTTGCTCTCAGGCGCGTCTGTCGTGGAAACAGTCTTCAACATCCCGGGATTGGGGCAACTTATGGTAAGCTCGATCCTAAAGCGGGACTATCCAGTCATACAGGGGCTGGTGCTGATAACCAGCCTGGTTTATGTCGCCGTCAACCTTGTCGTGGATCTGCTGTACGGAGTTGTTGATCCAAGAGTCAGGGTAATCGGCGAAAACGCCTGAGAGGAGGGTCGCTTGTGTCTGAGCAAGTGCTTAAGGAAGCTCGCAGGGAACAGAGGAAAGTCATGCTTGGAGCTATCCTGGGGCAGCGGGTGGCCCTCGCCGGATTTTTCATAATGGTGTTGATTGCCCTGCTGGCGATTCTGGCGCCAGTTTTGGCGCCGCAAGGCCCGTATGACATAAACCCGCTTGACCGGCTCCTGCCGCCAAGCCCGAAGCATTGGTTTGGCACTGACAGCCTGGGGCGGGATCTTCTTGCCAGGACTTTGTACGGGTTGAGGATATCCTTGACTGTAGGAGGCGAAACCGCGCTCCTAAGCACAGTCATAGGGTTGGCGCTTGGGCTTTTGTCAGGATACTTCAGGGCCGTGGACAACGTTGTCATGCGGATATGCGAGGGAATGATGGCGATTCCGCCCATGCTTCTGGCCATCGCCTTGGTTGCGGCGCTGGGATCGTCAAGCGAAAATGTAGTATTAAGCATGTGCGTCGCCTACATGCCAATGGTGGCCAGGGTCGCCAGGGCGTCCACGCTCTCTGTCAAAGAGCAGACTTTCATCGAAGCGATCAAGAGCTCCGGCGCTGGCTGGCCAAGGGTTCTCTTTGGCCATATCGCGCCTAACATAATGTCTCCTGTGATAGTCCAGGCGACCTACATCTTCGCTTCAGCAATAATAATAGAGGCGGCAATGAGCTTTCTGGGCGCGGGCGTTCCGCCCCCGGATCCAAGCCTGGGAAACGTGCTGTACGACGCCAAGAGCGTCATATTCAAGGCCTGGTGGACAACAGTCCTGCCTGGGCTTGTGATGGTTTTAACTGTGCTTGGGCTTAACATTCTAGGCGACGGAGTTAGGGACGCCATGGATCCGTCAGGAAAGTAAGCAATTAAAGTTTAAAAGGGCAACAAGTAAAAGAGCTGAAATTTAAAAGCAGCTAAAAAAAACCCAAAAATAAAATAACCAAGAAAGGGAGTGCGCTATGGCGCCGTTGTTGAGGGTTGATGGCCTGCGCACTGAGTTTCGGACGCTGCGCGGGAGCGTAACAGCTGTTGACGGCGTAAGCTTTGAAGTGGAGGCCGGGCAGATGTTCGGGCTGGTGGGAGAGTCTGGATGCGGCAAAAGCGTAACCAGCCAGTCTATCATGCGGCTCTATGACGAAAAGAAGCTGGCCAGGCACTCAGGGAAGGCGATCTTGGACGGAGAGGATCTGCTCTCTGTTTCCCAAAAGAGGATGCGCCAGATCAGGGGGCGCGACATCTCGATGATATTCCAGGACGCGCTCAGTTCGCTTAACCCGGTTTTCACCATCGGATGGCAGATCCAAGAGGCCTTGAAGATGCACCAAAAGCTTGGCAAGCGGGAGTCCAGGGAGAGAGCGATAGAAATGCTTCGCTTGACTGGGATTCCGTCTCCCGACAAGCGGGTTGACTGCTATCCGCATGAGCTTTCAGGAGGAATGCGGCAAAGGGCCATGATAGCGATGGCTTTGGTTTGCACCCCCAAGCTCCTGATAGCCGATGAGCCTACTACCGCCTTGGATGTGACCATCCAGGCTCAGATAATGGAAATGATTGTAGACTTGAAGGATCGGCTAAACATGGGAGTTCTCTTGATCACCCATGACCTGGGCGTGGTTGCCCAGACTTGCAGCAGGGTTGTGGTCATGTACTTGGGGCAAGTGGTCGAAGAAGGAGATTCTTGCGACATATTTGACAACCCCCGCCATCCCTACACAATTGGGCTGCTTAGATCCGTGCCAAGCGTCAGCACAAAGAAAGGCGATCCTCTTCCGGTCATCCAAGGATCTGTTCCTCCTCTGGATAAAGCGGGAGCGGGATGCCGGTTTGCCGACAGGTGCCCCTTGGCTGACGAGGGATGCAAAATTGAGCCGCCAGCGCTGGTGGATCTAGGCGGAGGGCAAAAGGCCAGATGCCGAAAGCTGGACTTGACAGGAGGCTGAAATGGGCGAAAAAGTCGTGTTGGAGGCCTTAGGCGTCTCTAAGTTTTTTTACGCCAGAACCAAAAAGGATGGGAAGAGGCAGGTAGTCAAGGCTGTAGACAACGTCTCGTTCAAGGTCAGGGAAAACGAGACCTTCAGCCTGGTAGGCGAGAGCGGCTGCGGGAAAAGCACCACAGGCCGCACTGTCATGCGCCTGCTTGAGCCCACGGAGGGGAAAGTTCTCTTCATGGGCGAAAATATAATGGACAGGAAGGGTGCCTCCCTAAAACAGTTGCGCAGACAGATGCAGATGATCTTCCAGGATCCGTACTCCTCGCTAAACCCCAGGAAGGCCATTGGGCGCATAATTGAAGAGCCCCTTGAGATCCATCACATAGGCAACGCCTCTGAGCGCAGGGAGATGGCAATTTCAGCGCTCAAGCAAGTCGGGCTTCGCGAAGACCAGTTTTACCGCTACCCCCATGAGTTCTCAGGCGGGCAGAAGCAAAGGATAGGCATAGCCCGCGCCCTTATTCTTGAACCCAAGATCCTGGTGTGCGATGAGCCCGTGTCTGCCTTGGACGTGTCCATACAGTCGCAAGTCCTGAACCTGCTGCAAGAGATCAAGGATTCCTCCGGCGTGTCGCTCCTTTTCATCTCCCATAACATGAGCGTCATTCGCTATATCTCTGACCGGGTAGGGGTTATGTACCTGGGCCGCATAGTTGAAGAGTGCGAGACGGCAAGGCTGTTTCGCCGCCCAGGCCATCCTTACACCAAAGCCCTGCTCTCCGCTGTCCCAGAGCCCTCTCCAAACCTCAGAACTGAGCGGGTTGAACTGCAGGGAGAAGTGCCGTCTCCGCTGGATCCTCCGTCAGGCTGCGCCTTCCACAACAGGTGCGCCTACGCCACGCCTCTTTGCTCGGCAAAGATACCGGAACGGCAGGAAGTCGAGACAGAGCACTACGTTGAGTGCCATTACGCAAAGGAATTGCTAAGAGTGTCACAGCAGAGCCATGTGCTGGCGCAGCCAGCGGTGATGGGCAGAAGGTGACAAAGGGTTAGGCGCAGCGATGAAGCTGCGCTCCCTTAAAGTGGGAAAATGGCGCAAATATATGACTTGCGTTCTGAGATAGAGGCTGTCTTGGCGGGCGGCCGCTAGGCGAGAGATTTTTAAGGCCAAACTTGAAAGACAGAGCGGCTGACGTCTCTCCGTATCAGATGGGGCGCATAACACTGCGGGTTGCGCGCCCCAAAACCCAAAACCCAAAACCAAAACCCAAAAGAAGAGGCTGGCATTCGCCAGCCTCTTCTTTTGCAATATCTTGGGAAATATCGTCCTTATTTGCTCAAAGACTTTGAGTTACCCGACCGTATGTATTATGGGTGCGCAAAGAGGGGCTGGCATGGCCAGCCCCTCTTTGCCTATATTTATGGCGAATGCATAGGTCGCATTTTGATTGGATTGCTTAGAGAAATTATGTTACTGGAATGAATAAAGTGTTAGATTGAGTATATTATTGGATTAGCTAGACTAGCTTGAAATATTCACTAAATCCTTAAGAGCTTGCCTTCTCCATTCTAACCCATATCGCTGGGCTTGCCGGTTTTGAGGCACCAGCATTAACCCAGGTAGCGGATGGTGAAGAATACTGCTTTGCTTCAACACTAGAGCCTTTTCCAACCCCAACCTCCCTTAGCCAACCTCCGGCTGTTGAATTAGGTATTTTGTCAGCTTCAGACATTTCTTGCTCGCTCAAGAGAAAGAAGAAATCTTGGCCACTGGCACCGCTAGGAGGGCTGGCAGAGGGTATTGACCAGGCTGTATCAAGACCTTTGGCTTGAACAGCGCAGGCCTTTAGCTCTGGCCAGTTAGAGTTTTTATAGGTATCGGCAAGCGTTGCCCTGATGCTTGAAGTCTCGTAAGAGCCAGTCTGGTCATTAGCCAGAATGGCGTATGGCTCAGCAGGAAAGTTGCCATTAAGAAGCAGCAGGGCGTAATCCTGGCTTCCTATGGCCGTTTTGTCAACTACCCACCACTCATTGCTGTCAACGGTGACTTTGTCCCCTATGCTTGCAAAGGCAAGTTCCGACGCCTGCTTTGGAATCGGCGTAGGAGTATATGGCGGCAGAGGCAAAGGAGTTGTAAACGCTGGAGTTGGGGCTGGCGCTTTGAAGTAAACCCAGGGAGCGTATGAATTTTCGCTCTGGCCTGAAGGCTGAGCTTTCTGTGCGTTTGTCAGTAAACCTGTAGTTTTAGGAATGGCTTCTGGCAAAATTACGAGCTTAAGGTATTTCGCGCCTTTTGGCACAATCAAGTCGTAAGCGCCGCTATTTAAGGTCAGAGTAAATTCTATCTCGGATTTTTCAGGAAGAATCCCCAGCTGTGAATCTACCAATGGAACCGGGGTTACGGGGGCTGACACTAAAGCGGGAGTTGGAGAGGCATCCAGAAGATACATGAAAGTCTCGTACTCTCCGATAGGTTTCGCAACATCTTTCCAATATATCGGCACGTCCGTTATGGCGAGCTGGAAGATCGCATGCGCATTGGTTGGGAATGAAGTAGGGGTTGCAATGGGAGTAGCGGTTGGCGTGGCGGTTGGCGTGATCGTAACGATGCTGTCGACAGAAGTTGTCGCGTTTGCCAGCAATACGCGGGCAGGAAGATCTCCTAGCACCGGCTGATCTTTTTCATCTCTCCATTCAGCCACCACGCCTAGCCTTAGATAGGCGTCATCCTCGAAATTGGTGACTGTTATGGTTTGCTTGATGTCTGAGGGAAGCGTCAGCATATTATTTGTAAGCTTCAGTTTACTATCTGCTTTATCGGAAATTTCCAAATAGAACGCCTTTTCCTCGCTTACGCTTATCTGAAGCGGTCCAGCCAGGTCTATGAAAAGCTCTTTGATCTCTTTGTTGGAAAACCAAGCCTGGGCAAACACAAAACCGGTCAGTGCCAGAAAAGCCGCTAAGGCGGCGATCTTGGCTTTTTTACTTCTTAACAAATCTTCGCCCCCTTTCGGCTATGCTGATGCGCTGTGGTTCGTAAGCATGTGTTGGGCATATCCAAGAGCTGTTTTATGGGAATATGCCCTCTCAAGCATGCGGGTGTTAGTGCATATCCCAAAATTCCGAAATGGCACCGGAAAAATCCTGGCGAATGCTTCAACGCCGGATTTTTCCGGTGCCTCGGATATAATTTTGGGATATGCACTTATGCTCTAATTATAAAACTTGTCCCAGCCTGTATTCCAAAGTTGAGCCTGGTGAACCCTGTCTCCTGGTTCGGCTCCTGTAGTTGCTATCTCAAAGGTTGACGTCTGGTTCATGGCCTTTTTGGCCCCCTCAACCAGCTCGGCGTACATGTCAGGATCTTGTGTTCTGTTGGCCATAACCACAAGTTCCATGAAATATGCGAAGTCAACAGGGTTGCCAGGAAATGAGGTTGGCGTACCGCTGGGAGCTGGAGTGATTGCAGGAGTAGGAATCTGCCTGCCTGGCTGCTGAATAAAGGCCTCAGCGACGGAAAGATGCCTTAAGGCGAGATCGTAAGGGGTATACACAGTGCTCTGGAACTCAAGCCCGGTGTAAGAGAGTTTGCTGGGATCTACAGCCAGAATGCCTTCTTTAAGCGGATAGACCGCAAGAGCCGCGTTTTTTGGCGCTCCCGACGTATGGGCTGGCGTGATTCCAACGTCTTTGCTGGTAAGACTGTATGTGGCTGTTGAGAAAACGAAGTTGCCCTCGCCTCCGACAGACGCCATAAGCTTTGCCCCGTAATGCTTGAACTGAACATACTCGTTGTTAATCAAGCGGTACATGTCAGTCAGGTACGCGCTCAAGGGGGTGTTGGGGACTGGAGACTTTGTCTTGTCGATGATATAGGCCTTGGAGTCAAAGAAGCGGGGATTGTTGGATGTATAGCTGCTAGTGTCCCTGTCCACCACTTTGGTTATGATGTCATATACTCCTTTGGCATACGCTTTGCCTTTATTTTCTTTCTCCACAATGGGAGTCCTTAAGGTCGCGTTGTAGGACGGCTGGACTTGGGTCACATAGAACTCGCTTGCAGCCGCATAGTTGCCGTAGCCAGAGAATGTGGCCTTCACGTATATGACCTCAGGCACGTC
>JAISWZ010000396.1 GCA_031270945.1 Clostridiales bacterium | reverse complement strand
ATAAGCTGCTCGCGGCTGAAGACCCTGTTCGGGTTTGAAGCAAGCAAAAGAAGAAGCTCGAACTCCTTCGGTGGGAGATCCATTTTGTTGCCGCGATATTCTACAGTATAGGTTGTCTTGTTAATTGTGAGATTTGGCAAAGTCACTGTTTGCGAAGTGTCTGTTCTTGGCTCGCTCCTTCGAAGCACGGCAGCGATTCTGGCCAAGAGCTCCTTCTTGTCAAAGGGCTTGACTATGTAGTCGTCCGCGCCAAGGTTAAGGCCCAGCACTTTGTCAAAAGACTCTCCTTTTGCCGTAAGCATGATAATCGGGACAATGCTGGCCTTTCTGATCTCGTTGCAGATTTGGAATCCGTCCTTGCCAGGAAGCATCAAGTCGAGCAGTATGAGCTGTGGGGCAAAGGCGTTAAATTCAGGCACTGCCTTGTTTCCGTCTGACACGATTCTTGTCTCGCAGCCTTCATTTGTCAGGATGAGCTCAAGAAGCTCAGCGATGCTTGCATCATCTTCAACTATAAGGATTTTCATTTAGCCCTCCTCAAATCCCGGCTCGAAGCTTAGCGAGCGCAAGCTTGAACTCGCTTGGAAGCTCTGAGTCAAAACGCATCATTTCACCAGTCTCGGGATGGATGAACGCCAAGGTTTTGGCGTGAAGCATCTGCCCGTTCAATCCGCTAAGCCCAAGGTTTGGCTTTTTCCAGCCATACACCTCGTCTCCTAGGAGGGGGTGCCCTATTGACGCGGCATGAACTCTTATCTGGTGCGTTCTCCCTGTATGAAGCCTAGCCTCAAAGTATGTGCTTGCCTTGAAGCGCTCAAGGACAGTGAAGCAAGACTGCGCTGGCTTGCCGTTTTTGGTGTTGGCTGCCATCCTTTTTCTGTCTTTGGGATCACGGCCTATGGTTTTCGAGATCTCCAATCGGTCTTCTTTTATGACGCCAAGGGCGATGGCATGGTACACCCTTTCCATGCTGTGGCTGGAGAGCTGGCTGGAAAGAGACACATGAGCCAGGTCGGTTTTGGCGACAACTATTATGCCAGAAGTGTCTTTGTCTATCCTGTGCACTATCCCAGGCCTGATAGCGCCGCCTATGCCGGAGAGGCTTGATCCGCAGCGGTGAAGCACAGCGTTTACCACAGTCCCGGACAAGTGTCCTGGCGCTGGGTGCACAACCATGCCCTTGGGCTTGTTTATGACGATCACAGAGCTGTCCTCGTAAACGACATCAAGCGGAATGTCTTCAGGCAGCGCGTCAAGCGGGGTTGGGGCAAGCTCTTCAATGCTTACCACATCCCCGTCGGAAAGCCTCTCGTTCTTCTTGGCGGGGCTGCCGTTTAGAAGCGCGATCCCGTCATCGATCAGCCTCTGCGCTTGCTGTCTTGACATGCCAGCATGTTCCGCCGCAAACACGTCAAGCCTCTTCCCCTCATCTTCGGCGCTTGCAGTTATAACCTTCATTTCGTCGCAGGCTTGTCGCCGTAAAAGACAACAAGGATTGCCAGCAGTATGGTTCCGCAAACCACGCAGATGTCAGCGACATTAAACACTGGGAAGTTGATGAAGAGCGTGTGGATGAAATCAACAACGTATCCGTTTCTCAAGCGGTCAACCGCGTTTCCCAAAGCCCCAGCGAATATGACAACCATGGCCGCCCTGGAAAGCTTCGTTTTGCTTGATGGCGGCTTGAAATAGAAGTAGCCTATGAACACCATCACGACCGCCGTTATGATCAAGAAAAACCAGCGGCCGCCTTCCAAAAGGCCGTACGCTGCGCCTTGGTTCTCTACATAAGTGAAATCAAAAAGCCCAGGCACGAAAGGCAAAGAGTCAACAGGCAAGAGATAGCGGACTGCAAGGCTTTTGGTGAATTGGTCGGCGGCGACTAGGAGCGCCACAAATAAGATCGGAAGAAACACAAACATCTATACACTTCTTTCAATCAGGATCCGGCCCTGTCCCCAGACGCCGGCTTTGGTGCATATCCCAAAACTCCGAAGTTTTAGTAATATCAAAAGCCATTCGTTATATGCTCACAAGCGTTATGTTTGGTTATCTATTTATCGTTAGAGAAGGCCCGCCTTCAAAGGCGGGTTGACAAATAAATATTTAGTTAAACGCTCGTCAGTATAATTTTGGGATATGTACCTATAAACTTTGGAATTCGCTAGCCGCAAATGCGCCCAATCGCCAAAAAGAGCTCATCCTTGCTTGGAACGCAAGTGAACGCCTTTCCGATCTTTTCAAGAAGCACGGCATGTATCTCTCCGCCCTTGCTTTTCTTGTCAAGCCTCATCATCTCAAAAACTTTGTCCGGGCTGGCATCCGCTTTCAGGGGCAACCCGAAATAGGACAGAAGCTGGCATGCGTCCTCGATCTCTGATTCCGCTATCAATCCCCTGCTTGCAGATAGGCTCATGGCGGCAACCATGCCAATGGCCACAGCATGTCCATGGGGAAGAGCGAAGCCTGAGAGGCTTTCCACCGCATGGCCGGAAGTGTGCCCGAAATTTAGGAGCTCACGTATTCCGGTTTCCCTTTCGTCCTGCGCCACAATGTTGCTCTTGATACGGCAGGATCCCTCGATGGCCTCTTTGAGCGCCTGGGGTTCCATCGCTTTTATCTTCTCTTTCGCGGCCTTTAATGAGTTTAGGTAGTCCGCGTCAAGCGCCAGGCCATGCTTTATGACCTCAGCCATGCCTGATGAAAACTGCTCTGGCGGCAAGGTGCGAAGAGTGCTGGTGTTGATGTAGACAAAGGCTGGCTGGCAGAAGACGCCTATCAGGTTTTTAGCCCCCATGAAGTCAACGCCCAGCTTGCCGCCAACGCTGGCGTCAACCTGCGAAAGAAGTGTTGTAGGCGCTTGAGCGAACTGTATCCCTCGCATGTATGTCGAGGCCGCAAAGCCTGCCATGTCTCCAACAACGCCTCCACCCAAGGCTAAAACCACCGACTTCCTGTCAAGGCCAAACTTCACGAAAGCGCTGTACATGGTTTCAACTGTTTGAAGAGTCTTGAAGCTTTCTCCAGCTTTAACGGAAAAGAATGAAACCTTCGCGGGCTGAAGCTCCGAAAGGACAGCGTCAGCGTATAGGCTGGCCACATTCTCATCAGTGACTACGCATATATGCCTCTTATCAAGCTCAGCCTTCGCAAATGCTCTTAACAGGCCAAAGCCGCCGCTGTAGCTTTCCTCCAGGTAAATGGGATAGTTTAATTTCAGTCAAAGCACCTCTTTCGTATAGATTTGAAAAGCCAAAGCAGCTCCCAAAACAGTATTATGGCTTGGAAAAGCCTGGCGCAAAGCGTTATCCGAACTTTTCCAGCGCCTTTTTTGGAATTTGAGGGGCATGCTCTATGTATTATACCAAATAAGAAGCCGTCGGCCAAGTATCTTGGCCGACGGCTTCTTATTAAATTTCTGGGGCAAGCTTACCCCTACTTGTTGTAGATTTGGTTCCATGCGGCATCGCCGATTATGGGAACCTTGAACTCAGTGCCCTTGTAGGCCATGTACATCAAGAAGACGGTGCCTGCGATGAAAGCGAACTTGACTACTTTCAGCGCCAAGATGAACACGATGCCAAGGATCGGAATGTAAGCGAAGATCGAAAGCGCGATGTTGATGATCACGAAGGCGAAGCCAAGGATGATTGACTGGAGCGCGTGAAACCTGACTTTCTTGCTTTCTTTCTCTGTCACAAGGAAAAAGATGCCTGTAACGAAAGAGAAAACATACGCAAGAGCGCTGGCCCATTTTTCAGGTAGGCCAAATGATTTTCCCATTTTTAGTCCTCCTTTTATGATGCTGGCGAGCGAAAAGAATAGCGCGTTTCGCTCGAATTAAAGATTGCCCACGGGCGGAAACAAAGATAAATTTTTGTAAATGTTTTCGCTCGCGAGTATATGAAGATTGAAAGTCTGGCGCAAGACGCATGCGCGGCATGCGGCACCAGCGAAAAAAGCTCGCGCTGCTGTGTGCATATCCCAAATTTCCCGCGCCATAAAATTTATTTGGGATATGCGCTAAGGCGGCCTAGGCTCGCGCATCGCGCGGAGAGTTCAGCTGAAGCTGACTCACACATCCGCGAGCAAAGCTCGCAGCTTGCTTTTTTAGGACGCATCCCAAAGTGAAAGCAGGGCTCAGAAAAGGTCTGCTCAAGACAAGCAGGCGCTCGCTTGCAGAAGCCTGAGGCAGAGGCCCTAGACAAGCATATTGCAACGCTTGCAAGACTTTGGCGATTTGCTCTTAACATCGGGCAAACGCTTTCCTTCGCTGGCATTTGGGGTGCGCTTCAAGCGCCTGTGGCGCGTCAAGCGTGCGCGGCTCTCAAATCATCAATTTCAAAAACATATACGGCGGCCAAAATCTTTAGTCTGCATTTTTAAAAATTAAAAATCGCTAGGCCTGTTTTATTTTTGAAAGCTTAAATGCTGGAAATGCGGCATTCCCTGATTTCAGACTTATTTTGCCTCAAATTGGCAATACTCTTACAGCATTTATGGCGCTAAGTCGATTTTTTAATAGACCCTTAGGGGCTTATGGCAAAATTTCAAAAAAGGCGCTGGCCTCTTTTCGCATGCCGGTTCTGTCATTCGAAAGATGCCAAAAAGCGCTTGCCTCGTCTAGCTCCTGGCAAAAAGACTAATTACCAATATATTATTCTCATGATTCTGCCGAAAGAACTCAGTTTTGACAAGAGCCTGAAGAGGTTTTAACTGGCCCTTAGGCGCTCATATTCCATGCCAATACATTCCTCTTGCTGGCATACTTAATTATTTTTCTTTATATGAAGCCTTTATCTATCAGCGTTTGGGATCTTTGGTCACATTTTGGATACGCCCTAACGCGCTGGGCAAAACCGATAAATGCTATATTTCTGGCTTTCTTGCCCTGCCAAATTATTGCATTTATAAGCATTCAGGGGCTTGCTTTGCAGCTTCTACATTTTTGGATTAGCTATTAATTGTCGAAATAAAGATTGATTTGCACGCTGCACCGACGCTTTGCGAGTGCGCCACGGATTTGCGGCATATGGGCATTTCGCCGCAATAGTGGTATAATAAGCCTATCGAAGCTTGCGGCGCTTTAGAGCATATCCCAAAAATAATTCTGCGGCTTGCGCAAGTCACGCGTTAAAGCATTGCGATGACTTTGGCGATTTGCCCTTGAACATAGGGCAAACGCTATACTGCGCCACTTAAGGAATTTCGGGATATGCACCAGGGCATAAGCCCTTAGGGTGATCATTGCTGAGATAGGCGCTCAATGGCATCTGAAGGCACAAGCGGCGCAATCAAGGGCGAGGGTTCATTTATTCGCGCCCTGACAGAAAGGCGGACAGCCATGCTACACTTGCAAACGGCTTTATATCTGGAAGCCAAGCCGTTCATAGGCCTGCTCGGCATGAAGAGAGTGCAGGGAACGAAAGCGTTCCAGATTTTCGAGTCACCTCGAGCAAGGCTTTTGGTTTCAGGATCGGGCCCGGCGGCTGCGGCTGCGGGAGCGGCAATGCTCTTGTCAGGCGTTGAGGGAGGCATAGCGGCTAATGTAGGAGTCGCGGCCGCTAAGAAAAGCTACTCAAGAGGAGAAATCGTCGTAGTCAACGCTATTGAGAATACATTCACAAAACGCGTTTCTTACCCCGAGATGCTTTACAAGCACCACTTTAGGGAAGCCGGCTGCGCGACATTCGGAAAGGCCCAGAAATCCAGGATTTCAGGCAGAGATTTAGCAGACATGGAGGCTGCGTTTTTCTGGGAGACCGCCTGCAAGTTCGTTGAGCCAAGCAGGATTCTCTGCGTAAAGGTAGTTTTGGATCAATTTGATCCCAAGGGAACAGTATCCAGCGAAATGGAGAAAGTGATGCAGACGGCCTCCGCGCCTATCATCAAGTGGCTTGACGGGATAGACGGCCTGCATGCCTCACCAACCTCCATATTTACGAAAGAAGAGGAAATGGCAATTGAAAAGGTCGCTGACTGCTTGTTCTTAACTTTTACGCTTAAGAAAAACCTTGAATCCTTGTGCGCGAAGGCCAAGGCGCGAAACGAGCCAATTTTGGCGGCGCTGGAGGAGTACCAGACATTCCGTCCCAGCGTCAAGACAGAAGGCAAGGTCTTGTATGAAAACCTCAGAAAGCTTCTCGATAAGCAACCTGATGAAAAAGAGCAGCCAGAATAAAGAAGTAAGCAGCCCTGATAAAGAAGAGGGCGGCCCTAACAAAGAAGCGGGCGGCCCTAATGAAGAAGTGGGCAGCCCTGATAAAGAAGCAGACAGCCCTGATAAAGAAGCGGGCAGCCCTGATAAAGAAGAGGGCGACTCTGATAAAGAAGCAGACGGCCCTGATTATGAAGCGGGCGGCCCTGATTATGAAGCGGGCTGGAACAAAGCCTTCTCTCATGTCTACGTGGAAACGGGAGTGTTGGAGCATCCAAAAACCCAGCGCATTCTCTCAAAGCTTGCGGGAAGCAAGGTCATAGAGATTGGGCATTACAAGGATGTCTTCAACCGAAGCGGACAGAATTTCAAAATTCAAAAGAACAGTCCGAAGCTCGTCATAGCGAGGCGGACAAAGGATTTCTGTCCCCTTGGATCTCCCATGTGCGACAGCTTTGGCAACAGCAGGTTTTACGCCTCATCCCAAATGATGAACTGCATGCTGGATTGCGACTACTGTTATCTTCAAGGAATGTACAGCTCCGCCAATGTTGTTGCCTTCGCAAACATAGAGGATACATTCGCCGAAGCCGAAAGGCTTCTGCCAGCATACATCTGCGTTTCATACGACACCGATCTTCTGGCCTTCGAGGGGCTGACGGGATTCGTTTCCGACTGGCTCCGCTTCTGCGAGTCCCATCCAGGGGCGCTGATAGAAATAAGGACAAAGGCGGGCTCGTTTTCAGCGCTAGGATCAAGGCGGCCGCAAGAAAACGTCATATTGGCGTGGTCGCTTGCTCCTGATCCATTGATCAAGAGATTCGAGCGCAGAGCCCCAAGCCTTGGGTACCGATTGCAGCAAATGAGAAAAGCCCTTGAAGCCGGGTGGCGCGTCCGTTTAAGATTTGAGCCCGTAATCCAGGCATCGAACTGGCGAGAGCTCTATAAGGAGGCTGCGCTTCAAGCAAAAATCGCTCTTGGACCTTATTGGGGCAATCTGGAGGACGCTGGCGCAAGCGCGTTTCGAGCGCCCGAAGGGCATTTCAAGCGAATGCGGAAAATGAACAAAAGCTCTGAAGTCTACGCCTGGCCCATGGTTGAAGCGGATGAGGAAACAGGCGGCGTTGTCCATAAAGTGGCGAGATACAGCAATGACGAGGAGGTAACTCGGACAGTCGAACGCTTCTTGGGCTTGTGACAGCGCCTAATCAAAAAAAAAAAAAAA
>JAISWZ010000526.1 GCA_031270945.1 Clostridiales bacterium | reverse complement strand
CCCAAAATTATATCCGAGGCAGCGGAAAAATCCGGGTGTTTGCTCGCAGAAGCCCGAGCAAACTAGTTGAAGCGTTCGCCAGGATTTTTCCGCTGCCATTTCGGAATTTTGGGATATGCTCTAGGGAGTAATACGCCATCTCGCGACGCTCTAAGAAGCGCTGAATGTGCGCAAGCAACCTTTTTGGGCTTTCTGGATGTGATTTTGCGGCGAGCTTCGACGTTAAATGCAACATTATTCGGCAAGTCTAATAACCCTGTACAACCTGAAGAATTTTGGGCTAATGCCTTAAAAGCGCAACAATCCGCCGCCATGCTATAAGATGTCCAACTCCTAATCTCCAGCCATTTTTCGCATACCCTAATCAGGGTACCTTTGGCCTGGAGCGCGTTTGCCCAATGTTCAAGGGCAAATCGCCAAAGTCCTGGCGAATGCTTTCACGGGCATGGGCGAGCAAACTCGCCTGGCTTCTTGATTTATGGGTTCACATGAGGTATAATGCTAAATGGTGCCATTTGACGCAAAGTGACAATGGATTTGGCATCGCTTTGGCAAGCCGAAGGGGGAAACAGGCTAATGACAAGCTCCATTTTGCGGGATAATGAAGAAAAGCGGCTTGAGATCAAGCTTCCGTGGCTTATCTGCTTCGCCATGTTCACTGCGTGGCAAATCGGGGTGTTCAGCTACTCAGGCGCAGCGCTGGCTGTTGAAGGCAGGCTGCCCATGGACATTGACGCAGGGAATTTCACTCCCTTGATCTCGCTGGGGTACCTTGTTTCCATAGCCGCAATGATATTGTTTCCCAAAGGGATCGTCAAGGCGGAGCGGGTTGTGGCTATAGTTGCGTTTTTTTCAGCATTTGCGCTGCATTTGCCCCTTTCTCCTGAAGCGCGAACAATCGTCTATCTTTTGCAGCTCTTCTGTTGCTGTGTCATGATTGGCTTTGAAACAGCCTTGATAATTGGGCTGTTTTCCGAGAAAACCGCCATATTGCATTTGCTTGTGGCTTATGGCTTGATTTTCGTCATTGCTGGCTTAATGCAAAACCAGTTTTTTGACATTCCCTACTCGGCATTCCAGATATTTAACCTAATTGCCATCGCATTGCAGCTGGCGTTTTATTTCAAGCTGCCGTCAACAGAAGACGCATGGCCGGCTTACGTGAAGAAGGAATCCTTTGATGATTGCCCAAAGAAGCTCTTCGCTGGACTTTTGGGCCTGTGCTTTCTAGGCAACGTCCTTATCTCCTTTGGGCTTTCAGTGGCAGAAGGCGCAACAAACGGCGTTTTCATCTTTGACTTGTCTTTCGCGGCGTTTGCCATCTTAGGATATATATTGTTCAAGCGGGCTGGCGTCTCCCCTTTGCGGGTCGCCTCGGTTTCTGTGATTGTTTCCGTGGCTGGATTCATCCTCGCGATGGTGTCGCTTTACGTCCCCGCCTTGGCATTGGCAGCCTGCTTCCTGCTAGGGCCAGGAACTGCCGCCAACATCCTGATACCTTACTATGGCGTGTTTATGTCAAAGCGATATCCTTCCAAGCATATAGCGCCTCTTATCATAGGCATTTCCTTCGTGTCGTCAGTTTTGCTGCTTTCGTGGCTCATAGAGGCATTCAGGAACAATACAGCCCTCCTGTACGTCATGTACATCGCTATCGCCATATCAATGGCTATCCTGTACCTGTTGCTGGAACCGTACCTGCTGTACTCCTTTGGCGGCAAGCGCATCATAAGCGATGAGCGGGCTTCCGAGATGAATGAGACAGCAAAGGCTGCTGTTCAAGAGGAGCTTGCTGAAGATGCAATCTTTGCTTCCGCTTCAATACCAATCCCTGCAGAGCCTCCTGCTACATCCAGCTCCCCTGAAGCAACAGCATTGCCCGATTTCGGACTTACAGGAAGAGAGCTCCAGGTTGCCCAGGAGCTGATGAAAGGCTGCAGCGCCAAGCAGATCGCACTAAAGCTCTATATATCGCCTAACACTGTCGCAACGCACAGGCGCAATATATATTCCAAGCTGTCAGTTCACAACGTGCCTGAATTAATCGCAAAGATAGGCTTGGAGACAAGCCCGAAATAGAATTTGAGTTTGAAGCCGCCGGCAATATTTGCTGGCGGTTTCTTTTGACGCTCCAAACCTGCTGGCTGGCGGGAGGAGAACAAGCTGAGATAGGGGGATGGGGTGGATTGACGAGATGGCGGGATAAGCGGGACAATAGAGAAAAAGGGAGATATGATCTTCGGCGCACGAAGATAAAAAGTGGATGATACGCGCAGCGTATCATCCACTTTTCGGATTTTTGGTTTTTATCTTTCTATACTATACATTTTCTCTTTACCGCTCTTTCGCCTTGTAAGCCCAAATCGACAGCGCCCAAAACGCAGCCATAATCCCAATGCACCAAGCAATCGCAAGCCACAAGCTACCCTTTGGGGGCTGTCCGGACAGGAGCAGCCTCAGGCTGTCAGCGACTGGAGTCATGGGCTGGACTCTGGCGAACGCGGCAAGCCCTGCGGGCATGGTATCCACTGGGGCAAAGAGGGAACTGGCAAAGCCAAGGCCTATGAGGACGTATGAAAACACGGAGGCGGTTTCAACGGACTTGGCGATCAGGCCAAAGAACACGCTTATCCAGGTCATGGCAATGATAAACAAGAGCATCAAGGCGAATGCGGCAAGCCATTGCCCCAGGTCGGCATGGGGCTTGAAACCGGTTAAAAGCCCTGCCAGGGTAACGGCAATGACTGAAAACATGTTGGCGATTGCCGAGGTGAGCACATGCCCGCCCAGGATAGAGGACTTTGCTATGGGCATGGAGTGGAACCGCTCGAAGATCCCCTTCTTGACATCTATGCTGAGCCTGAATCCAGTGTAGGAAACCCCGCTTAGGACAGCGTACATGAGAATGCCAGGGAGGATGTAGTTGGAAGAGCTGAAGCTGCCGTAGTTCATGGCGCCGCCCAAGACGTAGCGGAAGGCCAGAAGCATCATCACTGGCATGATCAATACCGTGATTACAGTGTCAACGCTTCTTGTCACTTGTTTCATCACCCGCCCGGTCATGACCAGGGTGTCTGCTATCGCTGTCATGTTACGCCTCCCCTATGATCGACAAGAAAGCTTCTTCAAGAGTAGGGGGCTTTCCAGAGAAGGCTGCCTCTATTCCTGAGCTTTCAAGCTTTCCTAAAATTTCTGCAGTCTGCTTGACGCTTCCGTTAGTTGAGACTTCAAGCGCCAGGTCGCGCACGGAAACCTCAAAACCTGAAAGGGCTTCTTTTGCCTGGTTAAGGTCGGCGTCTGACAGGAACGACAAAACCAGCTTTGGCTTGGGCGCTCTCTTTTTGAGCTCTGCGGCGGTGCCATAGGCCTTTATCTTTCCCTGATGGAGTACTGCGATATTGTCCGCTAGCTGTTCCGCCTCCTCAAGCTGCTGGGAGGTCAAAAAGACTGTTGTCCCCGATTTGGCCATTTGGCGAACCGTGTTCCAGACGGCCAGCCTGCTTTGGGGATCAAGGCCTGTTGTTGGTTCGTCCAGGTACACAACCTTTGGGCTTCCGATCATGCTCATCGCCAGATCCAAGCGGCGCCTCATGCCGCCGGAGTAGGCGGCAAGGGGTTTGTCTGCAGCTTCGAAAAGCCCGAATTCTTGAAGCTTGCTTTCAGCTTCTTCTTTGAAGTTTGGCAGGTGGCGAAGCCTGCCTATCATGACGAGATTCTCGCGCCCGGTCAGAATGTCGTCCACAGCCGCGAACTGGCCCGTAAAGCTTATGGATTCCCGCACTTTCCGCCCCTGGGTTTTGACGTCAAAGCCCAGAACTTTAGCTGTCCCTCCGTCAGCGCGAAGAAGGGTTGACAGGATTTTGACCGTAGTGGTCTTGCCTGAGCCATTTGAGCCAAGCAGTGCGAATATTTCCCCATGGCTTACGGTGAAGCTTATTCCGTCAAGGACGGTCTGCCCTTTGAAGGACTTTTTTAGGACACTCACTTGTATTGAGTTTGACTGCTTGCTCATTAACAATACCTCCGAATTTTAGTGAAAGGAGCGCTTGCCGGCAAGTTGGCGGGCGCTCCTGCACAGGAGCAAAACAGGCGAGTGCTAGATTTTGCCTTCCAGCCCTTTTAGCTGCTTATGGATCCTGTCATTGAACTTGGCCCTCATGTCTCCTTGCCAGGTGCGGCTTTTCCACTCGCGGATCAGGTCATCGCAGAAGGCCAT
>JAISWZ010000512.1 GCA_031270945.1 Clostridiales bacterium | reverse complement strand
AAGTAACGACTACCCCCAGGAAGCCTTAACTGCCTAAAACTCTCAGTTTGTCGGCACTGCTTCCGACAGGATTGGATATCTGGCACCTTTAGAATTCATAGCGAAGCCTTTGTTCTCTCCCCTGAAGCAAAGACAACCCCCAGGAAGCCTTAACTGCCTAAAACTCTCAGTTTGCCCGCACCGCTTCCAACAGGATTGGATATCTGGCACCTTTAGAATTCATAGCGAAGCCTTTGTTTTTCTCCCCCTCGAACAAAGACTACCCCCAGGAAGCTTTAACTGCCTAAAACTCTCAGTTTGCCGGCGCCGCTTCCGACAGGATTGGATATCTGGCACCTTTAGAATTCATAGCGAAACCTTTGTCCTCTCCCCTGAAGCAACGACTACCCCCAGGAAGCTTTAACCGCTAAATCCTTATCTAAGCTTGTCCGCACCGCTTTGGGCAAGTTTGGTTATCCGGCATCTTTGGAATTCAAAGGATGACCTTTGTTCTTCTCCCCTTGAAGTAACGACTACCCCCAGGAAGCCTTAACTGCCTAAAACTCTCAGTTTGTCGGCACTGCTTCCGACAGGATTGGATATCTGGCACCTTTAGAATTCAAAACGACAACCTTTGTTCTCTCCCCTTGAAGCAACAACTACCCCCAGGAAGCCTTAACTGCCTAGCAACCTTTTTTAGCTTGTCTGCACCGCTTTGGGCGGGTTTGGTTATCCGGCATCTTTGGAATTCAAAGCGATGACCTTTGTTCTTCTCCCCTTGAAGCAACGACTACCCCCAGGAAGCTTTAACTGCCTAAAACTCTCAGTTTGCCGGCGCCGCTTCCGACAGGATTGGATATCTGGCATCTTTGGAATTCAAAGCAATGACCTTTGTTCTTCTCCCCTTGGAGCAACAACAACCCCCAGTAAGCTTTAACTGCATTAAACCCCTATCTTAGCTTGTCTGCACCGCTTTGGGCAGGATTGGTTATCCGGCATCTTTGGAATTCAAAGCGACAACCTTTGTTCTTTTCCCCTTGGAGCAACGACTACCCCCAGGAAGCTTTAACTGCCTAAAACTCTCAGTTTGCCCGCACCGCTTCCAACAGGATTGGATATCTGGCACCTTTAGAATTCAAAGCGATGACCTTTGTTCTTCTCCCCTTGAAGTAACGACTACCCCCAGGAAGCTTTAACTGCATGAAACCCTATCTTAGCTTGTCCGCACCGCTTTGGACAGGATTGTTTGTCGTAGCATCTTTAGCATTCAAAGCGAAGCCTTTGCTCTTCTCCCCTTGTAGCAACGACAACCCCCAGGAAGCCTTAACTGTCTAAAACCCTATCTGAGCTTGTCCGCACCGCTTCCGACATGATTGGATATCTTGTCATCTATTACACTCATAGCCTTGACCCCAAAGCATCAAATCCCCTTAACCCGCAACACACTTTCGATCCAAAACATCTGTAAGCTTTTCCACCGTTTTTCCCTCGAGTTCGCGCTTATGATCGTGTTAGAAATGCAGTTCTTTTTGCTCATCAGTATAACTCAACTCGTTGCAGCAGTCAAGCGTATTTTGATCAAAATTTCAATGATTATTACTATGCCTAACATCTATTTGCATTTAAAATTCGTTTCATTCTTAACTTTTTGCATAGCCATTTCAGATTTTGCTTGCTTTCGTATCAGATCCTCCAAAGCTGATTGATTTAATGCTGAAAACATGGTACTATTCTATAGATGGGAAAGACCAAAAATCGACCTTTTGCATATTATTCATGATCCAAGCTTGTTTATCGAAAAGAAGGTGAATCGTCTGGCGCCTCTTCTAGAAATATCAAATTGCTCTTTGAGACTCAAAAGACCTCAAAGATTCAGAGTGACAGAAGGCTGTGCGCTCATTGAGCCTACGGGTTCGCTCTCTAATGCAAGGGGGTGCGGGGGTGGAGCGGTTTTTCAGTTTTTTGGAGCACTTGCATAACATTACATCCTTGTCGGTACGCGTTTACAGCAGAGACGGCGCAGTCTTGCTATTTGGCAGCGGGTGCGAAGCGGATTCTGTCTTCCCGTTACATAAAGGCTTTATTCAGGGAACCCTTGAATACTGGGAGAAGGACAAGCTCCTTTACGGAGGAACAAAGACTGCCGAAGGGCTCGTGGTTGTTCTTGGCCCCAGCAATTCGATGCAGGTCTTGTCTTCTGCTCTTGAGATCGTGCAATACGCGTGTCCTCCATCTACTAAAGCGCCAGAATCCATAAAGACGCGCAGCGCCGCAGTGGAACGCGACGAGGTTACTGACTACTTTCTGCAATGCGTTGAAAGCGGTCATGTGCAACCGCCATATAGCGTTGACTTGCTATACCTGGATCAAATCCGCGATGGCGACGTTGACGGAATCAGGATGGAGTCTCTCCCTCCGTGTTATGACCCGGAAAACAACGTGTACATGCAAGCCGTGTTTACTAAGTGGGTCGAATACATGGCTTGCTCCGCTACAGCGCTCGCCACTCGCGCCGCTATCGATGGAGGCGTAGACCCAGCGACAGCCTATGCCATCAGCGACCTGTATTTGCAGCGATTGCTAAAGTGCCAAACAGTAACGGACATCACTGACATGCGAATGTCCATGCGCCTGACTTTCGCCGAGCAGGTGCAAAGAGCAAAAGAGACGCGAAGCAAGCAATCGTATGTGGACAAGGCAAAAATCTATATCAGCCATCACTTGAACAAGCCGTTTACGCTTGATGAGCTGGCGGTTGCGCTGGCTCTAAACAAGTCTTATCTTTGCCGAAAGTTCAAAGAAGAGACAGGCATGAGCATTATGCAATTCGTGCGGGAGCAGCGCGTTGACGCGGCGGCCAGCATGCTGAAGCACACTGATGAGGATGTAATAGCAATCGCAAATCATCTGTGCTTCCAGTCGCAAAGCCATTTCACGGCTGTTTTCAAGCAGCTGAAAGGGATTACGCCCCAAAAGTTCAGGAACCAGGCAAAGGTTTTGCAATAAGGCTTTCCAAAAGCTCAGGAACCAGGCCAAGGTTTTGCAATAGGGCTTTCCAAAGTTCAGGAACCAGGCCAAGGTTTTGCAATAGCGGCTTTCGCAATCAAGTCAATATTGAGATAAAAGTGCAAATGGCAAGATATACACGGAGAGACGTTTCGTGATATACTATTCTTATCACTTGCTTTTGCAAGTGCGGAGAAAGTTCCAGGGCGGTGCGGGAAAGGCTTATGGGCCTTTCCCTTGAGTTGGTTATCTGTTCAGTCGCTTGCTTATTTAATTTTAAGCCTAATTTCGCCGCATTGCGAAAGGCGGCAGTCCGTATGTCTCGATAGCAAAACTAGCAAAGGAGGCTCGTATGGCTGGGCATGTTTTTTTGGAAACGATCAACCTGACCAAGCGTTTCGGCGAGATTCTTGCCGTGGACTCTGTGAGCCTACGCGTAAACACAGGAGAAATTCGCGGCTTGATCGGAGAAAACGGCTCTGGAAAGTCAACGGTCTCATCGATGATAAGCGCAACTCACACAGTTACCTCTGGTGAAATGCTCGCAAACGGGCAGCCGTATAGGCCCAAGACTTCCAGGGATGCCAGAAACGCCGGGATCGCTATGGTTGTTCAAGAAATGGGCACTATCAGCGAGCTTACCGTGGCGGAAAACATCTTCTTGGGCGAGGAGACTAGGTTCAAGAAAAACGGATTCATCAACAGAAAGGCTATGAACAGCGCGGCCCAAAAGGCGCTAGCGGATATCGGAGCAACTGATATGGATGTTTCAAAGCCGGCCAGGGCCTTCAACTTTGAGACGCGAAAACTGGTAGAAATCGCAAAGGCCATTTATTTCGACCCCACGCTTCTTATCGTGGACGAGACAACGACAGCGCTGTCTCATTCGGGACGGGAAATTTTATATAAGCTCATTGCAGATTTCAAGCAAAAGGGGAAGGCGGTGCTATTCATCTCCCATGATCTGCCTGAGCTGATGCAAACATGCGACTGCCTAACCGTTTTGCGAGACGGAAAGCTAGTGGCGCACATAGCGAAAGATGAGTTTGACGAAAGCCAAATCAAGCAGGCCATGGTAGGACGGAAAATCGAAGGGGACTATTACAGAAGCGATTTTGACTCAACCTATGGCTCTCGCGTTGCCCTAAGGGCAAGCCTTTCCGTCAATGGGCTAGACAGCTTTGAGATCATTTTGCATGACGGAGAAATTTTAGGCGTCTGCGGTTTGTCCGACTGCGGAATGCACCAGCTGGGTCGGGCGCTGTTCGGGCTGGATAAAGGCAAAAGCGGCACAGTAACGTTTTTTGGCGCGGATACAGGAATCGAAAAAACGATAGGCAGCATCGAGTCGGCGCTTGACGCTGGGATCGGGTACATCTCAAAGGACAGGGACACAGAAGCCCTTATCTTGCCCGCAAGCATCAAAGAAAACCTGGTTTTGTCAGCGCTTCATAAGATGGGGCGAGTCATCAGCCCGAAAAAGGAGCGGGACTTCGCTTCAAGGCAGATAGATCACTTGTCCATTCGCTGTTCGTCCATGAATCAGCCTGTAGCGGAACTGTCCGGAGGCAACAAGCAGAAGGTGTCATTCAGCAAATGGATAGGCAACGGATCGCGTGTTCTGATCATGGACAGCCCGACGCGCGGTGTTGATGTCGGCGCAAAAACAACAATGTATCAGCTCATATGCCGGCTTAAAGGAGAAGGGTACGCCATTCTCCTGATTTCGGAAGAGCTGCCAGAGCTCATTGGCATGTGCGACAGCGTAGCTGTTATGAAAGACGGCAAAATCACAGCGAGGTTCCCCCGTTCGCAAGACTTGAGCGAATCAAAGATCATCGAGCACATGATTTGAAAGGGGAGGTGTCATGAAACAGCTCAAAGCCTTCGTCTCTCGCAACAAAGGCCAAATTGTTCGCTATGGGAGCCTTTTTATAGTTGTTCTGGCCTTTTCTCTGATTACCAAGGGCGCGATCTTTTCGGAATACAACCTGAAGAGTCTTTGTGGACAGGCTTGCGCTTTGCTGATTGCCTCAGTCGGGATGATTTTCATTTTCTCCCATGGGGCAATTGACATTGCTTCAGGATCCGTTGCGGGACTAAGCAGCCTGGCGGTAACGCTTGCTCTAAACCAAACCGGCTCCATGGCTGTCGCCGTGATCGTTTCATGCGCGGTTTCGGTTTTATTGTACCTGTTTTGCTGGTTCGCCACAACAAAATTTGGGCTTATGAGCACCATAGCGTCTCTTGCGGTCATGTTTGTCGCTCGCGGCATCGTTACATATATCCTCTCAGCCCACGATGGACGGATCAACATAGCGGACTACTCTCTCATTTCTCCTTGGAAAAACAGCGTTGCCCTTCAGCTGGCGCTTATGGCAACCTTCTCCGCCGCTTGCGTCTTCCTGTTCAACTACACGGCCTTGGGAAAGCGCAGCAAAGCAATCGGCGACAACCCCGTCTCCGCTGAGCAAAGCGGCGCCAAACTGGCGCAGGTCAAGCTGTGGTGCTATGTCGCGGCAGGGCTGTGCGTAGGCGCAGCTGGCGTTTTTGTCCTTGCCCGCGCAGGCAATGTCAGCAAAAACATAGGCGCGGGGATGGAAATGAGCGTAATGATCGCTGTGATTCTTGGCGGCATGAACCTGAGCGGGGGAACGAAGAGCCGTGTAAGCGCGGCGATTGTAGGAACCATCACGTACACCCTTCTGTCAAACGGCTTGTCCATCGCCGGAATGTCCCAACAGCGCATTTCGCTGGCTAAGGGCATCATCTTCCTGATAATCATCGCCGCTACGCTTAGGCAAGACAAGCAGTCATCTGTTATGCCCCGATAGGGCATAGCGAATGCGAGCCAACCCATAAAAGGGGCGAAACTCATTTCAAGCAAGCCAACCCAAAAAGGAGTGAAACGCATGTCAAGCAAGCTCTCTCTAATCCTTGTTTCAGCATTGATTCTCGCGTTTGCGATGTCCGGCTGCAGCGCAGTAAACCCATCCGCTAATTCAGCGCCAGAGAAAACATACAAAATCGGAATAGTAATGTACCAATGGACAGACGCGCAAGGCTCTGCGATCCAGCGGTTCTGCAGCTACCTGCAAGCCAACATGAACGTGGAATTCGTATATGAATCAACATACTACAATGACGACGCGCACGTCGGATGCGTTGAAAACTTGATAAGCGCTGGATGCAACGCCATAATCAGCGGCTATGACACCAACCTCATTGCCGCGCTTGACACAGCTGTTGCCGCAAAAGTTTATTACGCAGTGGCGCTGGATCACATTACAGAAGACGACCTTGCCGGCAGCGCGCCAGGCACCTATTTTGTCGGCGGCACAACCCAATTCGGAGGAGACTTGGCGGCCTTGGGCGAAACTTACGCTAACGCTGTGCTAGCCACCGATCTGGCTGAAATCGGCGGCATTTCCTTCCCTGCTTGGGCGTTTTCAGACGCGCCAGCCATTTATCAAGCCTTTCAGAACAAGCTCAAAGGCGCTGGCAAAAACGTCTATGATCTCGGATTTTCCAGCGGATTCACGATGGAAGAAGTGCAAGCG
>JAISWZ010000510.1 GCA_031270945.1 Clostridiales bacterium | reverse complement strand
ATTGGGAGCCCCAAAGGAGGGTTGGACTGTGAAGAGAAAGCACGCGATTTTTGACATGGACGGGGTTTTGGTGGACAGCCAGCCCCTGCACTTCAAGATTGACGGAGAAGTCTTGAAAGCGGCTGGCGCGAGCGCCGGCATGGAAGACGTCATAAAGAGGGCTGGCATGGCTAACGCTGACAGGTGGGCTAGCTACATACAGGAGTTTGACATAACGCAATCCATCGCTGAGCTAGTGGAAAGGCATACCGAGACAGTCATGAGGCTTTTCCGGGAAAGCCAGCTCAAGCGGATGGACGGGGTTCCAGAACTCCTGTCAGCGCTAAAGAGGAATGGATCCAGGATAGCCGTAGCCTCGTCATCGTCTCTGGCGCTTGTGGACTTGGTATTGGAAAGGCTTGATATAGGACAGCACTTTGATGTCAGGGTCAGCGGAGAAGACTGCGGCAAAGGCAAGCCCGCCCCAGACGTGTTCCTTAAGGCGGCGCAAAAGATTGGCGCTGATCCAGGTGAATGCGTTGTGATAGAGGACTCGGCAAATGGAGTCCTGGCAGGAAAGGCCGCTGGCATGCTTGTCATAGGGCTTAGGAACCCCAACTCAGGAGAGCAGGACTTGTCTCCCGCTGACTTGATTGTGGATTCCTTGGAACAGCTGGCGGACGATCTCGGGTGGATGAATGGCGAGCTGGCTTTAAATAAATAAAAAATAAATTTCACGACCGTTAGCTCTTGCTATGCTTTGCCTTTCGGTCTGCATAGCTTGAAACCAAAAGGCCCATGGGGTTCCCCATGGGCCTTTTGCCTATTTCATTATGACAGTCTTGGAAGGGCTGTTCCTTCCGGAGAGCTTGGGAGGCCTTCTTTCGATGGCGGCGAGGCTGAACTCAATGTCTTCGAAGACTTCCTGAGGGGTGTAGCAGCCGACTGTGACCATGTCTTTCTCCCTAAGCGTGGCGAAGGAGAAGTTGAGGCCAACAAATGGGCTCACTCGTCCAGCCGCCATGCTCTTTATCGTGATTACGGGCTTCTTTGCGTTCCAGATGGCGTTATGTACCGACTCCACCTCGATCTGCATCATGAAGCCCATGCAGTTGTAAATTTGGATGTAGGTCTGGACATCATACTCGTTGGCGTCTGAATAGATCAAAAGCTCAGGCATGTGGGCTGAGAGGCCAGGCACCATCCCTTTGTCCCGAACCATGGCAAGGTAGTCGGGAAGCCTTGTTATCTCCTGCTTGTTCTTGTTCACCAGCTGCTCAACGCTTGAATGGTGGGGCAGGCAAAGGGAAGCTCCGCCTTGCCTGCATCTTTCGATGGTGGCTTCAGCTTCCTTGCGGGCTTCTGGAGTGTCATCAACGTTTATTATAGGCGTGTCGATTATGATGACTTTCTTTCCGGTCCTGTCCTCAGCCAGCTTCGCGCCTTCGAGCAATACCGGGTTGTCTGCGGCCGGGCCCATTACCGCGTTTATGTCGTATTCAAGGAAGCTTTCAACGATGTCCGCTATCGCTTCGCGGTTCCTGTTCCTGGCGTTTATCATGGAGTCTGCGGCTGCGCTGGTGTGGCTCCAGCCAAGCAGCCAATTGCTTCCGATTATGATTCTGGGAAGCGATATGCCTTCCACTTCTGTTCTTGGAAAAGACTCGCTCATGGTTTGCGCGCGCTTGAAGCGCCCTCCTTTTGATAAAGCATCACTACCATTATAGATTGATTGGGGCTTTGATACAATAGCGAAATTTTGAGAGCGTGTCCGCACGGGGCGCTAGCGAGCGGCGGATTTCGCATGACAAATATTTCAATCCGCGTGATCAAAGGGGCTCTTGGCGCGCGCGCACCCCGCCCCCCCATGGGCGGCTGCCTGAGATAGGCTGGATTGGAGGATGCATAACTGTTTCCAATAAAGAAAAACTAGTAATAGTGAGCGAAACATAATGGATTCCAATAAAACACTATATAGCAAGCGTTGCGCACACCGCAAATTTCACAGGCGCTTGAAAGGGGTTGCTCATTTGATAGCCGCTTCCATATTGAACAGGGACTTGGACATTTTGCCGCAGGACAGGATCGACGCCAATGGCTCCGCCAAGTTCAGGCCATACTTGAGTTTTGATGAGATACTTGAGACTGTTGACTCGCACTCCGTTAGCGGGATAATCGAAATGGTTTCAGACGAGCTAGGCATTCCTGCCAGGGCGCTGGAGGAGTTCCCGTATGAATACTGCGGCAGGAGCATGGAGGCATGCTCCTATTTCGACGTTCTCAAGGACTTGAAGGATAACATCGCGCACTACGACTGGGTCTATGACAGGCTGGCTGACAACGCTTCGAGAAAGGTGTACACAAACCTCATCTACTATAGGCTGCTGCCGATCATAGACTTCATAAACCTGGCTTACGATCCGAAGCACCCCAAATATTTTGACAAGGACATCCTGCAGCTGAATTCGGAAGAGGTTTTTGTTGACTGCGGCGGGTACTCCGGGGAGACAGCGAAGAGCTTTATTCGAGAGGTTGGAACGTACAAGAAAATCTACGTCTATGAGCCCTCAGGAGAGTTTGTCAGGGAATGCAGAAAGAACCTGGCGGGGTATCCTGACGTGGATATCAGAAACGCTTGCCTGGGAGTTGGAACCCATGAGATAGCTGTGCTTGCCACAGAGCGCAAAAATGACAAAGAGCTCCCTTGCGGACGGAAGCGAAGCGAGCTTTCAAGGGTTGTTTCCCTGGACAAGGACTTGCAGGATCCTATAACGTTCCTGAAGCTGGACGTCAGGTGCGCAACCGTTGGAGCGCTGAAGGGCGCCAAGGGGCACATTGGGAAAGACCGGCCAAAGATGGCGGTGAACGCTTGCAGCGTCTTGTCCGACATTTGGGAAGTGCCAAAGACGATATACTCGATAGATCAGGGGTTTGACTTTTACATCAGGCACTACGAGAGAAATTTCGTCTGGGAGACGGTGGTCTACGCCGTGCCGTTTTGAAAAGAAAATAAATAAAAAAATAAAAAATAAATTAAATAGAAATTAAAGGGATATATGAAAGCTTTTGCTTGTTTTACAGCAAGCTTTTTTGGCCTGCGCCGGGGTTCTGGGCGCAGGCCCCTTTTTTGTCTTTGAGCAGGGCGAAAAATCAAAAAAAAATTTTTTTTGGACGCTCAAGATTTTCTAAAACCGTACGAAATAAAAGATAAGGGGTCTTTTATTCATGCAAGATTGTCGCATGGAGGGATTTTATGACAGCGATAAGAGCAATCCGCCGATGCCTCGCTGCTCCTCAAGCGCTATCTTGCCTGCGTAATTGCGAGCGGTTTTGCTCGCGCAGCCACCGAATGATCGAAAAGCGCAACTCTTTTTGGATCAAGAAATAGGCGAAGGTGACCCCTGCAAGTGCATATCCCAAAATGCTTTGGCGCGGGAAAAGCCGCGATGCCAATCATTTTTGAAATTTAGGAATATGCGCTTGAGACGCGCCAGCCAAGTTTGCTAGGAGGATGACGATGACCGTAGACGGCGTAAGGCAGACAGCTTATCCTTTTGTTTTGGCGTACAAAGCCCAGGTTGAAAGGGCAAAGTGGCCGGTGCCTAGCCAGCATGAAGTGGAAGAGAACCGAGAAGTGATGAAGACGAACACAAACGAGATCGAAAAGAAAAAAGTGGACGCTATGCTCAAGGAGCTAAACTTGCGCCTATATGGCGCAAGGCGGGAAATTAGGTTTAGCGTGCATGAGAAAACCAAGAAGATGATTCTGAGAATAGTGGATTTGGACAACGGAAAAACGGTTCACGAGATACCATCCGAAAAAAGCTTGGAGTATTTGGCGAAAATCATGGAGGAAACGAAGGCAGCCTCCGAGAAATGGCTGTAAGCTATACAAGCCGCCCGGGATCCTGGGGCGGCTTTTCGTGGTTTGGGGCTTGACTTAGCAAGTGTTCTTTGCGATAATTGTAGCAATATGACATGATGGATCGAAATGTGCCGATGAGGCCGGCGCTCAAGGAGGGAGATGGTTTGAGAGGCCATGGCGACAGGGCAGCCATGGCATGGCTAGTTGAAGAGCAAGGTCTTGCATAGGCGCAGGGACATGATTCAAGGGAGGAGATCATGAGCAAGAAACGAATTTTGATGATAATGGTTTTGCTGTTGATTGGAGCTCTGCCGCTGATGGCCCGAAGCGAGCTTCTGGGCGCGAAAAGCGCGTTGACGGAGGACGAATACGCTTCCAGGGGGAGCTACATAGTCCTGGCTGTTGACATGTCAAGCACAATGTCTGGCTTGTCAATAGCGGAGGCGAAAGAGTCGGCAATAAGGTATTGCGATGGAGCGCTGGCCGGCGGATCTACGAGCATAGCGGTTGTCGGGTTTGGAGCGGACGCTGAGGTCGCTTCTGATTTTTCCGATGACTCAAGCGTTTTGCGGGAAGCGATATACGGGCTCGAAGCCGAGACCGAGGCTGGATCCAACATTGCGAAAGCCCTTGAGAAGGCATATGAGCTTTTGCAGGCCGCTCCAGTTGACTCAATCAAAAGTGTTGCGCTGATATCTTGCGGATTGCCTGAAACAGGCGATGGGATAGAAGAGTTTGAGTACACGCCAGATGACAGCGCGTATTATCAATACGCGAACGCTGCTTTGCAAGCTTCGCTAAACGTAAAAGACCTGGCGAAGCTTTACTCGCTAGGGCACTTCAACAGCGTGGCCCCGGAAGAGGCCGACTTTGCAAAGCGCTTGATGAACGACCTGCAAAGCGGAGGGTACTACGAAGTGGCTGATGGGACAGAGCTGCTTGCGGCTCTTGAGGGCATAAAGAATGGCCTTGGGACGCCAGCGGTTGTGTCAGCGACATTCAAGTACCCGGGAAAAAGCAAGGACAACAGCGCGTCATGCTTCTATGACGACACTTACTTTTATGAAAACGCTTTCGAATACAACCCCAGCTTGGCGTCCATATCGCTAAGCCTAGGCCTTTCAGCCGGGGCTAGCGTTGAAGAGGATGACTACGCTGACAAAACTGGCAACGCGCAAGACTTGTTTAACTCTCTAGGATTTGCGAACTTTTCCGCAAGCGCCGGGATGACTGAAAAGCCAACCGCTGACTCCATAGGGGCAGTGGCGGCAAGCAAGACCATCTCTTATGAAAAAGGGCAATACACCCTGATCGCGCTGGCTGTTAGAGGCAACGCTTATGAAGCGGAAGCGGCGGACAACGCCAACATAGGGGCAAGCGGAAACCATGCGGGATATGAGGCCAGCGCCGATAAAGTGATATCCTTCTTGGATTCGTACATCAAGGACAATGGCATAACAGGAGACATCAAGCTTTGGATTTCAGGATACGGCAGAGGCGGGGCTGTTGCTAACATCGCAGCTGGCAGGATAGGAGACGCAGAGTCTTTCGCGGGTTGCGCTCTGGCGCCTGAGGACACCTTCACCTACACCTTTGAGGCGCCTGCCGGAGTGCTGGAGTCAAATAGGAAGAGCATCGGCAACATCTTCAACATTGTGAACAGAAATGATCTCATGACAAAGCTTGCGCCAAGGACTTGGTCTTTTGGAAGGCATGGCATTGACGTGTTCCTGCCCAGCATGGAGCACACTGCAGGATACAAGGACAAGCGAAGCCAGATGCTTTTGGTTTACGAAGGCCTGGACGGCGCACCGATCTTGGCCAGCGAATTCATCTCGATAAGCCCAATCGGTGAAGACAATAGCAATATGATAACCAGAAGCGCGTTCCTTGACGAATTCATGGAAATGGTTGATGAAGAGTACTGGGGCGGCAGAGCGTCATACGCAGCCAACTACCAGGACGAGCTAGCGCAGGTCTTGAGTACATTCACAGACATGTCTCCAGGGGAAATGGAGCTTTTCAAGTCCGTGCTGTTTGCGAGGCTTGATGACGAGTTTTCCCAGATAGCAAGCGAAGCTCTTGGGTTTTACCCCAATGAGGGAGTATTGGCAGGAATTTTAAATGACAGCTTGGATGTCGCTGGAGTGGCAAGAACCCAGGATCAAGTGGACTATGCCGCAAACGCGGTCATGAAGTTCCTGGCTGCCACAGGAAGAGAGCATCTTTCCCAGGTGGCATCCTTCGTTTGGAACATGAGTAGCATAACTCAAGCCCATTCTCCTGAAGAAACCCTCGCTTGGGTCATGTCGATGGATCCAAACTTCATTACCCAAGAGCCTGACGCGACAATCCCCAACGCCAAGGACAGGATAGTAAGGATCAACGGGCCTGTGGACGTGCGCGTCTATAAAGGCGGAGTTGAGGTTGGCGCCATTGTTGGCAGCGAGCCTCAAGACGGCGCGGTTTTAGTTTCAGTAGCTGGAGAAGAGAAGAGAGTTTACCTTCCGGCTAACGCCATGTACTCCATTGAGCTTGAAACGACAGGAGACGGCTACTTGAATTATTCAGTAGACGAAGAGAACCCCTGGTTTGGCATAAGCCGCATAGTAACTTTCCCGGAAGAGGAAGTGAAAGCGGGAACATCCGCCACAGGGATCATCCCTGAGATTGACAGCTCTGAGCTAGGACAAGACAGCTCCCCGTCAACAGCGGTTTACGCTCTTGCGGTTTCAGGGGACGTAGTTTCGCCAGCAGCTGATCTTGGCGGATATGACGCCTTCACAGGCAGGCATTTCGTTGACATTTACATTGCTGGAGAAGCTGGATTGGTTGACGGAGGCGGATTCTACAGCGAAGGCTCAATCGCCCAGCTGGAAGCGGTCCTGTTCCCGCCGGAAGCCACATTTGAAGGCTGGTATGAAGACGGAGTCCTGCTGTCCACGGATCAGATTTACCAGTTCAAAGTCTATCAGGACACTTACTTGGAAGCCTTGTTTGGGCCCATAGAAGACGATTCTCCATCGCCAACGCCTGTTCCAGGAGCTACTTCAACGCCTGTGCCAGGAGCTACTGCGACGCGTGCGCCAGGAGCTACAGCCACGCCATCGCCCAGCAGAACTTCAACGCCTGTTCCAGGGGCTACGTCGACTCCGGTTCCGGCAGCGACATCAACACCCCGGCCGACTTCGACGCCAACTCCGTATACGTCATCTGATTCGTCCGGATTCAGCTATTCAGGGAAAGTCATTTACCCGGCTCATCCTTATGGATTGACCGTGAAAGTGGCAAGCCCTACAACAAACTATGAAAGCGGAGAGATTGAGCTGGGTTCCCAGGTAGAGCTCTTGTCTACAACTCGTGGCGCCGAGATCCATTATACGTTGGACGGAAGCGAGCCTACGGTCAACTCGCCGCTTTATACAGAGCCTTTCATCTTTACAGCTGACGCCAACATAAGGGCGTTTGCCGTGCGATATGAAATGCTTGACAGCAAAAAGTCAAAGTTTAGCTTCAAGGTAGTAAACCCCTTGGGTGACGTGTCTGATGAAGAGGTTCTTTTGGCGTACGCGAAAGGCTACATCGATCCAGTGGATGACACTCATTTCAATCCGAACTCGGCAGCCACAAACAGAGACCTTTTTGAAGCCCTGTTCAGGCTTTCCGGAAAGCCCGAGAAGTACAGCCAGTCCCTTGAATGGGCGGATTTCCGAGGAATCTGGAAAGACTTCGGTGGCGCCAGCCCGACTGACACGCTTAACCGTGAGTTGGCGGCAACAATGTTGCACAGGTATGCCGTTCCGAACTGGGTTCAAATGGAAACCAAGTTCTCTGATTACAGCGAGATATCCCAATGGGCGCTCCAGGGTAGCCAGTGGGTGCTTTCTGCAGGGCTGCTTGACAGCAAGGGCGACGGGTTCTCGCCTAAGGACACGATAACCAGGGCAGAGCTTGCTCACATTATAATGCTCTTTGAAGAGTACTATTACCCGGATCGGGTGACGGGCAGCTCAGATAAGCAAGTAAGTAAATAAATAAATAAATAAATAAATAAATAAATAAATAAAAAATCAAAAAACAAAAAGCCGCAGGGGAACCTGCGGCTTTTTGTTTAGGAATAAAAAGGCAATTAACCTGTGCGCGGCGCTATGACCGGAGAAGCGCTAATCGCAAATCATATATGTTATGATCGAAAAATTAATACACAGCAGATCCGCGCAGACTTTTCACATGGCGAGCCGTAAGCTGTTATGAAGCTTGACGTGATCATTCCAAGGCCAAAGCTCAAGAAAAATTTTGATTTCTGGAGGAGTTTTATGAATCGCACTTTATCAGCATTTATCGTCGCATTGTTAATTCTGTGCGGTTGCAGTGGCACCGCCAGCAACCAATACCCAGATAGCGCAGAGGAAAGCGCGGAAACAATAACTTATGACGAAATCGGCTTAGACACGGTTTCTGATGTGAAAAACCTGGATTTGGAAATAAATAATGATACGCTGGATGTAGCATTTAGCGGCAATATTGCGAACCATTCTCTGGTAACGGGGGATGAAAGCTTCTTGTTTTACTCCGAGCCAATAGGCGAGCAAAACATGATTCCCCAAGGAGATCTTGTCAGGCATGATTTGGCCACTGGCGAAAAGAAAGTTATAAAGACCGGATATTTGCCAGCGTTCTTGAATTGGACTAACGGTTGGCTGTATTATGCTGACTTGAATGACAGGAGCATCCGCAGGATAAACAAAGATGGAGAGAGAGAAACGCTGATCACGCTAATGGACTCCATAGATCCTTTAGACGGCCTTCAAAACATGGCGTTGGATGGCGATAGCATTTACTTGTCATTCCAGTCATTGCCTGAGAACGAAATAAAGGGGCTGTATAAGGTCAGCGCCAAAACGGGTGAACTAACGAAACTGGTTGATTCCAGCGTTGTCAATTTGGTTTTGCATGATGGCTGGATTTATTTCAGCTTGTCAGATGATGAGTGGAGCATCTACAAGATTAAGCCTGATGGAAGCGAGATTTCAAAGGTAAACAGTGAGAATTCCCTGAGGGTTAATGTTTACAATGACAGGCTTTACTATATCAGCGCAATAAGCCGACAAATCGTATCGTGCGACTTAAATGGCGAGGACAGGGAAGTAGTGATTGATGAAGCCGCTGATTACAGATCCTTGATTGTTTATGAAGATAGCGCCTTTTACAGCATTGCTGGCAAAGGCATTTACAAGATGGATTTGGCAAGCAAAAGCGTGACTGAATTAAGCGGATTTGAAAACACTGGCTTAGGCTATAATGACATGAGCATTGCCAATGACGTACTTTTCTATACAGACATCCGAAATTCCGCTGATGGCGCGCCTTATGCGGAATTGCTTCAGATTAGCCTTAAATAGGGCGCAAAGACGATGACTGGCGACATGAGAAGAAAGAGCTGGCTGTAGGTTTTGGTTAAGAAAGACAAGATAATACAAGACAAATAAAAAGCCGCTGGTTCTCTGCGGCTTTTTATAATATTTTTATAATATATCTAAAAGAATGTGCGCTGGATAAATATGCCGTGTTCGCTTGCGCTTGGGACATGCCCTTACTGCAGGTGCTTCTTGATAAACGCGGTCATCAACGCGCAAGCGTCTGACGTCTCAGGCCCCTCCCTATGCGTGAATCCATGGGGCACATTGGGGTAGTCTTTGCTTTGCACTTCGACGTTGGCGTCTTTTAGCATTTTGACATATGCCACTCCTTCGTCGTGAAGAGAGTCTCCCCCAGCCAATTGACCAGGGCTGGCGGCAATCCGGTGAGCTGCTCTTTTGTGGCAAAGACAGGGGATACAAGTGGATCTTTCGCTTCTTCGGGCTTTACGTAGCACATATTGAACAGCCTGGCCATTTTCGGCGGGATTGCGCCTTTAGGCCTGGGCTTGGCAAATGGATCGGTAGCCACATCCAACGGAGGGTAGTCGAGGATTTGGAAGTTTAACTTAAAGTCTTTTTTGTTCTTTGCCATCATGCAGATGGCAGTGGAAAGCGCGGCGCCAGCGCTGTGGCCCATGATTCCTAGCTTCTTGGGTTCTATGCCCTCTTTTGCCGCGTTCTTTGCATAGTAGGCTATGACTTCGTAAACTGCGTTCAAGGCGGCAGGGTATGGATGCTCCGGCGCTTTCGGGTAGCTGATTGACACGATCTTAACGTTCGCCTCTTTGGAAAACAGGATGTTCAAAGGCTCGTCAAACTCAGCGTCCCCCATGACATAGCCGCTTCCGTGCATGTCGAACACCAGGGGCTTGACACTTTTGTCATCAAACCCGTATTCAAGCACTCGGGTTTTATCGATGAATCGCTCCTTTCCGACTTTCGCAGGCTTAGAGATGAGCTTGTCAACCAGAAACCTGCTGATTGCCAGAGTGAGCTTGCCCTTTTTTACGATTTGCTCTTGAGTCAGCGTCTTCATGATGCATAGCCTCCTCCAAATCAATTCAGTGAACGCATTCACCGAATTGATTATAGCAGATGTTACAAAAAAGAGCAACCATTTTAAAAATTTATGATGTTTTTGATCAGGAGCATTAGAGCCGCAGAAAATCTGCGGCTCTTTTTGCCTCTGCCATTTTGAGTTCTGAGTTTGAGGGGACAAAGAAAAGATTGTGAAAGTTGATGAGTTATAGAAAAAAACTGGCTATTCGCTGCGTTTTATGTGCATGATCACGGAAGCGCAAGGCACGGCAAATGTCGAAAAAATGGTTAAATTGAGTGAAATTCGCATATTCCGCACGAAATGACCAAAAATCCTAAATTTCTTAAAAACCGCTTGCATTTTCGCGATAATTGTTGTATGCTAAATTGTGTAGTTGGTTTCGCTCACTGTTGGAATATCACAAGCCAGCATAAAGGCTGGCAAGTCATAAAGATCCGCTTGGAGCGCGGATCGGCAACAAGAATTAGGAGGTCTTTATTTTAGCGGGCATCGCGGGAATAGTCGCACTGTGAAAGCTTGTATGGCTTTTCCCGCGTCTCTTATGGAAATACGGGATATGCACTAAGGAGATGAACGGGCTAATGAGCAACAAAAAAATCTTTGCATTAATTTTCATGATTCTTGAACTTGCCATGATAAGCGCCATGATGAGCGCATGCTCAGCCAAAGTAGTTGCTGATAGCATGAGTTACGCGCAAGATGAATCACCTGCCTCTGAGGGAGTGGAGCAAGTCGAAGAGGAACCTCTTGGAGAGAATGAAACGCTTATAAGCAAGCAATTGGAAATAGATAAAAGGAGCTTAGCTCAGTTTTCTCAAACCTATCCTTACAGTGTTTGTTTCTCTGTAATGACCAGTGAAAGCAAGACTGTTCTCGGCATGGTCTACATGGATGCAATTGCTGATGATCTGCATCTTCTCTTTTCATCGGCATCAAAGGATGACTATATGTGCAAATTGAAGCTGTTAGTTGATTATGTCCCGACGGATTTTACAATCGATGGAACGGTTATGGACAATTATGTATTTAGCGTAAAATCATCTGATAGCTTTGAAATACCTTTTAACTTGCCCGACAGTTTAGATTTTGCCTCTCCGCATATTCTTACAGCGATTCTTATTCCGAATTACGATAAACACGCAGTTGATGGTGAGCTAGTTGGGGTGCCTTTATCGACGCAAGATTTCATGCTTATTCCTCCTGGTCAGGATGCAGCGGATATAGTTGCCGATTCTAAGTCGGAACCGCCGGAAAAGTATTTAAACATAACATACCAAGGAGTGATGTTTAATACTGACTTTCAGCCAGTGAAGGCAAAGGCTGTCAATTTCCCGCCTCAATTCATGGAAGTGTCTCGAGGCGAAATCATTAAGTTGGCTTATCGTACAGGCAATTATCAAGACTCGGAAGATGTGCTCATATTGACGCTTTTAAACGGCGATCCGATAGAAATAGAAAATAAGCCATATATGCTAATACAGCAGAAGCATGGCAAAATATCATATGGAACTTTTCAAATCAAGGCACCTGAAGAGCCTGGGGAATATGAGGTCGTAGGAATTGTAACAAACAGGCCTTTTATGCAAGGCAACTATATACCGTTCTATGACAGAGCAAAACCATTTACTCTGGTTGTTAAATAAAATGTCAAAAAGCTGATTCAAAAGATTGACAAATGCATTCAAAAGAAAATAAGGAGATGAACGGTCTAATGAGCAAGAAAAAAATACTTGCATTGGTTTTTATGATTCTTGGACTTTCCATGATTAGTGCATGCTCCGATAACATAGTGGCTGTAAACACGAGCGACACGCAAGAATCGGCTAACACAGAAGGGTTGGAACAAGGTTCTCCTGATACAGAAGGGTTGGAGCAAGAGCCTTCTGATACAGAAGGGTTGGAGCAATCGTTCATGAGCAAACAATTAGAGGCAGTTAAGGCAAGTGTGGGGAGGCATTCGCAAGCGTTCGCTCACAGTCTAACTTTTGGTGTAACGACAAATGATACCTTGGCTGTGCAAGGGAAGCTCCATATTGAAAAAATCACTGATGATCTGCATTTTGTCTTTTCATCAGTGTCAACAGACGCCTATAACTGCAAGGTTAAGATTTTGCTGGATTACGCAGAAACTGATTTTATAGTCAATGGAGAAGTGCTTAACAGTTATGTTGTTAGCGTAAAACCAACGGACACCTTTGAAATTCCTTTTAATTTGCCGGATGGCATAAGTTTTGACAAACCGCATATTCTTTCGGTGCTTGTTATTCCGAATTACGATAAGCACATAGTTGATGGTTCTTTAGTCGCTCCGCCTATATCGATGCAAGATATTATGCTTATTCCTCCTGGACAGGATGCAGAGGATTTTGAGGTCCCTGCTTATGAGCCTATCCAACCGGATAAATATTTAAGCTTGCAATTGCAAGGATTGATGTTTAACACGGATTTCGAAGCGGTGGATGCGCCGGATGTGAAATATCCGCCAAAATCCATTGAGGTGTCAAAAGGAGAAACCATTAAGTTTGCTTATCGTACAGGAAATTTCGAAAATTCAGAAGAGGTTCTTATTTTAGCGTTTTTAAATGGCGAGCCAATAGAGATAGACAACAAGCCGTATATGATTGTCCAGCAGACGCGCGGAAAACTGTCATATGGAACTTGCGAAATCAAAGCGCCTGAAGAGCCTGGCAAATACGAGCTTTTGGGAATGGTTACCCAAGGTCCTTTTATGCAATGCCTAAGCAGACCATTCTATGATAAGTCCACAACTTGTACTATTGTGGTTAATTAGAAACATTAACCCCCGGCTGCGCCGGGGGAGTCAGCGGACGGAAGCGATCCACAAGTTGAGCCGACACCGAATTGGTAAGCGCATATCCCAAGATTGAGATGAAATAACACAAAATATAAAAAAATCGGACTTAATGTAAAAAGCACAACTAACAGTGCGAACGAGCCGCAGAAACCAGCGGCTCGTTTTTATTTTATTTTATTTTAATTTACTTTAATCAAATTTATTTTATTCTAACCAAACCAGCCAAATCTAGAAAATTCCTGGCTTTCAAACCCGTTAGGGCATTTCGGCAATAGAAGAGCATATCCCAAATTCACCTTAAGCGCGGAAGGCGCTCCCGGGTTTGCGCGGGCTGGGCACGCAAACTCGATGCATGAATTCAAGCATTCCTCATAAATTTGGCTTATGCACTAAAAACGGATTGACAATACCAAATTTCTGCGGCATAGTATACAAGTAGCGGCATGATCGTTGGCAGCCGCTGAAAAAGTCAAAGAGGATAATGCTTATGTTAAAGCAAATTTGGAAAAAAGCGTCATTGATCATGGACGGCAGTCTTTTCTTCCGCGCTGTTGGCGGAATATTCGCGTTCTGCCAGCGAGCGTTCTCAGGAAGCGCTTTGCACGTGGTCTTGGCGGAGCCCGCTGACGAGTCGGTCTTGGAAGCCAGCATCTTTGCGAGGCTGATCACAGGCTGTTTTGGCCAGCTTGAGAAGATGCGGGACAGGCTCTCAGAGATCTATGAGGCTAGCTTCTTGTGCAAAGCGGCTTTGGCATTGGCGTCCTTGGCCAGGGGATCGCTTGCCGGAAGGCTGTTTTGCCAGGAGTTTGGCTTGGAGTCTGAAGAGCGGGATCAAAGCTGGCTTGGCGTTTGGATCATGGTGATTGTCGCTGTTGGAGCTTGCCTGGGGCTTCTGTGGTTCAAGCCTTTGACAGTGATAATCGCAGTCGCCGCGTTCGCGGGAGCTGTCGCCGCATTCTGCAGGCCTGAGATCGGCATTGTTGGAGTGGTTGGGCTAGCCCCTTTCATGCCTACCATGGTCATAGCTGCGATGCTTGGATACATAGCCTTGTGCTTCCTTCTCAAGCTCGCGCTTGACAAGCGGTATTCGCCAGCTATAGACCTGACTGGCATTATTGTTGTTGTCTACGTGATAGTGGGGCTGTTTTACGGCGCGACAAGCTTCGCGCCATCATCTAGCATCAAGATAGCGCTTCTGGTAACGCTTCTTGTGCTGTCATACCCTTTGGTTCTGGCTCTTATCGACACAAAGAAAAAGCTGAGCTTTTGCCTGTTTGTCTTCGCGAGCTCTGCGGGAGTGACAGGAGTCTACGGGCTATACCAGAAGCTTTCGGGAAAAGTTGACACTACCTGGGTTGACAGAAGCATGTTCTCAGATGTCACTTTGAGGATTTACTCGACATTCCAGAACCCCAACGTCTATGGCACATACCTTCTTCTGGCCATTCCGATTTGCCTGGCGATGGCGTACTGCGCCGCCAAGTGGATAGGGAAGGCTTACTATCTGGGAATATCGGTTTTGCTTGCTCTGAACCTGGCATGGACATTCTCGAGGGGATGCTACCTGGCTTTGGGGCTTGCGGCTGTGGTTTTCATTCTGTTTGTAAACAAGAGGCTGATAATCCTGTTTTGCGCAGGGCTTTTCGCTGTGCCGTTCATGCTTCCCGCTTCCATGATAAACAGGATCGCAAGCATCGCAAACTTTGGCGCTGGCGACTCGTCCACCAGCTACAGGATATACATCTGGCAGGCGACCCTGAGGATTCTCAAGGATTTCTGGATATCCGGGCTAGGGCAGGGGATTGAGGCTTACAACGTAGTATACCCGCTTTACGCGTTTTCCAATGTCACCGCGCCCCATTCCCACAACCTGTACCTGCAGGTGTTTGTAGAGACTGGCATATTCGGGCTCTTGGTCTTTCTGGCGCTTTTGGCTTCCTTCTTCAAGACCCAAGTGCCATTCTTTTTCAAGACCAGGAACACAAAGACAAAAGTGCTCTGCGCCGCTTTCATATCCGCTGTCATAGCCTTTCTTGGACAAGGCATGTTTGACTATGTTTTCTACAACTACAGGGTGACGCTGAGCTTCTTCATATTCCTGGGCCTTGGCAACGCCTTGGTGAGAATGCGGCTCAAGGGGGATTTCTGTTGAGGGTTCTTCATATTCTCACTGACCAGATGCTTGGAGGAGCGGGAAGATGCGTTCTTTCCCTGGCCCGGTGGGCCAGGGTTAAAAATGGCCTGGATATAAAAAACGGCTTGGATGTTGCTGTGATAGTTCCTGAAGGCTCCGATCTGGTCCAGGAGTTCGAAAAGCTTGGCGTGCAGACTATTCAAGCCCAAAACATAAAAAACGAATCCTTTAGCTTGAAGGCTGTGCCAGGGCTGGCCAGGATGATCAAAGAGTCGAAGGCTGACATCGTCCATACCCACGCGTCCCTGTCGGGGCGAATGGCGGCAAGGCTTGCGGGAAAAAAGGTTGTGGTGACAAGGCACTGCGCGTATGAAATAAGCAAGGCCAGATTTCCCAAAAGCTTGGCCAGCTCCATTGCGAACACCCTTTTGGCTGACGCCTACATCGCTGTCTCTCCTGCTGTAGTCAATGACCTTATAGCCATAGGCGCTCCGAAAAACCGGATAAACGTGATATTTAACGGAGTTGAGGAAAGTCTGCGGACTAGCCCTGGCGAAAGGGAAAAAGCGAGAAGGGATCTGGGGCTTTCCAAAGAGGATTTCGTAGCCGCGATCATTGCGAGGCTTGTTGACGTCAAGGGCCATGACACTGTTATACAGGCGGCTAGGGAGCTTCCGGACGTGAAGTTCTTGATAGCCGGAGCGGGACCTATGGAGGAAGAGCTGAAAAGGCTTTCTTCCGGGCTTGAAAACGTGCTTTTCCTGGGGTTCGTCAAGGACATAGGCAGAATTGAAAACATCACAGACCTTCAGATAAACGCTTCATACGGCACAGAGGCCACATCCATGTCATTGATATCAGGCTTCAGCCTGGGAGTGCCGGCTGTGGCATCAGATTTCGGGGGAAACCCCCATGTGGTCAGAGACGGGGAAAACGGAATCATCTTCAAGCAAAGAGACAGCAAAGCGTTGGCTGACGCCATAAGGCTGCTGAAAAAGGACGAGCTGAGGGCCAAAATGGGCAGTCGGGCTAGGGAGATATACTTGGAGAAGTTTACGCTGGAAGCAATGGGAAAAGCCACGCATGAGCTTTATCAAAAAGTAGCAAATAATGCTTGAAATTCTTTAAATTTTAGGAGGGCCGCGATGAAAAACAGGAAATTTGTTGACGAAAAACTTCGGCTGTTTGGAGTCGTCAGCATTGTCGATATATTATTGGTGTGCCTTTTCGCAGTTTTTATAGCGCTTGCGATCCAATTTTCAGCTCCGCAGAGCGTTGCCGCGAAAGCGGGGGATGTATCGCTGGAGTACATGATCGAGCTTCAAAAGAAGCTTCCGGGTTTTGCTGACAGCATAACTATTGGAGCGGATCTGTATGACTCCCAAAAGGGCTACCACATTGGCACGATAAAAAGCGTTCTTGAAACAGACTACCTGGAGGACCTGCCTGACCACAACGGCAACATCATAAGAAGAGGCAAGATACCTGGGTTTCACACGATCTACATCACTGTTGAGGCAACAGCCCAAGTGACTGACATGGCTACGTCGGTAGGCGCGTTTGACATCATGGTAGGCAAGGAGATCTATGTGAAGAACAAGGACTTCGCATCCAGCTGCTACATAGTCAAGACCGAGAGGGGTGAAGCCCAATGATTGACAAGCAGGGCAGGATCAAAGGCAAAGTGAGCGTAATAGACCTTGCCATCGTCATTGTCGCTGTCGGGCTTCTCATAGGGTACGGGTACCGCACTCTCTCTCCCAAGGCCGTGGCTATAGTGACAGCGAACACGAAGTTCTATGTGACCCTTTCGGTTGAAAGGATCAGGGACTTCTCAGTCCAGGCGGTAAAAGTTGGAGACGTGATCTACGAGACCTACGGGCAGCAGCCATTTGGCACGGTAGTTGACGTGGAAACCCAGCAGTCCAAGGAAATCATGAGAAAGCTTGACGGCACGGTTACCATAGTTCCTATGGAAGAGCGGTACAACATTCTTATAGTGCTTGAAGTGAAGGGAAGCTATTCAGAAAACGGATACCAGGTAAACGGGAACAAGGAGATTTCCGTGGGCACGGATCTGAGGATACAGTCGCAGAACGTGATTTGCGGAGCGAAAGTTTACTCGATTATGCTAGAAAAGCCAGGCCAGCAGTTTTTGGCTGACGCGGCAGCCGCGGGGGCGGCGGACTCTTGAGCCTTTAATCAAAGCAAATGCATTATTTAGAGCATATCCCAAAATTCCGAAATGGCACCGGAAAAATCCTGGCGAATGCTTCAACTAGTTTGCTCGGGCTTCTGCGAGCAAACACCCGGATTTTTCCGGTGCCTCGGATATAATT
>JAISWZ010000501.1 GCA_031270945.1 Clostridiales bacterium | reverse complement strand
CCATGGGGAACGCGCAGGGACGTGTCTCTTACCTCTCTTGCCTTCTCGCCGAATATGGCCCTAAGAAGCCTTTCTTCCGCTGTGAGCTCAGTTTCGCCTTTGGGCGTCACTTTTCCCACCAGGATGTCATTTGGCTGAACCTCAGCGCCTATCCTTATGATTCCGAATTCGTCCAGGTTTGTTCTGGCCTCTTCCGGGATATTGGGAATGTCTCTTGTTATCTCTTCAGAGCCAAGCTTCGTTTCCCTTGATTCAGCCTCGAACTCCTCGATGTGGACTGAGGTGTACACGTCAGCCTGAACAAGCTTTTCGCTTAGAAGAATAGCGTCCTCGTAATTGTAGCCTTCCCAGGTCATGAATCCTATCAAGGGGTTCTTGCCCAAGGCAAGCTCTCCGTTTTGGGTTGACGGGCCATCCGCTATGATCTGGCCCTTGTAGACGAAATCGCCCTTGTTCACCAAAGGCCTTTGGTTTATGCAAGTGCCCTGGTTCGAGCGGATGAACTTTGTGAGCCTGTAGACTTCAGCGTTTCCGTCCGGCTTTCTTATGACCACTTGGTTGGCTGAGACCTTCTCGACTGTCCCTGAATCTCTTGCTATTGACACAACGCCCGAGTCCCTGGCGGTCTTGTACTCCATTCCAGTTCCGACTATAGGCGAGTCCGTGGTGAGAAGCGGAACAGCCTGGCGCTGCATGTTTGATCCCATAAGGGCTCTGGTAACATCGTCGTTTTCAAGAAACGGTATGAGCGCTGTCGCAACCGAGACTATCTGCTTTGGCGAAACGTCCATCAAGTCAATCTTCGCGCGGTCAACTTCAAGAATGTCCTCGCGGAATCGGCCAGACACCTTTTTGTGAACAAAGTGCCCGCTTTCATCAAGAACCTCGTTCGCCTGGGCGACAGTGTAGTTTTCTTCCTCGTCAGCGGTGAAGTACCGAAACTCGTTTGAAACCCTAGGCTCTTCGCCGTCATGTTCCACTATCCGGTAAGGGGCTTCTATGAAACCATATTCATTTATCCTGGCAAAGGTGGCCAGGGAGTTTATAAGGCCGATGTTCGGGCCTTCAGGGGTTTCTATGGGGCACATTCGCCCGTAGTGGGAGCTGTGGACATCGCGGACGTCAAATCCGGCGCGATCCCTGGAAAGTCCGCCAGGGCCCAAGGCCGAAAGGCGGCGCTTGTGGGACAGCTCGTCAAGCGGGTTGGTCTGGCCCATGAACTGGGACAGCTGGGAGCTTCCGAAGAACTCCTTTATGGCAGCCGTAACCGGCCTGATGTTTATCAGAGCTTGCGGGGTCACAATGTCCAAGTCCTGCACGGTCATGCGCTCTCTTACCACGCGGTCCATGCGGGAAAGGCCTATCCTGATCTGGTTTTGCAAAAGCTCGCCAACGGCCCTTATTCTCCTGTTTCCAAGATGGTCGATGTCGTCTTTGCTCCCTATGCCATAGTCCAGATGCATGACATAGTTTATCGCGGCAAAGATGTCTTCCTTGGTCACATGCTTGGGGATTAGCCTTGTCATGTTGGCCTTGGCCATTATCATGAAGTCGTTTGGCCCTGACGCCTCTTCCAGAAGCTCCTTGAGAACCGGGAAATAGACCTTTTCCCTGATGCCCAGGTCGGACGGCTGCAGGCCGAACCCTGAAATGTATCCGCTGATGTCCACCGCCAGGTTGCTTAAGACCTTCACCCTGCGCTCATCCACGTTCACTATCACGGCTGGCGTTCCTGAATTCTGCAAGGCCTCAGCCAGCTCTTCCGTGACTATCTCGTCAATGTCGGCTATGATCTCGCCTGTCATCGGGTCGCTGACAGCCTCGGCCAGCTTGCAGCCTCTCAGGATGTTCTTGAACGAAAGCTTCTTGTTGAACTTGTATCTTCCAACCTTAGCCAAGTCATATCTTTTGGCGTCAAAGAACATGCTCTTAAGCAAGGATTCCGCGCTTTCAACCGTAGGAGGCTCTCCTGGGCGGATCCTCTTGTAGAGCTCAATCAAGCCTTCCTCAAAGCTCTTGGCTTCGTTTTTCTCTATCGAAGCCACTATCTTGGGCTCGTCCCCGAAAAGCTCTATGATCTCCTCGTCCGTGCCAACGCCCAAAGATCTTATAAGCACTGTCACAGGCACTTTTCTTGTCCTGTCAACCCTTACGTTAAATACATCGTTTGAGTCCGTCTCAAACTCCAGCCAAGCGCCCCTGTTGGGTATCACCTGGGATGAAATGAGCTGCTTTCCAACCTTGTCGTGCTCTATGGTGTAATAGATGCCTGGGGATCTCATGAGCTGGCTGACTATGACGCGCTCTGCCCCGTTTATTATGAAAGTCCCGTTTTCAGTCATGATCGGGAAGTTCCCCATGAAGATGTCCTGCTCCTTTATCTCCATGGCCTCACCCTTGTTGTGGAGCCGGCATTTCACGTGCATTGGCGCCTCGTAGGTGGCGTCCCTTTCCTTGCATTCGTCGATGGAATACTTCGAATCCTTGTCCAGCGTAAAATCGATGAATTCCAGCACTAGGTTGCCGCTATGGTCCGTGATCGGAGATATGTCCTGGAGCACCTCTTTAAGCCCCTCTTCGAGAAACCACCGATAGCTGTCCTTTTGGACTTCGATGAGATCCGGCATCTCCAGGACTTCCTCAATCCTCGAATAGCTCATCCGAAGAGCGTTACCCATAGGCGTTGGCGTTATCCTGTCTTTCTCCATGGCGCTTTTCACCCCTAACCAAAGTCTGCGCGCGCCTCTGGCGCGCGAGCCAAGCGGAACACCTCAAGCCCGAATGCGATTGCGTAAAGGCCAAGCATCAAGCCTAAATTTCAGGCGGATGGATTTAAGCCTGAGGCTCGGCTTCCAGGCGGAGACCGCAATGCCAACGAGCGCCATTTTGGAGCTCGTCAGTTTAATTTTTACGGCTTGCGATGTTTTGATTGATAATCTGTTCGGCTTTGGGCAAACTATTAACACAGCCAGAGAGCCCAGCCTTTTCGTGACAAGAATCTAAGAGAAGCATTCTTTCGGATAAAGCAAAAAACGCTCTTGAAGATCCAGCGAAGTCTGTGCCTAAGCGTAAAGCGCTTCGGGCGAGATCTAGAAATTTGCAAATGGGCTGGGAAAAGGACTTGCGAGCATAGAGCTGATCCTGAGCAAAGCCCAAGACAAGCATAATTAAGCGCGAGTCAAGCATGCGCAAGACTCGTTTCCTGGATATCGGTTATGCCCCCAGGCTGCGCCAACATGGCCTCAGCGCCTCTTGATTGGCGCATGCCCGGGCATTTTTGCCCATCCTGGGAAATTTCCGCCGTCCTTAAAAAAATATGTTGATTTCTGTAGCCGCATATGTTATAATGGAAGGACTGTCTACTGCGCGGGTGAGTTCTCGGTGCAGTATTCAATAGTATCACATAATCCAAAACATGTCAAGATTTTTTCTTTCTTTAGTGTTAAAAATTTTTTGTTATATTTTGACTTTTATCTGGCAAGATTACTGAAACGCCCTATAAAACGCGTGACTCCGCCGGCCAAAGCGCCGGCTTTTTTATTTCCCGGGGTTGCTCAGTCCCGCTTGAACCAGCTCCGCTATGTTTGAAGCGCCAAGGATGCGGCACCCTTCCGGCTTTTTTGCGCCCTTGAGGCAAGCCGAAGGCATTATCACAGTTTTGAACCCCATCTTGCTGGCCTCGATTATGCGCTTGTCCGTCTGCCCTACAGCCCGCAGCTCCCCTGTGAGGCCCACTTCCCCAAAGAACATCGTAAGGGGATCCATGGCCTTGTTGAGGGCGCTCGAAGCCACCGAGGCTATGACAGCCGCGTCTAGCGAAGGCTCAACTATTTTCATGCCGCCAGCGATGTTTACATAGCAATCGTAGTCAGAGATCTTGATTCCAGCCCGTTTTTCCAGCACAGCGAGAAGCATCACAACCCTGTTGTAGTCAAGGCCGGTTGCGGTTCTTCTTGGAGAGGGAAAGCTGGTGGCGCAAGCCAGCGCCTGCACTTCAGCGAGTATGGGCCTTGTGCCCTCCACGCTGCATGTGACAACCGAGCCCGGCGCGTCTATGGGCCTTCCCGAAAGCATATATTCAGACGGATTTCTAATCTCTTTTAGTCCCTTCTCCCCCATCTCAAAGACGCCTACCTCGTTGGTGGAGCCAAACCTGTTCTTCACTGCCCGGATCATCCTGCATCCGCCGCCGCGCTCGCCTTCAAAGTACAAGACAGTGTCAACCATGTGCTCCAAAACCCTGGGCCCGGCTATCGCGCCCTCTTTGGTGACATGCCCCACTATGAAGACTGATATTCCCAGCCCCTTTGCGATCCGCATCAGGCTGGCCGTGCAAGCCCGCACTTGGGTAACGCTTCCCGGCGTTGATGAAAGCGTGTCGTCTATTATTGTCTGGATAGAGTCAACGACTACCAAGTCAGGCTTCAGTTCCTTAGCAGCCGACTCCAGCGCTGAGATGCTTGTCTCAGCCAGGAGAAGTATCCTCTTTGAGTCGACGTCCATGCGATCCGCCCGAAGCTTTATCTGCTGAACGCTTTCCTCACCCGACACATAAAGTATCTTCTTTCCGTCCTCGCCAAGGTTCTGGCAAATCTGAAGAAGCAGGGTGGACTTGCCGATCCCCGGATCCCCTCCAATCAATATCAGGGAGCCAGAGACTATCCCTCCGCTCAAAACGCAGTCCAGCTCGGAAATCCTGGTCGGTATCCTGCATTCACCCATTGGGGGAACCTTGTCCAAGCTGACAGCCTTTGAAGTCGAGCCCCTAGACTCTTGGACCTGCATCTCAGGAGCTTTCTCCATAGCCTCAAACGTGTTGAATTCGCCGCACGACGGGCATCGGCCTAGCCATTTCGCGGTCTCGTACCCGCAAGACTGGCACACATGCACGGTTCTTGTTTTCGCAGCAGCCATCAGTGCCCCTTTCAGCGAGGGCTAATGTGCGCCCTTAAGCGTTAGCGCTGGGGCATAAATGCGCGCCCCATAAGTATTAGTGCAAGTGCCTCTGTTTTAAACCTCAAATTTTGCTGCAGCCAAAAATATTTTATTTAGGCGAGCGCCTTGGTTATATGGGCCGTACCAAATAAACGCAAATGGCTTGAAAACAGGTTTTGCGTAAACTTACGCTTTAATCAAAGATTTTACAGCATTGACGTAGTTTTCGAGTCAACATCATCATATGCCAGCGCCCAGCAAAAGCTTGGCCCCAAACAGCGCCTCCAGGCGCTGGCAAAAGCTTGGCTCAGTCAACAAGTATGCCTTGGCGCCCCTTGGGCGCATCGTATTCAGAGCATCGTACTGCTATTATATACCTACGGGCAAAGCGCCTTGTAGTCTTTATGTCTGTCCGAAATTTTGTCTCAAAGAGTTCCGTTTATCGCGCCGGACGATTCCCTGTCCCATTTCCTTTTGAGCTCCTGCAAAGCCCTTTCAGCGAAAACAAGGGTTTCCTTGTCAACATCCGAATCGCTTTCTGACAGCACCTTGACCAGGCTCAACAGCTTTCTTTCCTTCCAGGCCTCGTCAGCCGGCTCGCCCAATATCTCCAGGCCCTCAAAGCCCTCAAGGCGCTTTTGCAGGCGGTTTATGTTTTCGCTCATGCCATTTCCACTCCTTGCTCAAAATCACCCGAGGCAAGCGAAGCTTGCTTGAAAAGCAAAGCTTTTTATGTCTCGGCTGCCTTTCCGAGGCAACCTTGCTGTGGAACCTCCCAGATGCCAAACAGCGCGAACCCTTTTCAAGGCTTTCAAGCGACATTTTCGCTCGCGACCTCAAGGTTCACCGCCTTTTGGGTTTCAGGGGGCCCAAATCAGTCTTATCATTGGCACTCATCGCTTAAATCAGCTCTCAAGGGAAGGCGCTGCGCTGGCGGCGTTGCCAGTTCAAAGCGCTCTTGCGGACACCCTTGAGGGGCTTTGACTTAGAGCATATCCCAAAATTCCGAAATGGCACCGGAAAAATCCTGGCGAATGCTTCAACTAGTTTGCTCGGGCTTCTGCGAGCAAACACCCGGATTTTTCCGGTGCCTCGGATATAATT
>JAISWZ010000498.1 GCA_031270945.1 Clostridiales bacterium | reverse complement strand
CTGGCGCTTCCATCTCTATCCTGGCTTCCACCCGCTCAATCACAAACGCGTCAAGCAGAACAAAAACCGTGGCCAGCGCCAAGAGAAGAGAATATATTGCCGCCCATCTATAGGGCTTTTCCAAGAATGCCACCATATCGCACCTCTTTTGGCGCAAGCTTCTTGCTTGCATTGCCCATTTGTGGTATAAATTAATTAAGGACTGTCAACTTGCTTATCTTCTTTTACTTGCTTATCTTTTTTTGGACGCCGGAAAAGCCTTTTTCCAGCCCCTTTAGCGCAAACGCCCTGCTGGCAGAAACGAGGATTAAATGCGGATTTTTAAATTATACGGCGCGAATGAGATTTTGTCTTCTCTAATGCTAAAAAAAAGCCCTGACATGTCATTGCCGTGTGGGGGACGAGGCATATGCGGAGGCTGCCATGTCGAAGCGTCTGGAGACCTGTCTCGCATGTCGGCGCTGGAGCGTAGGCTTCTTGAAAAAAAGGGCCTTGACCCTGAAAGGTTCAGGCTGGCTTGCCAATGCGAAGCCATGGGCGAGGTCATTGTGAAATTGCCAGAAACCCAGGCTTTCGCGCTTGCAGACCTGCCAGCGGCGCTGCCGGAGCATGACGGAAGCAAAGACGCCCCTCTTGGGTTTGCTATTGACATAGGCACAACCACCATAGCTCTTGCCCTTATGGACATGCCTTCCCAAGTTGCGCTATCGGTAAAGTCCGCCCTAAACCCCCAGGGCGTCTTTGGCGCTGACGTGCTTAGCAGGATATCATATTCAAACGAAAACGGCCCGCATGAGCTAAAGGCGCTTATTCGGGACAAGCTTGGAGAGCTTATGTCCAGCGCCTTGAAAGAGGCCAATGCGTCAGAAAAACTGGTCTCCCGGATCTGCGCCACTGGAAACACAACCATGCTATACTATCTGATGGGGCTTGATCCACGGGAGATAGGGCAGGCGCCATTTGAAGCCAAGCGCTTGTTTGGCGAAACCCTTGAAGCGGGTTCCGTCTTCCCTCAACTAAAGAACAGCGAGCTTTACATTCCCGACTGCATAAGCGCTTATGTAGGCGCTGACATAACCTGCGGAATCGCGTACCTGGAGCATCTCTATCCAGGCGAGCCCAAGCTCTTGGCTGACGCTGGCACCAATGGCGAGATGGCCCTTATGGGCGGAGACAGGATATGGTGCTGCGCAACAGCGGCAGGGCCAGCTTTTGAGGGCACTCACATAAGCCAGGGAATGATCGCCGCAGACGGAGCGATATATGGCGTTAAGGCTAAAGACGGCGAGATTGAAGTAAAGACCATAGGCAGCCTGCCCCCAATCGGCATATGCGGCACAGGATTGATAAGCGCCGCCCGCTTGGCACTGGAAACCGGAGCTCTGGAAGAAAGCGGCTACATGGAGGAAGAGTCTTTCTCTCTCGGCAATTCCGGCATAGCCATATCATCCCAAGACATCCGCCAGCTTCAAATGGCCAAGTCAGCTATCGCCTCAGGCATAGAGATCCTTCTTGAAGAATCCAAGCTCAGCGCTCCGGCGCTTTACCTGGCCGGAGGCTTCGGCCATTCCCTTGACCCCAAGGACGCCGCCTTCATAGGCCTTATCCCGGAAAGCCTGGCAGGCGTGTCCCATGCCGCCGGAAACACCGCCTTGCATGGAGCGCTCTTAGCCCTGGTCTCTGAAAAGTCACGGATCAAATTTAGGGAGGCCGCCAAAAAGGCTTGCGTGGTTCAGCTTTCAAACAACCCAAAGTTTACGGAGCTCTATATGGAAAGGATGGCGTTTTCCGCATTCTAGCAACGGACGAGTGAAAAGCGCAACGCTTTTCACTCGCTGATATATCAGAGGCTTCGTACGCCCAAAAGCGCTTGCCCAATGGACAAGCGCTCAAGAAATATTTATGCGTATCGACTTTGCAGGACATAAGCACTGTTTTAGTTCTAGGATAATGACCTGATCTTGCCATGGATCTTAAAGGTGCTTATCATTATTGCCATGGATCTTAAAGGTGCTTCTCATTATTGCGAAGATCCAAAAGCCGCTACTCCTCCTGCAACATTGGCTCAAATGTCGAAAAGCTCAAGACTATTTCTTCCACTTCCTCGTATCCCTCAAGGAAGGCGTAGTTGTACCTGGCCGGGAGAGCGAAGACGTAATGGCTGTTCCTGCCCAATTCCTTGGGGTTTATTGGGGCCGCGCCTATATGGAACTCGTCGTTTTCCATGCGTCCCCATTGGTCTAGCGTGAAAGCCATTACCGGAATGTCTTGCCTTGGGTTTGCCTTTGTCGAGAGCGGATGCTTGATCTCTATTTGCGGGCCGAACTCATTCATGTCATTGCTTTCCCAAGTGCTGACATTCACAGCGCAGCCTTTCCATGAGGACGGCAGGGGCAGCGAGAAGCCGTATTCGCGTTCTGAAAGCCTGACCTCGCCATTGGGACATGCTGCGGTTAAGAGCCTGAGGAAAGAAGCCAGAGCTTGCTCTCTGGTGTATGTGCCCAGAGGCTCAAATCTGCCATCCCCGGTTCCAACCATAATTCCTTGCCCTGCCACGTCAGACACTGCGGTTCTTGCCCATGAATGAGCCTGTTCCAGATCAGAGAAATTGGCGTTGGCTTGGGGCTCAAGCGCGCCAACCGCCATAAGGGTCTGTCGCAGCATCACTGCCGCTTCTTCCCTGGTTATCGGAGAAAACGGATCGAAGATCCCTTCTCCCCTGCCCTGGATCACTCCCAGGGCGCTAGCGCACAAGGCGCATGGATCAACAGTGTCAAGAAAAACTGCGCCTGCGGCGGTCTTATCCATCAAATCCTGCATCGATATCCCTTCCATCGCGGATATCGTGTGCACGGCAACCTTTGCGAACTCTTGCCGTCCGATGTCTTGCTGGTAGCTTCCTTGAAGTTCCTGTGGAGCTATCCCCAGGCTTATCGCTTCCGCGACTTCCTGCGCCGCCCATGATGACGGCGCGGCTTGAGCAGTCGCGGTCGCCAAGAAGACCGCAAGCGCCGCAGCGGCAAGCGTTTTTTTGCGAATCATCGGTCATGCCCTCAAGCCTATGCCTGTCTGCGCAAACATTTGTTTACCCGCCTGAGCGAAAAGAGCAGCCTCTTTCACTCATCAGCGCATATCCCAAAACTTGTTTTTTGGCATATGCACTAGCATAGCTTAAGAGCCCCTCCTTCCAATCGCCAAGGCTCTTTGGTTTTTTTTCGCGGCAAACGACCCGCGATTTTTTATCACAAACAATGTTCATTTTCAAGCGTATATATGCTAGAATGTTTTGGTTTCAAACGTTTCAAAGCCTCGATTGCGGGCTAGACTAATCGGTATCAGAAATATTTGCCAATAACTTTTTTGGCCTTTGGGATAGTCGCGGGCGTGTCCAGTGCGGCATACTATTCTGATGAGCGGTATGATTTAGAATTTTCTTATCGTTAGCGCAAGCGGCCCGACTGGCTTTTGAGTCGGGCAACGATAAGAAAATTCCACATTTGAACGATCATCAGTATAATATTTTATAGCGCGTCCTGGTAGGCTATCCGCTAGTCTTCTGCGGACGCATCGCGCTCAATGCCAAACAGCTCGCTTTCAAGCGCTTTGCGGATGCCATGAATAACATCAAACATTATTGAGTTGAAACAATCCACTTTCTCAAAATATTCCTTCAATTCGGGGACAGTTATCAAAGCCTCAAACTCTTTGTCCAGCTCGTCTACTGAAGGCTGCAAGATTTTAGTCGCAAGCCCAAGCTCTTGTATCTTGATGTTCTTTTGGTTGAAGCTCCTTAGCAAGTCCCGCGCTTTATCATCTGCATGCAGCTTGCGCGTGGCTTCCTTCAGCTGCGTGAACTCTCTGGATTCAGACAAGGATTGAATTACGCTTGATACGGCTTTGTCAAGTTCCATGCCAGAGCCCCCCTCTGGCTTCAAGCGGCTGGCGCTCAAAGCGAAAAAAATAGCGAGCGGTTTATATTAGGCATATCCCAAATAATGAATTAAAACCTGCAAACAAGCCAGAAGCAAACATGATGCAAGGCTTTTTTTCAAAATTTGGGGATATGCCCCTAAAAGCATTTTTAATGCGCTTTGCTTGGCAATTAAAAGAAGGTACTTAAATATATGCCAAGTCCAGTAAAAGGTTACTGAGCCAAAAAGCGAAAGGAAGAGCGCTTTCGCTCAAATCAATGTTTTTATGCCTATCAATCAGCATGTCAAGGCATTCGTTTGCAGACGCAAAGTCAAGCGCCTTGCATTTGCTATTTTTCCAGGAAGCACTCATACTTGGGAGTGTAGGCGAACGCGACGGCGGTAGGGCCTATGTGCGTCCCTATTGTGACGCCGATAACTCCAACTGGAACAAGCGGATTGACGTTCGTCCTCTTTTCCACCTCGGCCCTGAGTATGACCAGATCTTCCGGGCAGTTGCTGTGAAGGTAGGCGACATGGTACTTGCTCTCATTGCTTGCCAGATCCTTGGCGGCTAGCTCTGCCACCTCGGCTATCGCCTTCTGTCTGCCCCGGATCCGTGAAATGGGAACAAGCTCGCCATTAGTCATGCTAATCACTGGCTTGATGTTCAGCAGAGCCCCCGCGAAAGCTGTCACCTTGCCTATGCGGCCCCCTCTTTGAAGGTAGTCCAGGTTGTCAACAGTGATCATGATTCTGGCTTCTTCGGCTTGAAGCTTCAAGATTTTGGCTGTCTCTTCCAAGGAAAATCCGTCCGCCTTCATCCTTGCAGCTTCAAGAACAGCAAGCCCTTGGCCTGTGGAGCAGTTTTTTGTGTCCACTACCCTCACTGTTCGATCCGGAAATTCCTCTTTCAACATTTCAGCCGCGTTGTGGGCGCTTTGGTAAGAGCCGCTGAACTTCTGGGTAAGGCAAAGGCAAAGTATGTCCTCTCCGGCCTCCATGGCTGGCTTGAAAGCGTCGATGTAATCCTGTATCGGAGGCAAGGATGTTTTAGGGGCAACCCCTTTGAGCTCCTCCAGCCGTCTGTAGAACTCTTTGGGCTCTATGTCCTGGTATTCTTTCAGGTAATTGATCCCAGCATCAAGTGTAACATAGTAGTGCACAAGCGAAATTCCATGGAGATCCAGCAGTTCCCTGCTCAAGTCGCAGGAACTGTCAGAAAAGATTGCGAATTTATGCATAAGTACCTCTCTAGGCGTGTGGCTAGCGGCAACTGGCCGCTTAAGCGACGGAGTTTGGCGAAAAAGCTCGCGCAAGTTGCGCGCAAGCCTGTCCTTGGCAAATCACGCGCCTACGGCGGCATCTGGGGCAAGGCCCTGGACGCCGGGCTCGATCCGCGGCGAATACTCTCATTCTAAACGGAACCGTGAAACATGTCAACCATCTGCGCTTTTTTGCGGCTGGCAAACAATCTCATGTCTAATTCTGGATACGCAACTAGCATATTGCGTTGCAGTCCACTAAGCGATATACTATGCATATCCCCAAGCGCAAAGGGACATGGCCCAAGGGCAAACCGCTCTAATAAGTGCATATCCCAAAATTCCGAAATGGCGCCGAAAAAATCCTGGCGAATGCTTCAACTAGTTTGCTCGGGCTTCTGCGAGCAAACACCCGGATTTTTTCGGCGCCTCGGATATAATT
>JAISWZ010000421.1 GCA_031270945.1 Clostridiales bacterium | reverse complement strand
AAGAAGCAATAGAAATGTACAATAAAATATTGTTGGATAAAAAACAGGGAAAGAAAATAGAAATAGGAAAACAATTTGAATATAATCAATATACAAGAGACTTTTTTAATGATAATCCGGGATTAAGTAAAGAAGATTGTATAGAATGCTGGAATTATAAAAAGACACAAAAAGGGGAACATAAATATACTAAAGAGGATTTAAAAATAGTGAAAAATATGGAATAAGAAAATAATGTAAAAGGGGCGATACTTCGCATAACATGTCTGTTTACGCTTCGCCGCAGTAGCGGCTCGGAGTTTCGTTCGCCTGGTCATTTCGCTAGTTTGTAGATTTCATTGTTTTTGATTTATGGCTATCGTGGTTGAGATCGTCGAATCCTCCAAGACCCTCAATGTCATCCAGCAAACAAGAGTTGCCGGAAGGCCGGTCTTTGATGTTTCAATATCAAGCGGCGGGAAATACATTTCGAGCTTCGGAAACGGGCTGCTGACTGTCAGCTTGCCGTACACGCTGAAGCCCCTTGGAAGGCCCGAGCGCGTCAAAGTTTACTACCTGGCTTCAGACGGCAGCATCCAAGATATGAACGCTTCTTACAGAACACGACAAACTTCACAGACGTTCCTCTGGGCCAATGGTTCAGCGATCCGATAGCATGGGCGGCCAGCGCGGGCATTGTTTCCGGAACGGGCAACAGCAAGTTTGAGCCTAACAGATCAATCACACGCGAGGAAATGATGGCAATCCTGTTCCGCTTCGCAAAGTGGCAGGGAAAAGGGCCTGTTGGCAATTGGGCAATCAGGCTGGATTACCCAGACCTGAACCAGGTCTCTGGCTGGGCCAGCGAGGCTGTGATGTGGACAACAATGAAGGGCATAGTTTCTGGAACGCCTGTCAACGGAGTCAACGTCATCAACCCGAAAGGCACGGCTACACGAGCGGAAGCGGCTACGATTATCACCAGGTACATGGACGCTGTGAAATAAAAAAATAAAAAAAATAAAAAAGCCAAAACTGGGGGAGCGCGAATGCGCTCCCCTTCTTTTTAGTTTAGCATAGCTTAGCAGCTTGGCGTCTTTCTGGGCGTTTCTTTATCCGCCTTTTTCTAATACTTGTACTCATCCACCTTTATGCCCTCAGACCCCAACTCTTCAAGGGATGTTGTCTTTTTGAAGAACCTTGGCGCGTGTTCCAGGATTCCCTCAACCGTGTAGAATGGGGCGTCCTTGCCAAGGGGCAATGCCACTGTCTGATCAAGGCTTCCGGACTGGTAGATGGCTGTGATCAGCTCTATCGAAGCTCTTCCGTCATACCCTGTGACCTTAGGCTCTCTGCCTTCTACTATCGCGTCTATGACATCCTCAATCTGGGCTGTGTGGCCTTCGTGCTTCAGCTCGGCTTCAAAGGCGTTTATCTTCGCCTCAAGCTCGTGATCCGGGATCGGGAACCCGCTGGGAGCGGGAACGGACGCGACCGTTTCCCATGGGAACGAGATCCTGGCCTTCTCGCCCTGGAAGATGAGCTGCTGGCGCTCTCCATGGTGGATGACTGAGCTTGTGATCTGGGCAAGCGTTCCCTTTGGATAGCGGAGCGCGGCGATGGATATGTCTTCTACCTCAGAGTTGTCATGCCCTGCGTTTGAGATGACCGCTGTGACTTTCTCAGGCAGCCCCATCATCCAAAGAAGCATGTCTATGTGATGGACGGCATGGTTAAGTGTGCATCCGCCGCCTTCTTTGTCCCAGCGGCCTCTCCACCAGAGATCGTAGTAGCTATGGCCTCTCCACCAATGGGAATCGACTTGGGCATGCAAAACCCTTCCTATGAGGTTGGAGTCAAGGGCTTTTTTCAGCCTTTGAACCGGCCCTCTGAACCTGTTCTGGGCTATGGAGGACAGGAGAGACCCGCTCTCTTTCTGGGCTCTGAGCATTTCGTCGCATTCTTCCAGAGAGGCCGCCATGGGCTTTTCCACAAGCGTTGCGCACCCGGCTCTGAGGCTATTGATCGCTATCTCGGCATGGCAAAACGGCGGGGTACAGACGCTTACCAGATCTATCTCTCCCGCCATTTGGGCCAGCATTTCCTGGTGGTCATCAAACTTTCTGGGGTTCCCCAGGGAGAATATGGCATCGGTCTGATCCATCTTTTCCGGAATGATGTCGCAAAGCGCGACGATCCTGCACTTTTCCGGGAACTCCTGGTATCCTCTCACATGAAACTTTGAAATGTTGCCGCAGCCGACGATTGCTACGTTTACCATAATATGCAAGCCTCCTGTAAACACGTTTTTATGGTTGGCGCAAGCATATCCTTGGATATGCTTTTGATTGGGGTGATATAAGGCGTTTTTTTAAGCAAAAAGCTTTAGCTATCTTTTTTTCTCTTTCTCCAGCGCCTAAGTATCAGAAGCGGAACTGGCGTCAGCAAAAATATCCAGTACCTGCTAAAGTAATGGAGATCGCCATCGGGAACATAGCTTATCCCGATCTGGTCTGGCATGAAGAAAGTGCAAACCGCCAGAACTATTACTGTTATTGTAAAGACGTTCAAGACTGTCTTCATATTTTCGTCCAAGGCAAACCTCCTAACTTAGGTTTTGGGTTTAGGTTTTAACTTAGGTTTTGGGCTTAGGTTCTGGGCTTAGGTTTTAACTTAGGTTCTGGGCCTGTATTCTGGCATCTTCTGCATCAAGTGCGCCGCCTGGAGCATTGCGCAGTTCGCTTTGGCACCCAAGTCCAGATCCAGCTTTTTCGGGTCAAAGCTCAGGGCTTCCAAGAAGCTTTGGGCTTCGCCAATCTTACGCGAGTTGGGTTTCCGCTTTGTTTCGGCTTTTATCTCGGCCTTGACTTCTTGCTTTGCCCTAGCGAAAGCCTTCTCCATGTCTCCATGGCTATAGGCCAAGGCCTTGAAGGCGCCATGGCTTCCTGAGTCCAAAAGATAATAGATAGGGCGCTTTTTGTAAAACTTGATGTGGCTTGCCCAGAAGTCCCTGCCAAAGTAGCGGCGGAGCCTTTCTTCTGCAGATCCTGTTGAGTTGGGATATATAGCCTCGGCAAGGAAATCCAGGTTTTCGGAAAGAGATTCTTTTCCGCAAGCCTTTGCCAAGAAGGCCTTGAGATAGTCGCAGGCTTCAGAAAGCAATATAAGGCTGCTTGGGCATGGGAGTTCGGAACCATCCAAAGAGAAGCGTCCAAAAGCCCAGCCTATCGCGAAAGAAATGAGGCTTTCCGCGTCACGCTTGAGATCTGCTTGCCTTAGGTATATCGGCTTTTCACTTTCATCCAGGACGGAGTCCTTCAAGTCATAGGCTTCTATGAAAAGCCTGTTTATCTCTGCTTCGTTTTCCATGAGCTTATCGGATCTGGACTTGCAGAGCTTATCCCAGATAGCGAAGGCTTCTTCCAAGAGAGATGGGCCTGATAGCAAGGGATGGCGCTTGAAGTCCCAGGACTCTTCAAATGAGTCCCATTCAGCCTTTGAGATCGAGACGCACTCTTGGGCCAGCTCTTGGATTCTGTCTTTGTTTTCTGGCACTATCACTGGGATAGTTCCCACGTTCCCAACCTGGAAGTTAAGGGTTGGGTTTTGCATCTTCATTAGGGAGAACGCGATCTTGGAATTCAGGAGCGCCAGAAGGCACATGGCCATGTCATCCGGGGGGAAAACAGAAGAGCCTCCTATGTCAAACAAGGATCCCTTTGGTGACAGCCTTGCCGTGAACGCTGTCGTAGTCACAAATGACCAAGTGATGGAGGGCTTGAAGTACCAATCCTTGTTTTGCGGCCTGGATCTCTGCTTTCCGTCCGCGTCTGCGAATTCCTTTATCTCTTTGCCGTCTTTTTCCCAATTGACCACATACTCATTGTTTCCGTACCATCTTCGCCTTTCCCCGCCCTTGTTGTAGGGGAACCACTTCAAGCCGCTATCCTCGGCCTCTTTTCTTGATCCTAGCCCAAACCCGCACTTTGAAATATCGACTTCATGCCAGAGCCTCAAGAACCTGTCATTGTCTCCAGTGGCAAGCCCCTGCCTGGGCTCGGCCAGGGTTTTTAGCAAAACCCCTTTGCCAAAGCATCTCCTAAGCGCGTCCCCTGACCAGTAGGCCATTTGGCCTGCGGGCATATGGCTGAACTCGCTTGATCGGACTCGGTAAGTTAGGGGATGAGGAAGATCTTTCGAAATATGGCTGGCCGCCTCGATCAAGGCGCTTTCTTTGGCGCAAGAAGTCGGCAGCCTATCCAGCTTCAGGTAAACCCCAAGCGCGTCAGCTTCGGTTTTTCTTATGGAGAAAGCGGCTGTTTGCACCACTTCCCCGGTAATGTCCTCGAAAGCCTGAGCGCCCAAATGAGCCAGGCCTGTCATCTCAAGCTTCAGCATCTTTTCCCTGAGCTTTTCGTAGCTTTGCAGAAACATCCAAGAATGCTGGGTTATCATGGCTACATATCCGCCATCTTCTGCCATGTCAAGACATCTCTCCATAAAAGCCGCAAACAGGTCGCAACTGGCGCTTGGATAACAAATCTTCACATAGTCGGAAAGACGGGAACTCATAGCCGCTTTTCCCATGTACGGGGGGTTGGTGCATACCACGTGCTTCTTTTCTGACAAAGAGCTTGCTATAGCTACCAGGCTCTGCGCCTCAGGGCCAAGGCTTTTGGCCTCAAGCCCTAAAGCTTTTAAGTCAAAGTCGCAAACCCTTATCAGCGATCCCTGCTCTTTGGCGCACGAAAACAGCGAGCAGAGATTTTTCATCTGCGCGGACATGGTTGCGCTTGCCTTGGGCTCGCTAAAATACGCAATGCTTGGCTCTAGATAATCCAGCTCGGGGTTTAGCTCCAGGGCTTTGGCTATCAGGCAGAACCTCGCAAGCCTTGCCGCCTTCTCATCAATGTCAAGCCCAGCCAGGTTATTCTTAATCGCCAGCTCCGGAATGTCTTCCCTTCTCGCTCCAGCTCTTTCGTATATCTCAGCCAGCAAGTCAAAGGCGCAAGCCAGTATGTGGCCGCTTCCCGTGCAGGGATCCATGATCTTGATCTCTTCCGGAGCGCTAACCCTGAGCTTGGGCTCGCCAGTTCCAAGCATAAGCTTCATCCCGCTTCGCAATTCTTCGTCCGGGTTGCTTTCAAGCCACAACCGTCCCAGGCTGTTTTCAACCAGGAACCTGGCTATCCATTTGGGGGTGAAAAGCTGCGTCGCGGCAGGCAAGTCCTCTTTACTTATTCTGGCATGCCCCTTTAGGCTCTTGAATATCTCCTTCTTTTTGCCGGATATCCTCCACTGGTGAAGCTTCCCTAACGCCTCTGGCCCAGATCTCATGTCCTGGTCAGAAATGGCCTTGGAAAGCCCGCTTTTCATCTTTAGCGCTTCCTCGTCTACCGGGCCGAACACTCTCTCAACTAGAGACAGCGCCCGCGAGCCCGCAAGCAACCCGTTCGCTTCCAAATACCTTAAAGATGCCAGCTGCATCAGCCAGTTAGTGGAAATCTCGTCAGCGTCACGCTTGTCCGATCTGGCCTCCGCTTTCGCCAAAAGAGACCCCGCAAAAAGCTTCGCCTCTTTTTTGTCCAATTTTCGCCTCCAAGCAGCTTTGGTTTTGTGATGGGCGAAAAGACAGTCTTCGCTCATGTATTCGCATCCCAAGTTTCGGCAGCGGTTGCAAAAGTCCTGCGAACGCTTCAACGCGGACTTTTCCGAGCCACAAATAAATTGGGGATATGCTCTATAAAGTATATCATATTGAGGCGTCCATATCTAGATAAATGGAAAATCAAAAAAGGCTAGAAAGGGCTGCGCCCTTTCTAGCCTTTCATCTTAAAAACCAGGCTGGCCTCGCCTCGCCACTTGTCAGCGCCCGCGTCTCCCATCTCCTGAATGTCCCTTACTATCGCCCCAATCTCATGAATGAGGCTCAAAACGTCTTTGCACGGATAAACCCTTCCAAGGCTTGATCCTATCAATTGCAATTCCTTGCCGTCTCCAGTCCGGACGGATATGGTGAGCGCTGGGGCGAAGCTTCCCAGGCATGCGAAAGCCAGGGCGGCAATGGCGGCTAGGATCAGCGTTGCCAAGAAAGCGTAGTGGCCGGTTGCGGCGAACATGGCGGATTGCATTCCAAGCGCGGCCCCGGACAGCGCTGACTTGAGCCAAAGTCGGCTCTTGGAGAGAACCGCCGCTAAGATGAATGCCAGCGCGGCAACACCTGAAATTGCGCTAGCCAAGAGAAGCGATCCTGACGCCAGGTACTTGCCTGGGAAAAACGTCAGGGCGCTGGCGGCCAAGACCCAAAAGAGGCCTAAGGCCAAGCTTGCGGCGCTAAACCGTCTTCCAAGCCTGGACTCGATCCCTTTTATCTCTTTGAGGTCAAACTCCTTTTGAGCTATTGCGCAACCAAGGGCAGATCTGCCGTAGGCCCTGAATATCAGCCTTTTGTTTGTCACAAGGATCTGGGCCTTGGTTTTCTCGAACCTTCCCGCAGCCCGTATGGACGCTACCGCGTATTGCTTGACTGGACGCTCGCCTTCTGAAGCTTCAACACAGGAGGGCATGAGTGAGATCTTGAGATTTTCATTCCTGAGCCAATCGTGCTTATGGATCCTGTTCTCCAGAAAGCGCGTAAAGCTGGCCTTGGGGCGGGTTCTCACTGGAGGAAGGCTGCATGGGCAACGCGTCCCTGGCTCGAGGCTCTCTCCGCACCTAGTGCAAAAAGCCACTCAAAGCCCCCCTCACAGCCTATTCAAGTTGAAAAGAACCCATTTGCCGCCTTCGTATTTGTACAGCACTCTTATGTAGTAACTCGACGGCTTGCTGGATTTCCTTGTTACTAGCATGCCTGTCTGGCGATCCTTCACTGCCTCAGAATAATCGTATTCTATCTCCAGCTCGCAGAGATAGGTTCCGCTTTCATCCAGCTCCAGCTGGGCGCTTCCGTCCCTTGAGCCAACAACGTTGATCTCCAGGAACCCTTCGCCTTCGCCTCTTGTGAACCTGTTGGCGAAATCCTCAAAGGTTTGCTTCATCTCGTCCATCTGGGTCTTTTCGCTTGCAAAAGGCAGACCCAGACTTTGAAACTCAATGCCTTGCGCAGCCGCCTCGCAGAGCTTGCTGTAGATGTTTCTTGTCATTTCAGCAAGGCTTGCCTTTGTGCCCTCTGACAATCCCATAGACAGGACTTTCAAAGTCTGCGCCTTTTGCATGTCGATGGTTTTTGCCATCTCTTCAGCTTCTGGATGGGAGACCTTTACCTCATGAGCGCCCTTGAAAAGGTCAGGGGCGTGAAACAGGCCGTCATCATAGAGCGAAAGCTCAACGTTATCCAATAAGACCTTGGATCCCTCCAGCGCTGACACCTTGAAACCTGAAACCGTCATGTCAGCGGCGCTGACGGAGTAGTCGTCAAAGAACAGGTACCTTTTTCGCCTGTTTTTCACAAGCGACACAGTTGCCGTCTTCTCAGCCGCGCCGCCAAGCTCCGCGTACTTCACCCTGAAAGTTTCGATAAGCGCCCCAGGGCTTTGGCTTTGCGATCCCGTGATCTCAAAGTTTACGATCTCATGCCCGCCAAGCTTCTCTTCCATTGCCTTCGCGTAGGCTTTCTCATTGATGAATTCGCTCTCATCCACCTGCAGGAAGCTGTACGCCTTTTCCCAATCGTTTTCTGATAATGCCTCTGAGTACTCCTTGACCAGGTTTTCTGGACTTAGAGCCATCGTTCCCACTATGCTTATGATAAAAAACCCCACTATCAAAGACAGCGACAGGAACGAAACGTTCTTGGCCCCTTTTTTTGCCCTCTGGGACGCCTTTCTTGGCGCGTCCGGGAAGTCTTGGTTGTCTATAAGCTCCGCTCCGCAAGATGAGCAAAATCTCACTCTTCCGTCGTTTTTCGCGCCGCATTCCGGGCAAAACACAAGCGCCACCTCCAAATCTCCCCAAGGCCTGGAGCGCTGGCTAAATTGCTGCTTTCGCTTGCAGCTTGAGTGAAAAGCGAAGTTCTTTCACTCAGCATAAAACATACTATGCCGATTGCGCCTCGCAATCCATAAAGCCAGCCTCCCGCACTCTAGATCACTCCCACTGCGCCTGCATATCCTCCCCCTTGAAAGCCGTCTCAATGGCCTCTAAAGCTTCTATCTCTTTATTGGAATTGCCTGCGCTCTCCTCGTTGTTGCGGCTGGCTAGGTAATACCCGCCAAACAGTCCCAAGACAAGGGCCAAGAAAACGCTTGCCGCATAGAACAGCTGGATCGCCCTGTTGCGCCAGGCCCTCCTTCTCTTTTGGGGAAAGATGGGCACAACGGCAGGCTCCACGGTTCGCTCAGAAGCGCCAGAATCCGAAGAGGACAGATCTGCCTCATCGCTCTCGATATCTGAATCTGCGTCCATCTCCGCTTCATCTGAAAGCTCCGCCCCGTCTTCCAGAGACTGTTCTTCCGAATCCTTCGGATTTTCTTGATTTTCATCCTCTTCCGGCCACGCGTAGATGAGTCCCTTTTCAGCGTCCCCGTCATCAACCAAGGGCACCTTTCCTGCCGTAGCCAAGGCATAGGCGTCCGGCCTTGCGATCTTGGCGCCGCATTTGACGCAAACCTTTGCTGCTTTCTCAATCTGCTGCCCGCACTTTTTGCACATCATAAGCGTATCCCCTTTGGCGGCGCGAGCCTGAGCGCAAAGCTCGCGCCTTGCTGGAAAAAGCGTTGGAGCGTTTTTTGCGTTTTACAAAAACCTGTCCCCTCACGCTCTCCAGCTTATCCTAATAAAGATATGCGGGCATTTATGGATTTATGCGCGCAAAGCTTGTTGTTTATAGCTTTCTTTCGACACTTGCGGGCATAAAAAAGGGGCAAGCATATGCTTGCCCCTTTGGTTTTTTTTTGCTTTTTTCTTGCTTGTTTTTTCTTGCTTTTTTTCTCAAAGAGCTGCGCTCTTTTAAAACGATTTTAGCTTGAAAATAAGATTCTCACGAGATCTCCGGATCCGCAAAGGTTGATGCGGCAAAGCGGTTGGAGAGCCTTCCTATCCCTTCTATGGAAACTTCATACACGTCTCCAGGACGCATGAAGATTGGGGGTCTTCTGGCAAAGCCAACCCCTCCAGGCGTGCCTGTCATAATGACGGTTCCAGGCAGGATGGTGAAGTTGTGGGAAAGATAGCTTATTATCCTCGGGACGCTGAATATCATGTCTTTGGTGGACGCTTTTTGCTTGACTTGCCCGTTTAGCATGCCTTCGATCTTCAAAGCTGATGGATCGAGGTCTGTCTCAATCCACGGCCCCAGGGGGCAGAACCCGTCCATGCTCTTTCCTCTGGCCCATTGCTTGTCCAGCCTGGTTTGGCAGTCCCTAGCGCTTATGTCGTTGCCGCAGCAGTATCCAAACACGTGCTTCATTGCTTCATCTTCCAAAACATCCTTGGCCGCCTCGCCTATAATTACGCAGAGCTCAGCTTCGCAGTCGATCTCGTCAGAGGCGATTGCTGGCAATGCCACGGTTGCGCCATGCGCTGTAACTGACGTTGTCAGCTTCAGGAATATTTCTGGCCTTGTTGGGGGGTTCTCTGAAGTCTCAACCGCGTGGAGCTTGTAGTTCAGCCCAATGCATATGACATTGGGCGGATCCAAAGGCGGCAGGAACTTCAAGTCCTTCAGCTTGAGCCTTGCCCCCAATCTCGCGGACGTATCAAACAAGGCGTATCCTTCCATCTCTCTAACTGTTGCGCCTTCAATCATTCCGTAAAATGCTCGGCCCTCAAACTCGAACCGCCCAATCTTCAAATTGCTCTCCGCCTTTCCATCTAAAGACCCGCCTCGCCAAAGCGACCGGCAAAGCAACGCAACCCGCGATGCCTCTTCAGAGCATATCCCAAAATTATATCCGAGGCAGCGGAAAAATCCGGCGTTGAAGCGTTCGCCAGGATTTTTCCGCTGCCATTTCGGAATTTTGGGATATGCTCTTAATAATCGTAGCATTGCAGGCCTTGCTAGTCAAGCTTAAGTGCATATGCTTAGATTAATAAAATGAAAAGCGTTGTTCCTTCAGAACATTGCCATGCGCAAAAAAAAGCTCCCAAATCCTTTGGAAGCCTTCATTCTTCGTTCCTGCCATTTTTTTTGCGCTCCCTTTTGTACGTGTACATTTTATCATCAACTATGGCTAGAAGCTCGGACAGGTCGTACTGGTTTTGTTTCGTGGCCGCAATGACGCCATAGCTGATGCTCAGATTGTAAGGGTACCTCTCTGTGTTGCTCAGCTTTACAAGACTGTCCCTAACTGTCTCCATGCGCTCCATCGCGAATTCCATGTCGCCGCCAACAAGAAGCAGCATGAACTCGTCCCCGCCTAGGCGGCTCAATATGGCGTCTGGAGAAAATTGCTTGAGGTGGTCAACTACGCAAAGGATGTACTGGTCGCCTTCCAAATGGCCAAGCTTGTCATTGACGTATTTCAGGTTGTCGATATCAGCGAACGCAAGAACAAACTCCTCTTTTGCCTTTATGAGCAAGTCGGCTGTCTTCATGCCGAACCTACGGTTGAATATCTGCGTCATGTGATCCAGGTTCGCCGCGTTTTCAAGGTTCTGGATGTATTCCCTCTCCAATGACACGTCTTTTAGCATGAAAGCCACAGCGCTGCGGTCATGCCAGCGGAGCGAGTACACTGCCATGGAAAAGTACCTTTCGCAGTCTCCCACGTAAATGTCCTCTTCATAGCTTTCTGCGGTCTCGCTCATCTCAGCGGCCTTCTCTGCCAGCTTAGCCTTGATCTCCATAAGGTGGCTTTCCTCTGGAAATATGTCCTTCGGCTCATGGTTCGTGTAGAGCCATTCGCCAGATTCTCTGCGCACTACCACTATCCATTGGGGTATCTTGTTCGAAACGGCCTCAAAGAGATCGTTGGTCTGCTGCAACGCTTGCGATTTCAGCTTGCTAAGCCTCATCTCCTCAATTATCTCACTCCTTTGCCGCTCCAGCTGCTCAACCATGCTGTTGAACGCGTCCGCGAACTCCCCCATGAACTCAACTCTCTGCTTGTAGTCCCCCTGCGCAACTTGCTGCGTTTGCCAAGTCAAATGCTTCAAGGTGGCATGGAGGTCTTTCAGGTTTGCAGCCAAGTTGTTTGTCTGGGGAGGAATGGGAACATTGAGTATCCCTTTCGACAGCGACTTTGCAAGATCGTTCGCCTCTTTGACGCTTTCCGCGAAATAAACCAGCCCCCTTCCGAACTTCTGGAAGTCCACTGGCAATTCATCCACGTTCAGGCGGGCTTTGGAAGGAGAGTATATGACATCCCCAAGATAGGCGAATAGCTTCTCTGCAGTTGGATTCAATTTATTCACCTGCCTGGATGCGCTGGCT
>JAISWZ010000382.1 GCA_031270945.1 Clostridiales bacterium | reverse complement strand
CCACAATCCGCTATATGGCATCAAATACAATAAAAGATATGATGCCAGTTGCAGTTTATCCCATAGACAGCTACTTTATACATGTTTCGAAAATGTTTTTTAAAATTCTCAAAAGTTGGTATTTGTGTTCCTCCAATAGAAAGATACGTCTAAATAGAGTGTCAACATTATGATTATAAGTTTGCATTTCTAAATATCCGTTCTCCTATAAGAGGAGAGCATTCAAGAGAGTTTAGGACAAACCCGCTTCGTTGAAGCGCTCTCAAACCTTTGCTTCGCCTGAAACCAACTTTTGGGATGAGCACTCAATGCGCCAATTATTGGGTACACCTTTGCAGGTCTCTGTCGAAAAAGCTTGAACCTAGCCTTGAGTTCTGGTTTTTTAATCATCCCCCAAATTTAAGCTTTGGCTCGATAAATCCCGGCGTTTAAGCCTTCGCTGGACCTGCCACAATACTGCACTAGGTGTCGACAGGAAATTAAAATGGAATAAGACTCGCCTCGCACTACTGCGTATATTATAAACAGAGGCAGCACCACGCGAATTAACCTTAATGGAGCTTTATGCCGATGCCTCTTATGAGTATGCCAGATTAACGAAAAACGCCTGCAAACGCTTGTTTCTGCTCCAGGGCACAAGCCAGCGGACTTTTCCGAGCCATTTGAAGCGTATCCTAAACAATCTCTGCGTGATATGGAAATCATGATCTCCATAACCACTAACCCATTTTTGGATATACTCTTATTAATTTTGGCATTTTTTGAGTCATGTTGCTGAGAGACCTGAGAAATACAGAGCCTCAGAGTCCATAAAAAAGAATTGATATATCTTTAGAGCATTATGTGCGTATCCCAAATTCAGCAATGGCACCGGATAGCGCTTGCCCAATGGCAAATCGCCAAAGTCCTGTGAAAGCCTCAACACGGGCTTTTTCGAGCCATATAATTATTTGAGAATGCGCCCTAAGACTTGAGGCATACAAAACCCCGCTAAATCAACGCTGTCAACCAACCTTCTGGGATTCCTAGTCGCAAGTCAGTATTGCAATTATCACAAGCGCAGATTCTGTTAGCCTGATTGGGAGTGGCTTAGCTTCAGGCAAGCAGCGTCAAGCTGGTCGGGATGTGAAGATTTGAGAAAAATGAGAAACTTGTATGTCGTGCTTACGAGAAGCGAGACCGCGCTTTCTAGAATAATCCGCATCGTTAGAGGCGATGATTACACTCACGCCGCGCTGTCGCTAGACCCCCATTTGGAGTACATGTTCAGCTTTGGAAGACGCTGGACCAACAACCCGTTTTTCGGCTGCTTCAAGAGAGAGAGCGTCTTTGACGCGCTTTATCAGCCATATGAGCTGCCGGGGGTTGTCATAGAGATACCTGTGTCAGATGCGCAGCACAGGGTAGCTGTGGCGCTGGTGGAAACCTTTCTCTTGAATAGCCATTTGTACGGCTACAACTATCTCGGGTTGGCCGGGAAGCTCGTGGGATGCAGCTTCCAGGTTGACAAGCGCTTCTTCTGCTCCGAGTTTGTATACTATGTACTGTGCGAGAGCGGCATCTGCGATTTCGAAAAGCCAAGAAGCCTCGTTTCTCCCCAGGATTTGATGGAGCTGAAGGGGCATGTCATATTCAGCGGCAACCTTAAAAACTACAACAGCAATTCCGAGCGCGATTGCCTCCGCATTTTTCAGTTCGATTCCGCAGTGTGCACTTGAGCCTTTCTCTATTGCATTGCTCACAAGCGGAGATTCTAAGCTTTAGAATTTTCGCTTATGAGCAACCTTCGAGAGAAACAAGGATTTGCGCGAAACTTCCGAAAGGGATTTGAAATTGATGCAACATTGCGTCCTTTGATTTATCCGCTAGCCAGCGTTCGTGTCATTTGACTCACTTGACGCAAACTCAAACATCTGCTATAATATTATCACCCAACGGACTCACCAACGTTAGCTGCGGCGTATTATTTATGGAATTTTCTTTTCGTTGCCCGACTAGACGCATATCCCAAGGAATTTCGGAATATGCGCACAGAAGCCAGCCGTGTCGCTAACGCTAATTGCAAAAATTCTTGCAGCTAGCGCAAAACTGCTAAAAACCAAGTTCTTGTCTAGTACCGGTTCTGTTTTTCCCGAAAGGGCTTTGAAATGCACGTTACTTAAGTTGAATTGATTGGTTGAAACCTGCTTTAGAGCATATCCCAAAATTAATTTTATGGCTTGCAAAAGTCACGCGTTAAAGCATCGCGATGACTTTTGCCGCGCCACTTGCGGAATTTAGGGATATGCTCTCAGACTTGTCTTCCTCGAATGGTTTAAAGCAGGATCTTCTTGCCCCTTGAACTTCTCTCCTGAAAGGGACTTGCATCAGTTCATTCATGGCAACTTATTTATTTATTTCCTGAAAGGGTTTGCAACAGACACAAAAAACAACTTTCGCACCAAAGCCAGCATCCTGTTCGCTCACTATTACAACCTAAGCTAAATCCAAAAAAACAAGCGCTAGAAGCATATCCCAAAATCCTAAAGTGGCGCGCGATGCTTCTACGCGTGACTTTCACAAGCCATAAGCTTAATTTTGGGATATGCTCCAAGAGTGCTTGCAAGGAGCCAAAATGCCTATGAGCCAAGAACGCTTGCTTCAATGCTTCAATCAGGCAACGCATGCCTTTCACGAAAAGGATTACGCGATGGCAATGGATTGCGCATGCAAACTGCTCTCAGAAATCCCTCCGGATACGGAATCACAGTTAGAGGTCCAGTATCGAGTCAAGGCTATTGAACTGCAAGGCCTCATCGTTCGAGCAGTAGGAGAGGAAAAGATGGCGTCCCATCTGCTGAACGAGGCAGTGGCTCTCGCTAAAACCAGGCACTTTAGCGATCCGTTGCATGAGGCGACGTCACAGATGCAAATTTCAACTCTCCTTGTGAATGCAGGCCGACTCAAAGAGGCGCTAGCCTGCGCTGACAATGTGAATATAAACGACTTTGACGAATCCGACAACGCCGCAAACGCGTTGATGCACCTGGCAGATGTCTACTTTAGGGAACTGGAGAAGGGCATCTTCACGCACAGCGAGAGAGCCAAAACGATTCTGCTAAAAGCAAAGACCATATATGAGAAGCTCGGAAAACAGCAAGTCAGCGGGCTGATCAGGACCTACAAGTATCTCATAAGCCTGATAAGCGAAGTCGAAAGAGACACATCCACAGCTTTGAAGCTCTGTGAGGACGCATGGCAAGCGGCGGCAGCGTCGGATCCCCTGCTTGAGAATTTCAGCCCTGACGACATCTGCAGAATTTGCACCTTTGCTGCAGACAACTTGAAAGGTGAAGCATCCTTTGACTGGGTGCTACGTTCCAACCCTTTGCTCTGCAAGATCATTGACAGAGGATCTGTTTCACAGTACATTGCCGAGCATTTTGCGGTTTATCACGCTTCCGTATTCTTGGCTTCTTTGAAATTTCTCAGCGAATGCACCTTGAAACGAGCTGAAGCATGCCTGGATGTCCTTGAAAAGTCCAAAGACATTGACCTGCACAAGCTTACAATAGCCAGGTGGATCGTCGGTTGCCTATTGGCAGACGAGGTCAAGGATTCCCAAAAGGCGTTAAGGCTTTTAAGGTCTGCAATCAGAGGGCTCAAGAGCTTAGGCATGGTTAATCACGCCTTTTTCGCTTTCGCGAAAGGCTTATTGGCAATGGCCCATAGCGATCAAGGACAGTATGCCTTGGCGGCGGCTGAATTCGAGGATTCGGAGCGCATCATAACAGCCGGTTACGGCGTTGGCAATTACTTAAGCGAGATTTACGCAGATGAAAGGGAGTTCGCAATAAAAAGATTGGACGAGCTGGCCAATCTCTAAGGCATCGGAAAAGTCCTCGTTAAAGCCTTCGCAAGACCTTTCCTTCACTAAAGAATAATTTTGGGATATACGCCAAATACAGCGAGCAGACCCAAATCAATACACCAAGAGCATATCCCAATTGGGGATATGCTCTAAAACAGAGGATAAATATGATTAAAGACAACAGCAAAACCGTCATGGAGGCCTTGTCGGCCTATGGCGCTGGGAACTATGAAAAGGCATTGTCATTGCTAACAATATGCAAATCCGAGCTTGAGCAAAAAGCAAAAAAGCCAAAGGATCTCAAGCAATTGGCAATGCTCAAGGACATGTCGGCAGATGCCTTGCGAAAGATGGGCCGGTACCTGGAAGCCCAAAAAGAAAGCGCCGAGTCAGAGGAAATCTTGAAGAAGCTAGGCGTTCGACAATCCTGAACCACAAAAAAGGCATCCTATCAGGGTGCCTTTTGCATGCATGCCGTAAATATCACAGGGATAAACGTTATTGCTATTTTTTGATTCTATGGTAATATTAAAAGCATCCCCAAGTTTCTAAAGCGGCGCGGCATAGCGTTTGCCCAGTGCTCAAGGGCAAATTATGCGACTCGCCATAAAAAAACAATTTCGGGATATGCTCTTGGAATTTTCTTGTCGTTAGCGGCCCGACTGGCAAGCGAAAAGCGAAGTTCTTTTCGCTCACTTAGTGCATATCCCAAAATTCCAAAAAAGGCGCAGTGAAAGTCATCGCGATGCTTTAACGCGTGACTTTCACAAGCCATAAAATTAATTTTGGGATATTCTCTTAGTGCATATCCCAAAATTATATCCGAGGTGCCAGAAAAATCCGGATGTTTGCTCGCAGAAGCCCGAGCAAACTAGTTGAAGCGTTCGCCAGGATTTTTCCGGATAAGCACTTACGTAACGCTTGTTTGCAAATATAAAAGCATAGGAGGCAGCGCTATGTCTACAGGAAAAGAGGTTCGCTTGGCAGCTCTCATAACCAAAGGCCTGAATGCCATAAACAGCGGCAACTTCAAAAGCGCCCTGCAGTGGCTGGAGAAGGCTGAACAGCAGATCGAGCCGGGTTCCACTGACTCCACCGACATCAAATACCTGGTTTCAATAAAGTACCGAAAAGCCACTGTCCTAGAACGTCTTGGAAGAGCCAGCGAATCAGAAGCCGAGCTCCAGGCGGCCTTGAAATTGGACGACTCCCCGCCCTTGGAAGACGAGGGCATGCAAATGGGCGCGAACTTCAACAGCGCCAAGCTGCACCTAAGCGCTGGCAACGTTAGCAAGGCTATTGACTATGCTGACAAGATCGACGTAAGGGCTTTCCTGGAAGACGAAATGACAAAGAACATGTTCAAGGGTTACATACTCCTGTACATGCAGGCTCTTCCGTTAGAAAAGAAAAGAGCGAAAAAGGCCTTCATCTCAGCTTTGGACATCCTGAAAGAGAACGAGGAAAAAAACTGCGAGCATCTGCTCTTTGTCTATCATTCGCTGGCCATAATCGCCTCAAACTTTGACAAGCATATCGACAAGTCCCTCAGGTACTGCGAAGACGCCTGGCTAATGGCGCTAGACGTAGGCCTGGAGCTTTTTGATCCCCTCAACCTCTGCAACCTGTGCCAACATGCCCTAGGCAATACCATGAGCGTAAAGCGCGCCAACGTCCTATGGCATAACCGAGTTGTCATTCCCGCCGCCCATATGCTAGACAAATTGGGGAACTATGACGCCGCCCAGATGTTCATGGCCTCGTCCTCCTGCGTATTCATGGTGGAATCAAAGTTTCCTGGAGTGGTCACTTTAGATCGAAGCATGAAAGTCCTTCATATCATCGAAGGATCCCGCAACTCATCTCCTGCAGAAATTGCTACGGCTCACTGGCTTGCGGGATGCATTTTAGCCAAGGGCACCTCTTGGTCACAGGAAGACCCGGTAAGCCAACAGGCGCTAAAGCTCCTGAAGAAGGCTGCCAGAGAGCTTGCGGCTGTCGGAGAGGGAGACAACCCTGTGTACGCTTACGCAAAAACTCTTCTAGGAGAAGCTCATTTGGCTTTTGGAGAAACAGAGCTGTCCGCCCAAGAGTTCCTGGAGGCGGAAACGATAATGTCTACGCTATATGGAAAAACCAACGCTTTCAAAAGGCGATAGATGTTTAGCGTTAAAATTTAGAATATATGAACCAATATATATTATTGCAAACAATATTAATTAGTCGTTCCAAAAACATCATCTTGACAATTCATCCCACTTGAATTATACTTAATGCGTATCCCAAAATTCCGCAATACCACAGTTAAAGTCACAGTACTGCTTCTACTCGTGACTTTCGCAAACCATAAATTTAATTTTGGGATATGCTCTTAGAATGCTCCAAGGGGATGAATGCACATCGACGCACAAAAAGCAATAAATATTCTGCCTGACATTAGCGATGCCTCAAAGCAATCGCAAATGGAAACCACTTTATTGAATAGAATTCAAGAAACGGAAAACCGCTTATCCAGTGAGCGCAAAAAACCTGATGACTCTAATGTTCCGCTCTTGCTCAAGGGTACCAAACTTGTTCTTCTTGACTCGCTAAACAGAAAAAAAGAGTTCGATGCCGAGTTCAAGGAATTCAAGTCCCTCGCCAAAATCTTCTATCCCGACCCCAAGATGGCTAAAGCCGAAATAACAATGCTGCATGCCAGGATTTTCTTAAGCAAAGGAGACAGGAAATCAGCCATCAACCTGCTCGATGGCATAAAGTACTCAGATTTTGTTGCCGGACCTAAAACAAGCGTTATGCTCTCGCAATTGGGCAACTTATACAGAGACCTGATTGACTCTCCAAACAATCCTTGCGCTAAAAAGTTCACAAAAGTCGCTTTGGCCGCAATACGCTCACTAGAAACCGAAAAGCCCAAACCTATCCAAACAATCATATGCATGTACCAAAGCATTGTTGCTGTGACCCTCGAAAACTGTCCTAGGGATAAGACGCAAGCTAAGGATTATTGCTGTAAAGCGATCATGTGCGCCACGGCAGCTAAATTAAAAGGCTTAGATCGCTTAGGCTATGAAGTGCTTGCCAGTCTGACTTATATAATGTACTCTAGCACGTTGCCCGACAAAAACGCGCATGAAATCGATCCGATCACATTTGTAGGTCGTCTAGCGGAAACGGCTCTGAACTTAGGCAGCCAAGACCTCGAAACCGCCGCGCTCTACGTGATCGCCAACTATCAATACTTTAATCAAAACGGAATTTTTATCCACAACCCGATAAATGCCACGCACTTGAAACTGTGCAGGAAAATCTTAAAAAACAAAGTCCCCCCTGCTGAATACGCTAAAGTCACTTGGCTGGCAACCTATGCGGAGGCTTTGCGCTTATACACTTTAAATGGCAGCTCAGACAGCACAACTCTTTATTACCTTAAAAGGGAAATGGTAGCACTTAAGGCTTTTGGAGAGGGCGATGGCATAGCCTACGCTAGCAGCCAGATCGCTTTTGTGGACGAGCTCAAGTTGAAAGGCAAGCACACTGAAGCCATTGCCGAGTATGCAAGCATAGACAGGGCAGTCTCCAAGAAATATGGAGAGAATATTGTGACAGCTTTCTGCAAAAATAAAATCAAGGAATTGATGAGCCTGTCCAAGGCAGGCGAGTAGATTTATTTTTATAGCAACGCTCTTTTCCAGGACGGGGAAGCACTTTCCCCGTCCTGCTTTAGGTGCATATCCCAAAACTATATCCGAGGCGCTATTACGGAATTTCGGGGTATGCGCTCAGTGCCAAAGATCCGGCATATTTTCAGGACTTTTCCAAAACCTTTTTCGTGCCTTCCCAGCCCTAGCCGATATTTTTTTGTTTGCAGCAAAGCATGTTTTGATGTATAATTTTTAGAACGCTTTAGCCATGACGGGCATATCCTAACTTGGATAAGCTTTGTCCAAGCGAAACCTTTCGCTAGCGAGCGCCCGTTAATGCATATCCCAAAATTCCGTAATTTTGGGTTTATGCTCTTAATCCCGCAGAGGAGTGAGCCAAGCTGATGCCCATCAAAATTCCAGAGCAGCTGCCGGCATTTGACGTCCTGAAAGACGAAAATATTTTTGTAATGGGGGAACACAGGGCGTTTCATCAAGACATACGGCCCCTGCAGATCGTTATCTTGAACCTGATGCCTAACAAGCAGGTCACCGAGGTTCAGCTGATGCGACTTATCGGGAATACTCCTTTGCAAGTCGAGGTAACGCTCCTGCATATGGAGTCTCATAAGTCAAAGCACACATCGCAAGAATACCTGGAGACTTTCTACCATACATTCGCAGATGTGAAGCACAGGAAATTCGACGGAATGATCATAACTGGCGCTCCGGTAGAAACCTTGGAATTCGAGGATGTCTTTTATTGGAACGAGCTTGTTGAGATAATGGACTGGAGCAACACGCATGTAACCTCAACCTTTCATATTTGCTGGGGTGCGCAGGCAGGGCTCTATCACCGCTATGGAATACCCAAGCACTCCCTTCCAAAGAAGATGTTTGGGATCTTCCCCCATACAGTGACCGGCCCTACTGTCAACCTCCTGAGGGGCGCTGACGACGTTTTTTACTCTCCTCACTCCAGGCATACGGAGATCAGGTCAGAGGACATCGAAAAGGTTGATGACCTGGTCATTTTAGCCGAGTCTGAGCAGTCCGGCGTCTACCTGGTGGCGTCAAAAGATGGCAGGCTTATCTTTGCCACAGGCCATTCCGAGTATGATCCCGATACCTTGAAAAAGGAGTACGAAAGAGATCTAGCCAAAGGTGACGCCATCTCGATACCCCAGCATTACTTCAAAGACGACGATCCAAAGAAGCCGCCAGTGGTGACGTGGAGATCGCATGCGAACCTCCTGTTCAGCAATTGGCTCAATTACCACGTGTATCAGGAAACGCCATATATCCTGGAATAATAATAAGCGCCATGCATCCATGGCGCTTATTTCCGTGCTCGCAAGCAAAAACGTTAACGCTTTGTATTCATATCTGTTTTATAGGTTTTGTATTTCCTGCGCTCATGGAAGAGAACCGCTGCTATGCCACTAGCTTGATAGACGATCTTTTTTCAAAATATCTCAATATTTCGACACTCAAAGTGTCCCCAATCTCCGCTCAAACAGCGCAACATCCAAATTCTCCGTTCCCCGCAATCTCTCTTTCATTGTCGAAATATTGATAAAACTTGAAATTAGCAATGCCAGCATCTCTCGCCGTTACCCGCAAGCCCAAAAACTATTCCAAAAAGACATCATGTTTCGTCCCGCCAGCCCACTCCTGTTCATTTCTCCAGAAACCCCTATAAACTGGCACGAGAACGCATGGCTCAAATGTGCTATACTAATGTGTCGAGTTTGTCTGCAATCAAGAATAGGAGGAACGGCATGAGCGATGAACCTCTGCAATCTAACACAGTGCAATCAACGATGCTAATTCCCCTGTATGGGCGCATGATTGCGGGAAAGCGTTTTCCCCATATCCTGCGTGACAAGGCGGCAGAAAAAATCTGCGAAAGCGTGGAGTATGACTTTTCCGGCATATCCAAATCCTATGGCAGTGAATACGCCTCGCTGACCTGCCTGATTCGGGCCGCCAAAGTGGATGAATATGCCCGCTCTTACATCGCGGCGCATCCAGACGGCCTAGTCATAAACCTGGGATCCGGCTTGGACGACACTTTTTCAAGAGTGGACAACGGGCGCATACACTGGATAAACCTCGATCTGCCAGATGCCATAAGCTACCGCGAGCGTTTCATGAAGCCCACTGACCGCTGCAAAAACATTGCTAAGTCCATGCTTGATTGCTCTTGGCTAACTGAAGCGCCAGCCTCAGAAAACGTCTTGATATTGGCGGCTGGCCTCTTCTTTTACTTTGCTGAATCAGACATCAGCGAGCTCTTTAGAAACATTAGCGACCGCTACCCGCACGGAGAGCTGTACTTTGAGGCATGCTCCAAGTCCGGCATGGAGATTGCGAACAACATGGTCAAAAAGACTGGAAACAGCGGCGCGGAAATGAAGTTTTGGACAGACAGCCCAGAGCAAGTGAAGGCTTGGTCTCCCAAGATAGCAGAGGCTAACTGCCTCCCCTACTTTGGCGACTATTCCAAGGACAAGCATGTCACCAGGTTTACAAGGCTGATAATGTGGGGCGCTGACTGGCTTAAGAGAACCAAGTTCGTGAGCGTTAAATGGTAAAATAGTTGTGATCGAAACCATCCGAAAAACCTTTGTTCATCAGGCAGGTCTGGAGAAATTGGCAATATTAAAGCAAAACGCCATGCGACAATCGCATGGCGTTTTACTTTGTCTCGGGCTTTTTTCTTGCAAAATCGCAAGTCCTGGCAGATGCTTCAACGAGAAAGCATGAGCAAACTTCCCGGACTTTTTTTTGGATGCCATGAACTTAATCTCGGGGCGCTTGTCCAGTAAAACGCAAATTACAGGGCGGATATCCCCTGTGATATAATAAGTGCAGACAACAGAGAAAAGCAACCGAACCAGTGTGCGGCAACGGTTCTGTTGCTAGAAAATGTTTTGCCGCATATCCCAAGATCACGCAAGATCATGCAAGATCACGCAAGAAAGGAGAATCTTTATGCATCAGATATACCTGCGATACATCGGCGCAACCTCTGCAGGAAAGAGCTTGGTCTATGGCTTGTTTGTCAACTCTTACGAGATAGTGCCAATCGGCAAGGAGTTCGCCCTAACGTTCTTTGGCCAGAAAGAGATACGCGCCATATTTGACATGTCCATGCTTAAAGAAGTTTTCAACAGCGTTGATATGGTTTTCACAGGCGAGTCGCCGCTTTACACCCTGCCTGGAAGCGGCCCCCAGATAGACATTATGGCTGTGTAGCGTTCCGAATGCCAGCCAAGACAAAAACATATTTTTATTGCCCGCTTGTATAGCAGCCAGAGCAATCCTCTCTATCTCTAGAAAGCGCCCATGGGCATATCCCCTGGGCGCTTTTTTTATGTCCTTCCCGCCTTGTCTTCCGGCCTTCTAGCAATTGGGGATTCGCCTGCCCTCGTCTGCGCTATTCCCATCTTCTGGCCTTCTACGTATATGCGGATTCGTCTGCGCTACTTAGTGCATATCCCAAAATTCCGAAATGGCACCGGAAAAATCCTGGCGAATGCTTCAACGCCGGATTTTTCCGGTGCCTCGGATATAATTTTGGGATATGCTCTTAGTGCATATCCCAAAATTCCACAAGCCCTAAAATTAATTTTGGGATATGCTCTTATTTCCTCCCTCTTAATTTGGACCTGAATTCGCCTGTCAAAGCGCTGTTTGGTATCATCATAGTAGAAACGCCATCATCATCAGTTCGCAAGATGGTCAAATACCCCATATAAAACATGAACGACAAGAAATCATCCTCAGTGAATGTATAGCTGCTAAACGATTCGGACACTACGGCTTCTTCCAAATATCCTTGCACTACGGATGACAGAAGCGCTTTGTGATCTAACTTGTCGCGCATCTTTATTAAAGCGACCTCTTTGATCTTCGCATAGCTGCGGAGCCTTGGATCAATCAGCCGCTTGGGAGGAACGCCTGTTTCCGCAAGCGCTTTCAAATACCAAAGCGTCATGGCAGGATTGAAAAGATGGTTCTCGCGCTCAGCGCTAAACTCAATGAGCGATCTCAGCTCTGTTTCAAGCTCCTCGTCTAGCTCCTCTCTTTGATCCCAATCCGGCTGTGGATCGGACAAAGAAAACCTGTGCCCTTTGTACAGCGTTACCATGTCTAGCATCGCCTGGTTGACGTCCACGTTCTCGGGCGCCACGGCGTCCGCTGCAAGCTTGAGCTCTATTGTCGTAAATCCCAACATGTTATGGAGCTCGCCCTCCAAGGAGATGTCCGTTAACTTTTGATGCATAACCAGTGGAGTAACTCCAGTTACGAATATGTTGACAACAGCTTCTATTCCTCCGTAAGCCAGATAATCGAGCGCATCAAAAAACTGGACGATGTCATAATTCAAAAATCCAGCTAGGGCTTCAGGATCTTTTTTGTACATTTCAATAGCGAAGCTGTCTACGTTTTCTATTATGACAAAAATATTGTAATCTATATTGCCTCTGAGCTCTTCAAAAAAATCCATCATAAAGCCTGCGCACTCATAATAGCCAGGCATTTCAAACGATTCAATGTCGTTCTCAACAATAAACTCTTCAAACTTCCTGTAAATGAACGCGTCAAAGTCCTCCCGAAACTCTTTAGGATCGCTTGTCAATTCTGAAAAGTCCAGGCTCAGAACAGCCAATGAATTTTGCCAAACTTCTGGGTATTCCCCGATGTAAGTGCCCTCAAACAAGAAATTAAACTCGTCTTCATACTTGTAGTCAAGGTAATACTTTAAGGTGGAAGCAAACAGGGACTTGCCCATTCCCTCCGGGCGAAATATAGCCGGGTAATCCATATTCAGAAGCGCTTCTATGAATCCGGTTTTATCCACGTAATAATAGTCGCCGTTTCTCAGCTCGCGAAAATCCGTAATGCCATATGGTATCTTTTTCATGGTTCCTCCTCGCCTCTTGCCGTCCGCGTTTGACAACATCACTTTTTTGTTTCTTTTTTATAGCTCTTAATTATAGCGTCTTTTCCAGCAAAAAGAACCTCCCTGTTCTCCATTGCGCTTCTCCAACCTTCTTGTATCCCAGCTTTTCGTACATCCTGAGGGCTATAGGGTTTTTGCAAAACGCGTCAAGCCGGATCGCCTTGCATCCCTCTTTCCCGCACTTTTCATGAATCAGCCCAAGAGCGCCCGCTCCGACGCCTTTGCCTTGATGCAAGGAATCCACGCACATCCGGTGCACAACCATAAAGTCTTTGCCCTTGTAATGCCAGTCGCCGTTTGTCTCGTACTCAGGGTCTTCTTCCTGGTTAAGCGCGACAGCCCCAAGTGTTTCGCCATCCGCCATTATCTTTTGCAGCTGCCCCTTTTTAACGTCTTCTTCCAGAATGCTCCTGCTTGGATAAAGCTCGTCCCATTGGAATATCCCTTCGTTTTTCATCTTTTGAATCGCCCTTTTATAGATATTCTCCAGCGCCTCCAAATCCTCCGCAACAGCCAGCTCCAAGCGCATTTCTCACCCTCTTCCCATGCATCAATGCCCAACGGCGCAGCCATTGGGCACTTCGCTCTATTTGCGTTTATTTGCGTTTTCTCCCTCACTTGCTCATCACTTAGTGCATATTCCAAAATTCCATTAAGGCACCGAAAAAGTCATCGCGATGCTTTTACGCGTGACTTTTTCAAGCCATGGAATTAATTTTGGGATATGCACTTAATTGCCCTGTCTTGACCTTGTCTCCCTCACTCTATTGCTTTTCTTACTCTATCTCCCGCACTATCGCTCTATTGCTTGCTTTCTCTGTCTCTATCACTTTCTTGTTCTGTCCCCCGCACTTGCCCTATCACTTTCTTGCTCTATCTCCCGCCCTATCGCTTTCTTTCCAGCCCTATCGCTCTATTGCTTTCTTTCTCTATCTCATGCCCTGCCATCTTATTGCCCTATCGCCTTATCGCTTTCTTGCTCCTATCACTTTCTTGCTTCTATCGCTTTCCCACTCCTATCGCTTTCCTGCTCCTATCGCTTTCCCACTCCTATCCCTTTCCTGCCTCTATCCCTCCTGCTCCCTATCCCTCCTGCTCTATCCTTCTTCCAATATCCGTCCTGTATTGAATGTCCACGAAATCGATGCCTGAAACAGCCCTGTAGCAAGCTTCGGCGGCGGCGTCATGGGTTTCGCCCATAGCGGCGACATCAAGCACCCGCCCTCCGTCAGTCACGAGATCCCCGGCATTGTCTACCGCTGTGCCCGCATGAAACACGCGCACTCCTTTTGGAACGCAGCTAACGCCTGAGATGGGATGCCCCTTTATGTAGCTGCCCGGGTATCCTCCCGAAGCCAAAACGACGCAAGCGCAAGCGCTGTCTTCCCACTCCAGATTCACCTGGTCAAGCCTCATGTCAACAGTCGCGATCATGGCGTCCAAAAGGTTGCTCTTAAGCCTTGGCAGTATCGCCTGGGTCTCAGGATCGCCGAACCGGCAGTTGAACTCTATCACCTTTGGGCCCTCTTTGGTGAGAATGAGGCCAAAATACAAGACGCCCTTGTACACAATGCCTTCTTTCTTTATGGCGTTGAGCGTGGGAATTATTATCTGGCTTCTCACAGCCTCAGCGTCTTCTTCGGTGTATCCAGGCGCTGGAGAAAGCGCGCCCATTCCTCCGGTATTCTCCCCTCGGTCGCCGTCTTGCGCCCGCTTATGGTCCCTGGCGCTTTCCAAAGGCAAAATGGTGTTTCCGTCTATCAAGGCCAGAACCGAAACCTCAGGCCCAACTAGCAGATCTTCGATTACAACCTTTTCTCCAGCCTCGGCGAACTGCATGTCCAGCATCAGCCTTCTGAGAGCGTTGTCAGCCTGTTCCAATGTCTGGCAGACAATAACGCCTTTGCCAGCCGCAAGCCCGTCAGCCTTCACCACCAGCGGCGCCCCGTGATCCTCGATGTATGCCGACGCGTTCTCGTAATCGGAGAAAACGGCGCAGTATGCCGTCGGTATCTTGTACTTGTCCATCAATCCCTTGGAGAAGGCCTTGCTGCCCTCCAAAAGGGCCCCTTTCTTGCTTGGCCCGAAAGCCTTGAGCCCATCCTTTTGGAACAGGTTTACAATCCCTGCAACAAGCGGTTCCTCCGGCCCAACAATGGTGAAGTCTATCGGCTCCCTCTTTGCGAACGCCAGGAGCCCTTGCATGTCATTCGCCTTTATCGGCACCCTTTTCGCTATCCCCTGCATCCCCGCGTTTCCCGGAGCGCAAAAAAGCTCAACCTCAGGGTTGTCCTTTTTTATCTTCCAAGCGATGGCATGCTCCCTGCCGCCTCCCCCAACTATCAGAACCTTCATAAGTCCCCTCCAATTTTTATCCTCCCGCTCGCCGCGAGGCGAACCGCCTCGGGAAGCAGAATCCATTCCGCCTCTTCCATGACCCGCCTTTGAAGGGTCTCCGGTGTGTCGCCCTCTTTTACATCAACAGCCTTTTGAAGCAGTATCGGGCCCGTGTCAGCGCCCTCGTCAACGAAGTGAACCGTAGCGCCTGTGATCTTTACGCCCCGCGCCAAAGCGGCCTCATGCACCTTTAGCCCGTAATGCCCTTTTCCGCAAAAAGACGGAATAAGGGATGGATGTATGTTTATGGCCCGGTTCCTGAAATGGGAGATAAAGCCCTTGCCCAGCATCGGCAGGAATCCTGCCAAAACCACCAGCTCCACGCGTTCTTCCTCAAGCTCTTGCACCAGCAGCCTTTCAAACTCTTCAGGGCTTTTGCCTTTCCGCTCTACACAGACCGCCTTGACCAAGGCCGCCCTTGCCCTCTCCAAAGCAAAAGCCTCTGGCTTGTCCGAAACAACCACCGCTATCTCCGCTCCAAGATCGCCTCTGCCAGTCGCGTCAAGCAGCGCCTGCAGATTTGTGCCTCCCCCTGAAACCAGAACGCCTGTCCTCAGCATAGCCGGACTCCAGCGCCTTCTTCAACCAAGCCGATCCTCTTGGCGTTCTCGCCCAGAAACGTCAGCTCATATACCGCCTCTTCGGCTTCTTCCGGAGAAACAACTATTGCCATGCCTATCCCCATGTTGAAGGTCTGGTACATGTCCTTTTCAGATATGTCTCCAGCCTGGCGCACCAAGTCAAAGATCGGGTGCACTTTCCAAGTCCCCTTCTCAATGGCCAGCCCCAGCCCGCCTGGAAGCATCCTGGGCATGTTCTCGTAAAACCCTCCGCCTGTTATGTGGCAGCAAGCCTTGACATTTACCTTCTTCCTGACTTCCAGGATCGATTTCACGTATATCCTGGTCGGCTCCAAAAGCTCCAGCCCAAGCGTCCTTCCTATGGCAACCACGTGCTCCGCGACGCTAGACTCGTTTAGCCGCAGAACGCTCCTGACAAGAGAGAACCCGTTTGAGTGCAGCCCGCTTGATCCAAGGCCTATCACAACATCTCCAGGCAAAACGCCTTTGCCTGTGATCATCTTCGGCCTGTCAACCAAGCCAACCGCAAACCCGGCCAAGTCGTATTCCCCGGATTCGTAAAACCCTGGCATCTCAGCCATCTCTCCGCCAACAAGAGAGCATCCCGCCATAAGGCAGCCGTCTGACATCCCTTTCACTATCCGTTCCATGACAGAAGGGCTGTTCTTTCCGCAAGCGATGTAGTCCAGGAAAAACAGCGGCTCCGCGCCGCAGCAAACGATGTCGTTCACGCACATCGCAACGCAGTCTATTCCAACAGTGTCATGCTTGTCCATCACAAAGGCGACTTTCAGTTTCGTGCCCACGCCGTCCGTTCCTGAAGCCAGCACTGGATCTTCCATCTCCTTGGCTTTGGCCAAAGAAAACAGCGCGTTGAACCCCCCTAAGTCAGAGAGGACATCCCTGGAGAAAGTAGCCCTCGCATGGCCTTTTATCCGGCTCACTGCCTGGTAGCCCCGCTCCACGTCCACGCCGGCGTCCCTGTAGGACTGTCCCATAGACATTCTCCTCTCTTTTTTTAGGGCATATCCCAAAATGCGCAAAGCAATCCCGATGCAGGCCCTGCGTCAAATCAGGATATGCACTATCTTAATCAAACTTAAATACTTTCAATCCTGCCGAAAACAGCTCAGGATTTCCCTCAGCGCAAAAGACTCCCGCGTCAAAAGCCGGCAAGCCTTTCGCAAATCCTGGCCCAACAGACATTATCTCTTCTGCCTCCATGGCCAAGTCAAAACCTCTTGCTCCCGCAAGCGAAAGCTCAGCCAGCTTCTTGACTCGAGCCTCCGGGTGCAAGCATGAAAGCCTCTTTCTCAAAGCCGCAGTCTTCGCGGCTTGCAGCTCTTTCTCCCCAATCCGGACTCCGCCCAGCTCTTTAAAAAGGGCAAGGCCCTTCTCAAAAACATCAAGCGCTTGCGACGCGTCGCAAGCCAGGCAGCTCATCTCAAAGATCCCTCCATCAATCCCGCATCCTGCAGCGTACGCCCCTTTTGCCCTCATTTGCGGATCCAGCCAGCCTTCGAGCAAGGATCCGAAAACATCCAAAGCGCCAGCGCCTATCCCCTTCGAGGGAAAGCACATGAAGCACGACGCCATCCCGCCAGGAAGCGCCAGCCCCGCGTTTCCCCAATGGGGTTCCTGCCGCTTGGCGAAAGAAACCGATGCGAATTCGGGCAATTTCACCTTTTCAAGGTCAACGCCTATGGCGCTGGCAAGCAGCAAACGGCTTGAGCCTTTTGTGGCGCCTTGGGGCAAGGGATTTTGGGGCCCCATCTTATTATAATGCAAAATCCTGTCTGAAAGAAGCGTCAAGGCAGAATAACCGCTTGATAATTCAAAAAAAGAGCAAGCGCCTCCAAAGCCAGCGCGAGCGCGGGCCTTGGCAAAATATCCTGGGTTTTTGAAAGCGTTTTCCAGCAATAAGTTAAGCCTGTTAGATATCGCCATTTTAAAATCGAATGGCAGTTTGCCAGAATTATTAGATTCAAGCAAAGTCCCGCTCTCAAGCCAAGAACAGGATTCCAGCCAAGCAAGACCCAGCAGATCCAGCCATTCCTGCGCCTCTTCCTTGTAGCACTTCAGGTTTAGCAAAGCGTACGGCGTATCCCCAGATCGCGAGGCTTCCACGCTTAAAATTTTCCGCGCCATGAACCGGCGCTCCTCCGGCATCGCCGCAACCAGCAAATCCTTTGCCAGAGGAACCAGGCACGCCTGGTCCCCTGGCAAGCCTGCGGCGTCAAAGCACAGGCTTATGTAAGCCATGCCGTTTTCTGACTCAGGCTCCGACACGCAAGGCGTTCCCCGCAAGATCTGGCGCTCAGGGATCTTCATGAAGTCCCTGGGGATGTCTGGCCGGTTGACCGCAAAAACGCCATTTCTTGCTATGGATTTACCCATGGCAAATTTTATAGGCTTTAGATCAGCTATGGATTCCGCTGGAAGCGGCGCTTCTCCATCTACCCAAACCTTCTTTGCGTCCCTGGCCAGCGCCAGCGCTTGAGTAAGTCCTGGATCTAGCTCTTTGAGCCTTTTCGCGGCGCCAAACCGGTCAAGCCTTGTCTCAAGCCCCTCTCCGCGCTTCCATGCGTCAGCGCATCTTATCAAAAGAGCCAATCCCTGGGGCTTGTACCCTGTCTGCATTTCTTTTTCTGAGAACAGGGCGGAATCAAGCTCTTGCTGGAGCGTTTCTAGTTTCGAACCAAAAAGGCTGTCAAGCCCTTTATTAAAATCAAAAAAGCCTTTTTCAAGAAAGCCTTTTTCGCCTTTTATCAAAAGCCCATAAAGCCCGCAATTCATCAAGCTTTGCGAAACCGGGGACACATTGGCTTTGAGCTTGTCCGACAGCTCAAAGGCCAGCGCGTTTGCAACGCGCTCCATGGCTATTTCAAGATCAAGGCTGAGGTTTGGGATCTGGAAGAAAAGGCCGACGCAGTCGCTATTTATAATAGTCTTATTGTCCTGGCAACTGGCCGTGTCACTATCAACATAACTACATGATCCGCTTTTCGCGCAATTATCCAGCTCGCCATTTTTGGGCGCGTCCCCTCTGCCCTCAGGCAGCAGCCTGTCCAGCTCATCAAAGAAGTCTTCACCTATATCGCCGTATAGGCCTATAAGGGTGTTCGCAGGAACATACCTAGTTCTGTGATATTCCTTCAAATCCTCCCAGCCAAGCCTTAGTATCGCCTCAGGAACCCCTGCTGAGTCAAAGGAAAGGGATCCTTTGAAAAGGGCTTTTTTCGCTCTTAAAATAGCCCGCTGCGAGCTGGACGAATAGGATTGCCGCATCTCGGACAGGATCACGCCCACAGGCTTTCCGTCTTCGATCCGCCAGACCTCCTGCAGGAACGCGTCGGGGCTTTCATGAAGCAGGGGGTTGTAAATCAAGTCCAAATGGGCGAAAGCAAGACTCGCAAAGTCCGGAACTGACCTGGAAGAAGCCGCAAGCATGGTCAAGTCAGGATATGTTATGGCGTTCAGGTAAGTCCAAAGTGAGCTTCTCTGCATTTGCGAAAATGGATCAACTGGATGCTTTTCAGATCCGAAGTACACGCAGTGCTCGACAGCATGAGGCGCTCCTCTGTCATCCAAGGGCAGGGTTTTGAGAAACGCGGCAAAGACCCTATGGGTGTCTTTGTTGTCTAGATGAATGACCGCCGCTCCGCTGGAGTGCTTGTACTCCTTCGCCAATCCGCCCGGGATTGGCTTTTGCGATATCAATGTGAGCAAAAAATCCTCCTTGCTAGGCAAAGCTAAATCTTCGTGCATATCCCAAAATTATATCCGAGGCACCGGAAAAATCCGGATGTTTGCTCGCAGAAGCCCGAGCAAACTAGTTAAAGCATTCGCCAGGATTTTGGCGATTTGCCCATGAACATTGGGCAAACGCTATCCGGTGCCATTTCGGAATTTTGTGATATGCACCAAGTGTTTAAGAAGAAGGCTGCCGGAATCCGGCAGCCTTCTTGACTTGAGAATTTTATTATTTTAACTTGTAAAAATGCACAAAAATATCAACCTGCTTTTAGTATAATTATAGGTTTAATATTAAACCTATTGACTCATTAAACTCCCCAGGAATAAAATAAAAGGGCAAGTCCTGTGCTGACGAGCTAAAGGGGGAGATGGCATGAAAAGAACCAGCGCCAAAGAGCGATGGGGGTTTGCTTTGTTCTTGGCAGGGCAAGGGATCATGAACGCCTTTGTGACAACGTTTATGCAAAGCCGTTTCACGGATATCGGGATAGCGGCGGCCGCTGTCGGCGCCATACTGTTTGTAGGCCGCATTTGGGACGCCTTTAACGATCCGATGTTTGGAGCGGTAATAGACAGGGTAAAGCTAAAAGGAGGAAAGTTCCTGCCTTGGCTGAAGCTGTCGGGAATTCTTCTTCCGATTGCTACAGTCCTTATGTTCGCAGTGCCAGGAAGTCTTCCGGCTGGTGTTGTCTTCGTCTTGGCGCTTGTTGCCTACCTGGTTTACGACGCCTCTTATACCATGGCAGACGTTCCTTATTATTCTATGACTTCAGCCGCTACCGATCAGGTCCAAGAGCGCGTCAGCATCATGTCCTGGAGCGTGGTTTTCAACTCTGTAGCCACAATCATAATCTCTGCTCTGATCCCATTGGTCTATAAAGCCTATGGAGGGCTCGTGGCGGCAGCTGGAGTCGCTGTCTTCTGCGGCGTAATGATGCACTTCATGCCAGGCTGGAGCAAGGAACGGTACATAAACAAGGATCCAGAGCCGCTTTCGCTTAAAGGGACGCTGGCTTACCTGAAGGAAAACAAGTACCTGAGGATCAGCTTTATCGCAGGAACCCTGCTTAACATCACAAACATGTCAAGCGCTGTCATGGTCTTTTTCGCCGTCAATTGCCTCAACGACATGAGCGCTGTCACAGCGTTAACAGTTTTTTCAGCTCTGCCGGCTCTGCTTATGGGAGCGCTGATTCCCTCTATCGTTAAGAAGATTGACAAGTTCATTTTGTTTTGCGTATCCTCTGCCGGATTCGTAGCCATGAGCGTCATTTGCTTCATAGCGGGATACCAAAACTATGCCCTTTTTGCCGTCTTGATGGTCATTAGGGGATTCTTCTATGGAACCCAGCTCATTCTTCAAATGATGTTCACGGGTGACATAGTAGAATATGGAGAGTATGTGACAGGCAAAAGGCTCCAGGGCACTGCCTATTCTGTCCAGACTTTCGGCTTCAAGCTCATGAGCTCCATACCAGCCTCTCTGGCAATGGTTCTCCTTGGAGCGGTAGGGTTCGCCTCTGGCGAGGGCGCAATCCAGCCTCCAGCCGCTATAAGCGCTATCTGGGCGATGTTTATCATTTCTCCATTGGCTGGAGCGGTTTTCGCGGTGCCATTTTTGCTTCGATACAAACTCAGGGACAAGCTCGTTCAGACAATGGCCGCCGCCAACTCTGGAGAAATGCCCAGGGAAGAGGCGGAACAGCTCTTGGTGGGGAAGATATGAGAAGAGGGTTCTGGGGGAACCCAGAACCCTTAGATTTTGCATTGATATTAAAGATCGTTATCGCATTTGAGCGTTACCGCTTTGACTGGGTCAGACGCAACCTCATTTATAATGGCATTGGCACCAGCCATAATGTCGACATTCTGAGAAGCTTCCCGCATGGCTGTTGGAGTTGTTCCGATATAGCGCTTAAAAACGGCGCTGAAATGGCTTTGGGAAGAAAAGTTGTAGAGAAGCGCGATATCCAGAAGCCTGTAAGTGTGCTTTCTCACAAAATAGGTTGATTCCTGAACCTTCCTTCGATTTATGTAATTCAATACGCTTTCTCCGACTTCGCGCTTGAAGATTTCGCATAGATAGTTTTTATTCAGCTTTACGAAAGAGGCTATTTCGGCTAATGACAGGCGCTTTTGCAAATGGCATTCAATATAATGGACAGCTCGTCCAACAGGAGGCGAGAATACAGCGAGTCTGCTCGCGTTTACGAGATCAATAAATTGAAGAACTGCCTTTCTATCATAATTTGCGACAGTTTCAACATCTGAAAAACTATCGATTTGCAATATAATGGAGTCTGACAAAGCAAAAGCTTCGTTCGTGTCAACTCCCGAGGATACAACTACGCAAGTCAAGATAGACACAAAACAAATCAAGGAATTTTTTGCGCTGCGCAACGGTTCGTTAGACAGTTCGAGCTTTGACCTGCGATTCTCCACTCTTTCAAGCATGTAGAGCGCCTTGTCTGAGTCGCCTGCCATGATGGCGGTTATGAGCAGCCTCCCGAGAGAGAGCGGCACATGGGTAAACAAGCGATCCCTATCCTCATAAACATTGCGATAAAACGTATCAGGGTATTCAGTGAAAAGTTCTGACATTAGAAACACCCCCTCCAGATCATTATACGTCTGCTGGCATCTCTCGTCAAGCTGACTGCTGAGCGAAACAAATGCACATTTAATTCATGAATATGGCTTATGAATTAGGGAAAAAAATAAAAAAGCATCAGATGTTTTCGCTCAAAAGCCTAGCTAAGGCATAGGCTGAAGTTCTTGATATAAAACCTGAATATTTTGATAGCAAGCCGGGAGCGGAAGCGGTATCATATAAATGCGCAGGAAGAGGCATGCTTGCAAGCTCGGTTTGCAGGCAACGGAAAAGCTTGCAGGTTTGCTCGTTGAAGCCTCTCAATTTGCACTTGAATATTTGGCAAACGCTATCGGGCGTCTCGGAACATATGCGAGCGAGGGTTGCTGCTTTTGATCGAAAGGATAGGATGAGACATGGAACGCGCTGATATGGAGAAACCGATGCCTGTTCTTCCGACACGAGTGCGAAGAACCTATATGGGCGGAAGCATGATAGACGCTTGGAGGGGCGAGGAAATTCAGCCTGATGGGAATATGCCTGAAGAATGGCTAGCGTCAACTACGCTTGCGATTAATCCAGGATTTGCGCCGATTGAAGACGAAGGGCACTCACGGGTTGAGCTGGGCGATAGCAAGCCGATTTTGCGGGACATTCTTGATGTTGCCCCAGAGGCGATGCTCGGCAGGAAACATGCTGAAAAATATGGATCGGCCCTGGGAATGTTGGCAAAGATGATTGACGCGGGGGAGAGACTGAGCATACAAGTGCATCCTGATAAAGCGTTTGTGCAAAAGCACTTTCATTCGCCCTTTGGAAAAACTGAATGTTGGCACATTATTGAAACGCGATGCGTAAATGGGAACAAGCCGTATCTCCTAATTGGATTTCGTCCAGGCGTAACGAAAGAATACTGGAGCAGGCTGTACGAGACTCAAGACATTGCTGCAATGATGAGTTGCTTGCATAAGATTGAGCCGAAGCCCGGAGAGACATATTTCATCCCAGGCGGTCTGCCTCATGCCATAGGCCCTGGCTGTTTTCTGCTGGAAATACAAGAGCCTACTGATTATACCATGCGTTGCGAGCGCACGACGCAAGACGGCAGGAACATCCCGGACAGGCTTGTTCACCAAATGCTAGGCGATGAGTTGCTTATGGAGTGCTTTCGGTACGAGGGCTTGGAAGAAGAGCTGTTTTTAAAGCAATGCCGTCTTTCTCCCGTCGTGACTCATCAATCTGATGTGGGCAGAAATTTATTATTAGTTGGCGAGCAAATCACTAAGTGCTTTTCAATGATGCTTGCATCATGTATTGTCGAACTATCTTTTAGGCCAACAGCGCCTTCTGTTTTAGTTGTCTTGCGAGGGAATGGAGCGCTCGTGCATGACGGACGCTTTTACGCCTTGCGGCAAGGAGATCACATTTTTTTGCCTATAGGAGTGCGGGAGTTTTCACTTGTAAACAAGAACGCTATCGGTTCCCTGGAATGCATGCGTTGCTTTCCGCCTGAAGCGCAACCTGATTCACCCATTCTGTAATTGTGCCGGAAAAGTCTTGGCGAATGCTTTAACGCCGCACGTCATCAGTATAGAATAAAGGAGAGTATTATGAAGAAATTCGATTACAGCATTGACCCTGCAACAGGCATCCACAGATGCACCAATTGGGGACTTGCCGGTTATTCGCTCAATGATGCGGCAACTATCCTATACATGGTGCTGATGTCATACATGTCATATTTCATGGTAGGCTTTGTTGGAGTGGCTGCGTTGTTCGTATCCTCGTTTGCGGCGATGATGCGATTATGGGATGGCGTTACTGACCCGATTGTCGGCATGCTTGTAGACAGGACGAATAACCGGTTTGGAAAAAACCGACCGTTCATTGTGATAGGAAACCTTATTTTATGCGGCACAACATTCATAATGCTGTACGTTACTCCGCTTTTGCCGAATTGGGCAAAACTGCCTTTTTTCATTGTTATCACTCTCGTGTATTACATAGGATACACATGCCAATGCATTATTACCAAATCAGCTTTGACATGCATGACAAACGACCCAAAGCAACGCACTGTTGTTAACTTAAGAGTCTCTGATGAGAACTCAAGAATAAGCCGATAGCAATCTGCACAAAAAGTCAATCTCATGAAGCTTTTGCTCAACCAGGTACTCATTGATTTCAGCCATGCAAAATTGCGACAAATCAAAACAATTGTTCTCTTCACAGGCTTGTATTTCTCGATTA
>JAISWZ010000375.1 GCA_031270945.1 Clostridiales bacterium | reverse complement strand
TGCATTTCATGATTGAGCCAAAAATGCTTGGCGAGTTGGTGAGTGTCCAGTATCCCCATTCAATCTTTTCTTTGGTTCCAAACCAGCTTATCTCATCATTGGTGAATTCCACATTGCTCTTGGGGTCGTAGTTGTAGAACACTTCCAAGCCAAAGTCATCAGCGTTTAAAGCCTTGTAGTTCAAGGACATGCCCCAAGTCCAGTTTGCTTTGGTATCCATGTTTGTCTCAGTGAAAATCCATCTGTGCGCGGTTTTTCCGTTGTCAAACGTCAGCCCCATTGGAGGATCGTTCTGCAGTTTTTCCAAGCTGTAATCAGCCAAGCCGAGCTTTACCGGCTCAGTGAGCATATAGATCGCGTCTGGAACATACATGGGCGTGGGCGATGGAGGAACCGCGCTCATAGAGTTGACGAAGCCGCTCAAGACTGAAAGCAGGGACTCGTCAGGTGTCACCGCTGTGTCTTTAGGCGCCTCTTTTTCCTTTAAGTCATAGGCGTCTTCCGGCAATTCCCTATCTATGACTGTTTCCGGCTCGGGATACTTGTCATAGTCTGTGTTCTCGTCCGGTTTCGCTTCGGGCAGCTTGATCGGATCTCTCGAAGGATCAGCAACTCCTGGTTCGCCAGTGCCTGTCGCAGGATCAGCAACTCCTGGCTCGCCTGCGCCTGTCGCAGGATCAGTGGTGATCGGCACTTTGGGATCTTCCGGCTCAACAACGCCTGGCCTTTCAGGATCATCTTTGGCACCTGTCACAGGATCAACAGTGCCTGACTCAGGATCATCTTTTGCGTCTGTGGCGGGCTCAATAGCGTCTGCCTCTTTTGCGTCTGTCACAGACTCAGCAGCGCCTGGCTCTGCAGGCTCATCTTCGTTTGCGTCTGTCGGCGGCTCAGCGGCGCCCGGCTCAGCCATAGGCTTGGGCACTTCATACTCAATCCTGCCGTTTCCAGTTATGTTATGCAAAAGCGCCTTGGCGTTTGGAGTCCATCCGCCATTTTCCTCCAAGCTGAAGGAGTTGAAGTCGCCAGGCGAATCAGCGTTGCCTTCGGCTGTGGCCATTTGCGTGTCTGCGGTAATGCCGTAGTAGTACTGCCCCCCGGTAATGTTCTTCAGCTTTGTGATCTGGTCCAAAAGAAGGCCAGTTGCCTCTCCTGGGTTCAATGGAGACGCCCAGTAGATCCAGCCGTCAGTGTCGGCTACCCATAGATCGCCCTCAGGGCCTCCATTGGTGACAAAGTACGCCATGTCCCAAATCTCACCGCTCCTGGTCTTTTTGATGCCAGGCTCAGTTCCGTTGTACTCAGTGACGTCCGTGGCGATAAATCCGCTCTTCTGATCCTTGGGCTCGACTGGCTTGTAGTACTTCTGGCCGCCAAAAGTCAGGCCCCAGTATTCGCGGAATGGATCAATTCCATAAGGGAAGTAGAGGGTTGACCAAGAATCCTTGTCTTCCAGCGTAGCGCCAGCAACAATAGACTTGGCTTCCTTGTCCGGGCTGGTAGTGCCAGCAAGATTGCCTACCTCCATGTACTCGCTCAGCCTTACGCGAACGAATATCGGGACAGTGCCCCAGTTCTCCACATAGATGTCCTTGTTGCTCACGCCGTCAAAGTCATCGTGGACTGTTCCGCCAGGCGCGTCATCTGTGCCTATGATTCCGGTTGTTGTCGTATTGCCCATGCTAATCCAGGCAAAGGTGCCCGTGATTACAGCTATGAGGACGACAAGAGAGATGACGACAGAAATGACCTTCTTGTTCTTCATTGCGTTTCCTCCATTCTTATTGGTTGCTAAATTTTACTTGGGCACTCAACGCGTTCGCGGAAGTTTGCTCATAAGTCGGCATTGCTTGCTCGCACGCGTTGCGGCCGCAGCGTTCAAGCCAAGGAGGGGGGATCCTTGGCGAAAGCTTCTTCTTTTGTTTCGAGCATGACGCTCAGCACCCTCTGCTTTAGGGCGCTTGATTGCTTTTATTGCTTTTATTGTTTTTCTTGTTTTTCTTGCTTTTCTTGCTTTTCTTGCTTTTCTTGCTTTTCTTGCTTTTCTTGCTTTTATTGCTTTTATCGCTTTTCTTGCTTTTCTTGCTTTTATCGCTTTTCTTGCTTATGTACCTCGACGGCACCGCAAATTATGTTTTACCAAGGAATAAAAAGAGCTGCTTTTCCAGACACCCGGCTTGGCCAACCTGGGTTTGCAGACTAGAAGGGCCTATTTCATAGATGTTTTTTCATGATTTGATAAAAAGTGATTGTTATTTCGGTTCACGTGCGCAAGTTCTTGAACTCAGGCAAGATTTCATTATTGATAATTGCTTTTAAGACGCGTTCCTGCTTCATAGACGCAAGTCCGGAAAGCAGCCTGTTTTGCTAAGTTTCGACCTTTTGATTCATTTTTCAACACCAAGCCCTATTATAACCATCGACCCGCTTTATGTCAAGAGATTGTCACGAAATTTAATAACCTTTGCGGTCCCCCTGAGCCAGCGCCAAAACTGGCAACGCAAGGCGCAGACGCGCGTTTATTTAGGTAGTCCCAGCGCAAATGGCGTACGCGCATTCACTGAACATCTGTTCAGGTTTGGTTAGGCAAAAGTCTTGCGAATGCTGGATTTCTGGACCTTCTGCAACTTCGGTGCATGCCCCTGTCCCCTTAAAATTCTTAAGCAATATTTGGAAGCTTAGGGTTTGGGGTTTGGGGTTTGGGGTTTGGGGTTTGGGGTTTGGGGTTTGGGGTTTGGGGTTTGGTCCTTTGTTTTTGGCCTTTGGCTTCAACTTTTGATTTTTGCCTTTGGCTTCAACGCTGTTTTTGCCTTTGATCTCCAGCTTTTTCCTTCTCCCCCTCTTCCCCCCAACCCCAAAAGACCAAATAAAAAGCCGCGCGAATAAATCGCGCGGCTTTTGCCTTAAATATCAGCTTTCTCCGTCTTGCTCTTATTCCAAATCCATTTCGCCCTTTTCCAGCCCAGCATTCAAGGCCTGCCAAACCCGCTATCCGTTTCTGCTAGATGAGCCAAGGAAGACTATCTTTGAGTCATTTGTAAGCTCGATTCCCTGCGTCCACGCCATTACTTGAAACGTGCACTCGAATTGCCGCCTTACCTCATTGTTAGGGATAAAGACTTCTGACGTGCTTTCGTCAAATGCCAGGTACCCCAGGTGCACCAGAAGCGCCAGCACGTCATCGGCTGTCGTGAAGTCAGAGACAGTCTGCTGGAACCTTCCCGTGTTGATTTTTCTCCTTGCCTCAGGCTGGTTATACAGAAGCGTTATCGCCTCCTTCAACCCGTCGTAGTTCAGGTCAATGTAAGACATCAGGGTCTCGTAAGCTTCGGTTTCAGTCCAAAGGCTGCTAAACCCCAACGTCACTGAGGACATGACTGAGAGCGGAGCGTAGATCCTCTTTCCCCCAAGCAGGTACCCGTCAAGCAAGTCCTTCACCTTTTTGAAGCTCACATCATGGCGCTTGCATAAAGCCTTTACCTCAGGCTCTGTGAAACCCATGTATGACGCCAGCCTACACGGGCTTGTCATGCTGAACTCCGTGAATATGCTCATCCCAGACCCGCCGTACTTCTTTATCGGCAAAAGTCCGGTGATGTAAGCCAGCGTCACATACCCCTTGTCCTTCAAAAGAAACCGAAGGAAGTCAATGTACGCTCTTTGCGTCTCCAAGCTGTTGGCCGCCCTTAGCAAAGCGTCCCACTCATCTATTATAAAGACAAATCCAACTCTTGTCTGGATGTAAATGTCCATTGCCAAGTTTCCCAGGATGAATTCATGCTCAGGCAGCTTCAGATGGCCAAACGCAGCCTTGAGCTCTTTGCATACTATGAAGCTGGCCATCTCGGTCACTTTCTCGGGCTTGTTTTGGGTCAAGGTCAGAACATCCGCTATATTGATGTAGATGACATTGTACCTGTTTATGTGCGTCAAAAACTTAGGATCTTTTTCTATGTTCAGCCCGGCAAAGAGCTCTTTCGAATCAGCGCCCGCTTTGTAGTACTCCACAAGCATAGCTGCTGTAGTGGTCTTTCCAAACCTCCTGGGCCTGCTGTCGCAAATAAAACGAAACGAAGTGTCCAGCCTATCATTTAAATACGAAATGATCCCCGTCTTGTCTACGTAGCTGCTTTTAGCTGTCTTGGGGAATTCTGTCACTTCCGGATTTACGTACTTTCCCATGCCCCACCTCTTTTCTTGGGAAACTCTTTTCTGCGCCCTAATCTTTAAAGCATATCCCAAAATTATATCCGAGGCGCCGAAAAAATCCGGGTGTTTGCTCGCAGAAGCCCGAGCAAACTAGTTGAAGCATTCGCCAGGATTTTTTCGGTGCCATTTCGGAATTTTGGGATATGCACAAGCCGAAAGCAAAGAGGAGAATGCCGTTATGAAAAACGAGCAATTCAAAACTCTTATCGAAGCGATTCCAGTGCGTCACTCCGTCCGGACTTTTCTGCCCGACGCTGTAGATGGCGGCGCTGTGGAGCAAATGAAAGGCTTTATCGATAGCCTTGAGCTGCCATTCCAACATGAGACCGAATCAGTGTTTTTTGAAGCAACGCCAGGCAAAGGCCTGTATAACAACGGCGTAAACCCCGCGAGCAATATCGCGTTCATGTCTCAGACGGATTTAGTGTCCATCTCAAAAACAGGGTTTGTCGGCGAACTGGCCATGCTTTACGCTGTGAGCCTTGGGTTAGGGACTTGCTGGTTCGGGCATTACAAGCT
>JAISWZ010000371.1 GCA_031270945.1 Clostridiales bacterium | reverse complement strand
CAGCCTTGCGTTCGCGAGCGAAAATTAATTTTTTCGCTCGCGACTAGTTTGAGAGGGCTATTCTTCGGGATTTTCTAGCTCATCCAAAACGCTTGAATCCCCATCGTCCGCGTTCTCACCCTCACTCTCACTCTCACTCTCAAGAGCTGAGTCTTGAAGAAACATGTTGTACTCCAGAAGAACATAGCGTGGCGAATTGTTTTTCAAAATTATAATTGAGCCGTTCTCGTCCACAAGGCGGGCAATCCTGGAGAAATTTTTGTTGGCTTCGGATATTGAGACAAAGTTTTCAATGTCAATATACATGATTACACCTCCTATACTGATATTTGAGCGATTAGCATTTTTGAGCCGCAGCGGCAGACCGCTCTTAAGCATTATCATTTACTTTTTCATTCATAAGAGCATATCCCAAAACTGATTTTAGGGCTCGGAAAAATTCGCTTCGAAGCCTTCGCGGGATTTTCTTTTTGGGACTTAAGAGTTTTGGGATATGCTCTAAGCATAGCACTTATTAGCATGGCATGACAATTAATTTTAAGTGAAAATTGATCTATAATAGCGTTAAAAGGTTTAAAATGCGAATTCACATCTTTTCGAGACCTTAACGAACCCTTTGGAATACGCCTTAAAACATTGAAGGGTTTGTTTGTTCTAAACTAAGCGAGCCCGCCCCCTTTGGAGACTTGCACTTATATATTGGGCAACCGCTCCCGCGCTTTTTGGATTTTGGAATCAATTCAATAATAGAACGCTCGTCAGTATATATTATCGACAGAAAGAGCTTACATAATAGACGATAGCCGCCCTCATAAATAGAAAAATTTTGAAGTTGATTGAGATGGAGGCCTGGAAGCCTGAAAGCCTGGAAGCCTGGAAGCCTGGAAGCCTGAAAGCCTGGAGGCCTGGAAGCCTGAAAGCCTGGAAGCCTGGAAGCCTGAAAGCCTGAAAGCCTGGAAGCCTGAAAGCCTGGAAGCCTGAAAGCCTGGAAGTCTTGACTAAGCGCGTTTTGGAACGCGCTGTTTGAGGCTTCCTTTTTTATTGTCAGTTGAAGCTGGGCGGGTTAAGTGCATATCCCAAAATTATATCCGAGGCACCGAAAAAATCCGGCGTTGAAGCATTCGCCAGGATTTTTTCGGCGCCATTTCGGAATTTTGGGATATGCACTAAGTGCATATCCCAAAATTAATTGGAGGCGTTGCACCACTGCAGCACATCGTGCAACCGAAAAAATCCGACGTTGAAGCATTCGCCAGGATTTTTTCGGTGCCATTACGGAATTTTAGGATATGCACTAAGGGATAAATAAATTTTTTGATTTACAGCTCGCAGGCGCAGCTTGCCTCTTCCAGAAAACATATATCTAACAGCGCTTAACCAGGCCGGATAGGTATATAATAATCATAGAACGGTTTGGCGAGAAAGAGCGCATCCCAATGAAGCGACTGAAAGGGCTATGCGATTGCCCTTGAATTAAGAAGAATATTGGGATGCGACCAAGGGGGATATTGAATTGCCGGGTTGCATGGAAGACAAGAACAAATCTATCAAAACAGCGGCAATCATAGCGCTGGCAGGAAATGCTGTGCTGGCGCTGCTTAAAATTGGCGCAGGCCTGATCTCAAAGAGCGGCGCCTTGATAGGAGATGGCATAGACTCGTCATCCGACGTATTGGTCAGCGTAGTCGCGCTGTTCATAGTCAGGATCATCTCAAAGCCAGCTGATGACAACCATCCTTGGGGGCATGGAAGAGCTGAAACCATTGCGACAGCGTTCCTGTCATTTTTGCTCTTTTTCATGGGTGCCCAACTTATTTTGAATTCAGCCACAAAGCTCATTTCGGGCGAAGTGGCGCCTATGCCCTCTGGGCTTGCCATCATTGTCTCTCTGGTTTCAATCGCAGGCAAAATTCTGCTGGCCTGGAGCCAGCACTACTTGGGCAAATGCGCTGATTCCGCCATGATAAAGGCGAACGCCAAAAACATGGCAAGCGATGTCATCCTGTCTGTTGGAGTCCTGATTGGCCTTGCCATTTCAACGCTCACGGGTTCCGGGCTTGCGGATACCATCATTGCGGCGCTTGTGGGAGCGTGGGTCATAAAGACGGCCTTTGGCATTTTCCAAGAAGCCAGCCTGGAACTGATGGACGGAAGCGAAGGCACCCAATCATACAAAATTGTCTTTGAAGCGGTTAATGCTGTGAAAGGGGCAGAAAGGCCCCATAGAGCCAGAATGCGAAGGGTTGCCGGCTTTTGGGACATCGACATTGACATAGAGGTTGATCCAAACCTCACTGTCTTGGAAGCCCATGAAATAGCCACAAATGTGGAGCTTGAGATCAAGCGGCGCCTTGAAAGCGTGTTTGACATTATTGTTCACGTTGAACCTCTAAATGATGACTCGGATGAGGAGTTTGGGCTCTCGGAAAATTCGTGATATTATTTGAAACAGCGAATAGCCCGCCTGGATCCAAGAGCATATCCCAAATCGATTGGAAGCCTTCACAGGATTTTTCCAACGCCAATGAATTTTGGGATATGCGCTAGGCGGGCATATGTCGTGTGCTTGCGCTTTTTGATGAAGTTTAGGATATGTCCTAGGTGGGCGATTAAATGATTTATCAAGATCGGAATGAGCGCCATTTCAAAGAAAATTTCATGTACGCTTTTAGAAATTGCTTGACAAACACATATAACTGTTATATAATAAGAGCGCTTTTAAGGCGTTTTAAGGGGGCATATCGCGCTTTATGCATATGACCTGAGATTTTTGGCGCAAAAAGAGAACGACAGATAGGAGATTGGAAAATGGCAAGCTACTGCCCTGTTTGCCTAAGAAAAACGGCTTTAGGAGATTATTGCATTTACTGCGGGTTTCGCATGCCGCAGTGGCTTGAGTTTTCATCTGAGGAAGACTATTCGAGCTGGAATGAATATCTGATTGCTAGCCGAGAAGAATACAAGAAAAATGGCGGGGAGATCTATGAACCTAAGATAATTATAACAACCAAGAAAAACCGAAAGGTAATACCAAGTCAAGAAGCTTCTTTATGGGAAAACGTGGACGTTACGAGATTTAAAGTTTATGACAAGTGGAGAGATAGAATCATCAGCTTATACCTATGCAAAAACAAAATAAGCAAGTTGGATGAATTGCCTGGACTCAGCAAAATACAGAAGTTGAGCGTAATCGATAACAATATAACGGACACGTCGCCGATTTCTAAGTTAAGCACGATTAGAGAACTTGACGTTTCAGGAAACAAATTAACCAATATTGCGGGTTTGGATTCTTTATATTCATTGATTTCTCTTACGGCAGACAGAAATTCAATATCAGTTTTCAATAATCATAGCCATTTGAGATCACTTGCAACATTATCGCTTTGTGAAAACAAATTTGAAGACATCACCTCATTATGCGAGATAAAAAATCTCAAAAAACTTAAATTAGCAGGAAACTCAATAACTGACATAGCGCCTATTAAGAACATGAGAACCTTGGAAATGCTTTCGCTCAGCAAAAATCCAATTAAAGACTTAAACCCTCTTTCAAACCTGGAAAACCTTTTATATCTAAGGATAAGCGATACTCTAGCTACCGACCCTGAGCCTTTGGCAAGGCTAACCAAACTTAAACTGCTGACAATTGGCAGTGTCAAAGGCCCAAAATTGGACTTAAGCCCGCTATTAGGGCTAAGCAATCTCGAATCACTTGGCATATATAGTCCCGTAGCGAATCTGAAGCCGCTATATGGACTGGTCGGCTTGAAGCGGCTTCTTTTGAATGTAGACACCGATATTGAGGAGCTTAGAAGGGCTCTCCCTGATTGCGAGATAAGAACAATAGATTTTACGGTCTTTAACTAGCAGCGCGAGCAAGCGTCAGCAAGCTTGCCGAACCTTAGCGAATTAATATGCACTAAGCGTAATCGAACTTTAGCGAATTAATATGCACTAAGCGTAACTTTGCGCAACAACCCAGCAGGAAAGAAAGTGATAATATGTCCACGAATGTCTATGAAAACGTAAATTCAATCACCCAATTTTTGGTTTGCCCTTCGACAGAGCTTTTTGAGCTGAATTCGCTTGAGCAAGTCAAGTTCGACGAGTTTGTTTACAGGAGCCTGAAAGAGGCTGGCTTTACAAGAATAGTCATAATCGCCCTTTCAGGGGGAGGCACTCACACAGTCCAATACAAGGCTGTCACATTTGACGGATGGTCATACTGCTGTTTCTGCCATTCCCACATTTATGCCGCATATGGAGAGAAAAGCTTCAATACATACAAGGAAGCCCAGAAAAGGATGGAATCTGCTCTTATGCCCATGTTTGGGAATGCGGCAGCCAAAAAGAAAAAGTCTGCAGTATCTGAATACATAGGAAGATTTGAGGCGTCACTTGACATTGGAAAGGGTTTTAACACTATAGCGCCGCTAGTGAGAGCGGCGCTTAGCCGCGAGAGCGAAAGGGAGCGAATCGCGGTAACGCTGCCAGCGTCATTGTTTGACGGCGCCAACGCGCTGGATCAAGTGACCAAAAATTTTTTCGCCGGAAGATGCAATACGAACAACCTGCTTCTTATAACAGGAGACAGCTCGAAAAAACTGGAATGCGCTGTAAAAGCCGGATTGCTGCCATCATCATTTGACTTGGAAATCAACAAGTATACGACCATTGTCAGGGAGCCGCGCGAAGACGAGATAAGAAATTGCTTGTTCAGGCTTCGGCTTGAGAATGAGGGCTGCTTGCTGGATCTCAGCCCTAGCGAGATAAAGCTTTTGGCGCACGACATATTCCTGTTTTACTTCAACGACAGGAATCCTCCGATAGAGCTTAGAAAATATGCAAGCGGCGGCGGCAACTGCTTGTCGTACCTGCTTTCTCAGGACATAAAGCGAAACAGCGCCAAAAACATCAGAAGGCTTATGGAGTGGCGCATAGGGATTCAAGCAAGCAAAGTCGATGCGTCTGAAACCGAGAAGGCGCCAGCGATGCTTAACCGATTTACAGGCGAGGACGATGGAATGCAGGAGTCATTTGAAGAGGTCTTTGCCCAGCTAGGGGAAATGATAGGCCTTTCCGGAGTGAAGACAAAGATATCAGTGATTCGCAATGTGCTCGCAACCTACCATACAAGGCTTGGGCCAGGGCACTACATATTCTCGGGCAACCCCGGCACAGGCAAAACAACGGTTGCCAGAATGGTTGGCAAGATATTCAAGTCCATGGGACTGCTAAAGAAAGGCACATTGGTGGAAGTCTCAGCTGCCGACCTTAAGGGGCGATATGTTGGCGAGACTGAGGAAAACACGAAGAAAGCCTTGCAATCTGCCATGGATGGAGTGCTTTTTGTAGATGAGGCATATACCCTGGTAGATACCAGCCCAAACCCGTCAAGGAAGTATGTGGATGTTTTCGCCGAGGCGTGCTACACTACCATCCTTAAGTTTATGGAGGATCATCAAGACAGGATATGCGTCGTTTTTGCGGGCTACCCAGAAGACATGAAGATATTTGTCGATGCCAACGAGGGCATGAAGCGAAGAATCAAAAGCGTAATTCAATTCGACGACTATTCCGCTTCAGAGCTTCTGGAGATCTTTAAGCTCAAGGCAAAGAGCCACATGCCGTTTTCTGTTGAATTTGAGGCGGCCTTAAAAAGCGCTGTGCAGCTTATGTTTGACAAAAAGGACAGGCATTTTGAAAACGCCAGCGCAATGCAGAAACTGCTGGATCTGATCGAGGAAAGTGCGGCAAGCCGCATTATCGAAGAGAACCCCCTTGGAATCAAAGACGCGGACATGTCGTTCAAGCCAATAGACATTCCCAAGGAGTATTTTCTAACCCCGCCGTCTTACGAGGATGTAATGGCTGAGATCAACGGGCTTGCAGGCCTGGATGAAGTCAAGCGGCAGATTGCGAAAATAGGCAATAGACTTTCGGTGTACGGCTCTCAGGAATCGCCTGGGTGCTATATATTCAACGGCAACCCTGGAACCGGGAAAACAATGGTCGCAAGGCTAATGGGAAAGCTTCTGAGATCCTTGAAATTGCTAAGGAGCGACAAGTTTATAGAAGTGAGGGCCTCCGATTTGGCTGGAAATGAGGCGCTGATGAAGAAAGCCTGCGAAAGTGCGCAAGACGGAGTCTTGTTTATAAAAGAAGATGATGATGACGCCCTGCACGAGGCAATCATGAAGGGCATAGACACCAACTCAAGAAAGCTTTGCGTGATATTCTCTCGACATGCCAAGACGGCTGGCTCAGAAAGAACGATTTATTTTGATGACTACAACGTGGAAGAGCTTGTGCAAATCTTTGGCATTAGGGCAAAAAACCACAGGCCGCCTTTCACATACGGGGATGGCTTCATTGAAGAAGCAAGAAAAGCGATAGAAATCATCGTTAAGAACAAAGATGTAAATTTCGCCAATGTCAGAGCGATAGACTTGCTTTTAAACGACATAGCATCAAACGCGGCAACCAGAATTGCGAGCAATGACATAAACGGAGACAAATCCCTTATGCCGGAAGACGTTTTTGCAGGCCAGAGCGAAGCTGATGAGATTGGTCAAGCCTTCATTCCGTTGAAATCGGAGCTCCTCGCGATTGCCTACGCGCAAAGGCCCAAGACCAAGTATTCAACAGATCCCAATCTTTTCTTCAAGAGCTGCGAAAGCGCATTGCTGTATATTGAGGCATACCGAATGCATGGGACTGCAATGGGCACTGGGTTTTTAATCAATGAAAACGGCCTGGCTCTCACATGCGCGCATGTCGTAGCGGGAGCGAACAATATTAGGGCCAGACTGCGCATTGTTGGACGCCCTGGAGGAGATTACACCTTTCATGTTTGCAAGGTGCTAAAAATAGATAATGTAGTTGACTTGGCCCTTTTGGAACTGGATGGGGGAAACTTCCCATTTGTCCCTCTTGCGGCCCCAGACCGCGAAGCCAAGCGAAACGAGAAAATAGTGTTGCTTGGATACCCATTTGGAGATTACACAATATCTAGCTATACGTCAAACGAAGGAGCCATCACATCGTTTCAGCCAGGCAACACGATAATGATAGATATCGATGGCAAGTCTGGAAACTCTGGAGGTCCAGTCATATCCCAAGAAGACGGATCGGTGCTGGGGGTATACTGCGGAGCGATGACGACAAAAATCGATGACAACTGGCAAGAACTTAATTATATGCGGGGAATATCAGATTTTTGGAAACTGTTCACTGACTTGGGGGAATAGATATGAGCAGCACACACACTTTTATTTCTAACGATGAGCTCAGCAGACTGAGGAGAGAAGCGAAGACTGGCCAAGGCGCTAAAAAGTTTTGCGCTCAGGCTAAAGCGGAAGCCGCGAAGAGAGAGCAGGCCCTGACTGAGAAATACAATAGGAATATTGAGGCTATGCGAAATCAGATAGCAAGCATTCAAAGCCGGCAAGACGAGGCGCTGAGAAAGGCCAGCGAGCAGTTCAGGCAGCAGATGGATGCTAAAACCGAAGAGTCCAGGAAGGAAATTGAACGGGTAAGGGCGGAGAGCTCCGCAGAAATCAAGCGGGCAAAAGCAGAGCGCGATGCCGCCGTAAAGCGGGCAAGAGACGAGTACAACGCTTCCGCTAAAAACGCAAGCGCCAGCGCTCTCAGGCAGTTGGACGACAAACTGACAAATTCCATTGAGGAAGCAGAAGCAAGGCTGAACAAGCAACTATCCGAAGCCTCCCAGAGCCTCGCGGCAGGAATGAAGAGCTTGAGCGAGCATGTGGGAGATCTGGAAACAGAATACTCAGCCCGCTTCAACCAGTTGGCGCAATCCCAGGCCAAGGGGGAAGAGCTTGCCAGAGCGACTATCATGGAGCTCCAGGGGCTAATCGAAACATGCAGCATATTGAGGCCTGGCAAGTTTGAGCCTCAGCTGTTGGAAGACCTGGCCAATCAATTGGTTGTCGCGCAGGACAATTTGGATCGGGGACTTCACCAAGCGTCCCTTGCGATTAGCCAAGTCCGACTTGCAGACGCCGCAAGGCTGCTTGGAAGGCTTACAATAAGAAACACTGTGTTTGATGAAAGCGCGAAAGAGGCGCAAAGCCGACTTTCGGAATTGGAAAGCAGGATTGCGCTCCTAGGCGAAGAGGCAGAGCCTGTTGTCACGTTTTTGGTTGACGGGACAGAAGAGTCCATTGCTTATGATGTGGAGCACTGGACAAACGGCCAGTACTCAAAGCTGGCGGAAGAGGCGAAGCAATTGGCGCAAGCGCTTGACCTGGCTTTGACAGACGCCAGCTCAGACGAAAATGTTATCGCAGACATGGAACAGCAGGCTTCCGACTTGATAAGCCGGCTGGAGGAACTAGACAAATTCGGAAGAGACGAGCTCCTTCGCTCGCGAAACATAGTGCTTACGGCAGAAAGCATTTGCACAGCCTTGCTCAACCAGGGATGGACCTGTGACAGCGGAGAGTATGTGCAGGAGGATGACCGCTTGCCATTTGCCATGAAACTTACAGACGCGGTAGGAAATGAAGTGGCACTGCTTGTCGTGGACGCGGACGGAAAGAGCAGCGAAATAGCGCTTGAAGCCTTCGCGCCTGACGGAACTGAAGGATCAGGTGAAGTAAAGGAAAACGTCCAGAATATAATTGGTGACACAGGATTTGCGCTCGAGAAGGTCGAAACGCATGACGATTGCAGCAACAATGAAACCGCTGACGATTTCATCCAGAACACAGTGGCCGCAAGCCTGGAGAGGGCAGCGGGATGAGCAATATAGGCTTGGACTTTGGAACAACCTATACCTGTGGCTGCTTCAGGCACGATAGCGGCTATCAGACGATGAAAAGCCGCGAGGCAGATAGCGGAGCGCCAAAGCCAACAATGGCGGTTCAATTAGACGGGGGCATGAGATACGCAACCGAGGCGGAGTCAGCCTTTCTTGACATGTACTATGATCCCAAGCGCGACAAGGTTTTTACCGGATTCAAAATGATGCTTGGGCACATGGGGGATCGCGAGATAGTCATAAGCCGCGGATATGAAGAAAGCGGAAGCCTTAGCCCAGTTGCCATCGCAAAGGGCTACATCAGAAACTATCTGGAAACCGCTGTCCAATACCTGCCGGACCAGTCCATCGATACAGTGGTTGTAGGGGTGCCGCAAATCTGGTATGACAATCCTAAAACCATAAGCGGAATCGATTGCCTTTCCGCCATCCTTGAAGAGATCAAGGAAGAGTTGGCGTTTAAAAAAATCAGGGTAGAATCAGAGCCAACTCTGGCTTGCGCCCATTTCGCCCATGAATACAAGCGCAGGGTAAACCAGGATTTTTGCGGAAAAGTGATTCTTATTGATTATGGCGGCGGAACGCTGGACATAAACATATGCGAGGCAAGGCTGCATGGCAGGCTTTGCGAAATCAAGCTCCTGGCCCAAGCGGGGCGAGGGTTCAGCGCGAGCGACCAAGTTGGGCAGGCTGGCCTGGCCTTCATGGAGAGAGTTGTGCGGATAGCCAAAGAAGAAACCAGTTATACTGAGGCTAACGTTAGATACTGCACCCACAGGCTTGAAAGCTATCTCATGAACAACAGCCAGGAAATTGAAAGGAGGTTCGCAAGAAGCGGGGGGAGGAAGCTGTCTTCGCTCAAGGACGAGCTTGTCGTGCTAAATGACGGCACTTGGATAACCTACGGAATGTTAGCCCAATCGTATGAAGAGATCATTGAGCCCGTCCTGAAGGAAGCTCTTGAAGAGATAGACGCGAAGGCTAAAGGCATAGGCGTGGACATCCATGACGTGAAATCCGGCGTCAATTTTCAGATAGGCATAGTAGGCGGATTTGCGAACTTCTGCTTGGTGAGAAAGCAAATCGAGAAGTATTTGGGCGGAGTAGGCGAAGCTGATGATCCCCGCTACCGTGGATTCAAGAAAATGGATCTTACAGGCAGGGAAAGAGCGATAGCCTACGGCGCGGCTCTTGTGGCTAACGAAGAGGTGCGGATATGCCCGACTTTCCCGTATTCCTTTGGCATAGCCAGGGAGGGCGGCGACCAAAGGCACATGGCCTTTGAGTTTGGCAACGAGCTGGAGCATAACAAGCCCAATTACATCAATTACAAAGGCTCGAATGTTCCAATCAGGTTTGACATTCATAAGATACCAAGGCTGTACTTTGACTCTACAGGAGCTGGAAACGCCATTTGCCAGGCACCTGTTGAAAGCTGCAGAGAGGTGTTTGACAATATAGGAGGAGAATGCAACATAGGGTTCTCCCTAGACGAAAAAGAATGCCTGACTCTTTGGATAAAAAGAGCCAATGGAAATGTGGAGAAGCGGAAGCTTCCAGACATCTGGAACTTGTTTGGAAAAAGAACGGGGGGACAGTGATGTTTGAGGGCTTGCAAAACAAGATATCCCTGCTGAATGCTGGAACTGGACTCTCTGTCGACGACGTTGTAGGAATGATCGCAATTCTCTTGAAAAACGCCGCTGACGCTCATGTTTACTTGAACGAGGGAGAAATCAAGAACCTTGAGTCGTTTGCCGACAACTTCTATGTTGTGGGAGACGCGATAAACTCCCTGGTTGACACCCATGGCGACAGCTTTAAAAAAATGGATGAGGACGTCAAGGCCCAAGCGGCAAATGCGGCGGTTCAGCTGCCTTTGAAGTTAGCGGAGATCGAAGAGCTGAGAAAAAGCCTCGCGGAGCTCAAGGAATGGAATGAGAAGCTCCAAATCGAGAACGTTGAGTGCAGCAAGCTGAGCCAAGAGGCAAAAGAGCTCCAGGAAAGCATCAATAGCATTCTCAGCTCCGCAAGAGTTCCTTTGTCGCAGCTGCAAGAGAAAAAAGATCGGCTCATAGAAAAGAAGAAGCAGCTGGAAAGCGACCTCGGGGAGCTGGCTTCCATAGAAGCCGAAGAGAAGCTTCTTCGGAACTTGGAGTTCCTGGCAACTGACAAAGCCAAGCGCGAGCTTGAGAAGGCCCAAGGCATAATACCAGAAGAAAGAATAGAAGAGCTTAAAGCTGCTGTCCAATATCTCAAGTCAGGAGAAGCGTTTCGCAGTCAGGAAGCCTTGCTGGATGAAGTCAAGCACCTGGTTGCTGTCTGGAAGTCGCTTGAAAATGACCCCACTTTCGCTGATGCGGCGGGAGACAGCTCTTACGAGACCCTGCTTGACAAGCGCAAAGGCATGGAAACAGCATCAAAATCCATAAAGACGCTTATGGAGGACTTCAGGAAAAAGTACGGTGAGCTTCTTGCTGAATGGCGGAAAAAAATAGGAGGCAAGGGGGGCTCTAAATGAAGTGCCAGCTTTGCGGCGAGCCGATAAAAGAGCAAGGCGCCCCTTGTGAATTTTGCGAGTGGATCAGCCTAACGGGCTTGTCCATAGAGGATGACCGGCGAATCCAGTTCAAGATCATTGAAAAGAAAAAAGTGCTGCGCTCAAACTTTTCAGAGATAGGCATTGTTTTGCATGAGGTTGATTTAAGTGGCGTTTTAATAGACAGCAACCCAGCTGTAAAGAAGAAAAAGCTTATACTCATAGATTCCGAGGCAGCTGTTTCAGGGAAAATTTACTTTAAAGCAAAACCCATATACATAAAAGAGAAAATAAACGGCTTTTGCGTTAGAAAAGGCGTGGAATCGAGCTTTGGCATAGTCTGCTCAGGCCTTGAAGGCAAAGCTTACCTTCTGGGGTTTTGCTTGAATGAAAGGGCCAAGCTGGATGTCTATGGACGTGTGCCAGGTAGCAAAGATAAGTTTGTGATAGCTAGGGATTTTAGCTTGGGTTTTGATTAGAGATAGCATGTCAAAGGGGTGCTCGGTTACGCAAGCGCTAAGGGTACATAACAAGATCCGCTCAACTAAAGCTTTGGGGCCTGGGGAAAGGTATGCGCTCTGGCTTCAAGGCTGCTCCCGCAACTGCCCGGGTTGCATGACACCAGAATCCCAGCCCCTGGACGGCGGACGGCTCATCTCTGTAGATGAATTGGCCAAGGAGATTTTGGCAACGCAAGCAGAGGGTGTTACGGTAAGCGGAGGAGAGCCGTTCTTGCAAGCCGCCCCGCTCTTGAGCCTGCTTAAGGTAATTCGCCAAGAAAGCGACAAAAGCGTTATCATCTACACTGGATATTACCTAAAAGATCTGATAGATCTAGGAAACCCGGACATTGACGAGATTTTGGGCACTGCAGCGGACATTGTGATAGACGGCCCCTTTGTTGAAGCGCTCAATGACGGAGGAAGCCTCAAAGGATCATCCAACCAAACGGCGCATGCGCTCACGGAACGCTATAGGGACGTGATTGATGAGATCTATGGCCAACCCAGGAGAAGATGCGAGATAAGGTTTAATGAAAACGAAGCCTTGCTGGTGGGAGTGCCTGATTCTAAGAGCTATGATGCTTGGAGAGCCATTTTTTTGAAAGGGAAAAAAGAGTAGGGCGAGACTATCCTGCAGGCTTAAGTGGAATCCCCTTAAATCCCTAAGAGCATATGATATGATTCTGCCGTAACAAGTGCCGGACAAATAAACGTAAATGGCTTGATGGAGTTATACTGCAGAATCATGATATGCACTAAGGCAATATGAAAGGCGCGACCTATACCCAGGTCGCGCCTTTTTCATGTCTTGAATTATCTGTGATCACGGCAAAGCTAGTGAATTGGCGGCAAAAATAATCACGTTAATTAAACGAATTAATATAAGGCGGCATTTTATAAACTTAAACGACTTGAAAGTCAAAAATATCTAGCAAAAATCAATTCTTATTCAAGGCAATTTATGTACTTATAATAGTTTACAAAAAGTAGAAATCTAAGTAAACTGACTTGAAGAAATTAATGCTTGAATTGCATTTTATAGAAATCTATCTTAGTGCATATCCCAAAATTCCGAAATGGCACCGGAAAAATCCTGGCGAATGCTTCAACGCCGGATTATTCCGGTACCTCGGATATAATTTTGGGATATGCTCTTAGCGCAATATTTACAAGCGATAACAAGGGCCCAACGCCACTAACGATAGGAAAATTGTCAAACTGCCCCTCTCATTAATATAGCTGATGACGCATTTTTTAGCCAATAGCAAGATCTATTTCTATTTTAATACATATTATGGATGATTGAGTTGACATAATGCCGCCTTATATAAACTCGATGGCGGCACAAAAGCTTATGGAAGGAATGTGAGGCAAGCTTATGAAATGGGAGGCGTTATGTGAAAGCTAAAAAAACGGGCTTTAACTTAATGCGTAGAACGATTAAATTAATAACATTATTGCCTTTTATGCCCTTGCCGGTGAAAAGAAACACGATTATATTAGAAGGATTTAACTATTTCACGCATAATGCAGGGACGTTTTTAGATTATTGCATTGAACACAAGCACAATGAGAAATATCAATTCATCCTGTTTTGCAGAGAGGTTATTCCAGAAAATATGCCTAAAAATGTCAAGTGCTTTGACATTGATAAGCCAAGCTTTAAAAAGGCTTATTACTGGGCTACAGCGAAATTCATATTGGCTGATTGCGGAATTCCCAGGAAACTAAAGAGGAAGCAAGTCCTCATCTATCTTTGCCACGGCAGTTTTCCTATAAAAAACGTTATTGGCAATATAGTTATGCCTCGAAACATTAACTATGTCCTTTCTCCGTCAATAAACGTCGACGCGATTTTGGCGCAATCGATTGCTTGTGACACTAGCAAAATGATACATGTGGGATATCCGGTAATCGATAAATTCTTTGAAAAAGGGCACGAACTTGAGAAAATTACACATGAGAATTTTAGTAAGATCATTTTATGGCTGCCAACATTCAGGCGGCTTGTAGGCAGGGTCGACTCTGAACGCATTTTGCCTTTTGGAATTCCGATTCTTATGTATTGCATATCCCGGAAGTCCGTAACGTCACCGGAAATCGTTTGGGATATGCTCATAATAACGCCTACGATTGCCCATTGCATTCAGGCAATTCAAATTCCTTGCTGTTGTCGCAGTTGCGCTAAGAAAGCGCAACC
>JAISWZ010000316.1 GCA_031270945.1 Clostridiales bacterium | reverse complement strand
CAAGAAGCTTGTAATGCCCTCAACGCTTGAAGTCATCGATGAATTAGCCTTTCTAAGTGCAGACATAAGCGTTTTGGATTTTGCCGACTGCAAGCTTGAATATGTTGAGGAAAACGCTTATGGGACAACAATTCATCTTCCAAATTCTCTTTACGGTATAAATAGGAATTTGATAAACTTTCGCTGCGTAAGCGTTCTTGAAGTGGATGAATACACGGCTACTAGAAAGTCAGAGCTGTATTCATCAATCATGTCATCTTATAACTTATGCAAAGATGAAAGCTGGCTGCTGATGAAGGTGTTCAGGGGAAATCAATTAATTCTGGAATTTGTCGTATCCAGCGAATTTCAGTCGTTTTCTAATCTTATTCATCTTATAGAGGGAAACAAGGTGAATTTTAAGCTATATGATGAATGGTTTGACAAGATCCACAACAGGCAATGCAGACTGAAAATGGCGGTTTGCAGACTAAAATGGCTCACTGATTTGCCGACGGACATTATGAAAAAGTATATTTCGTTTTTGGACATGGACATGCTTTGGAAGTTCGGCAATAGCTTATCAGAAGGATATAGGAAAAGGCTGGAAAAGACAATACTTCCCATTCACTTGAAAGAATGCTTTGAGGATGCAGTGCGAGAAAACGATGGAGAAAAGATTGCGTACTGGCTGGAGGTTATAAACCGCAATTGTGGCAGGCTTGAAAAGTCGCTTGAGCTTTAGGCGAAATTGAGATTTAGGTGAAAAAGGAGAAGCTCTTGCCGCATACGGCGCAAGGTTGTAATCGGATGATGCATTGCTCGCAAAATATGGAAACGACATCCGGTAAGAGAAAACTGCAAACAATTGAGAGCTGTTTTTGTGAAAGGAAAGATGATGTTTAAAGTAGAGGATGGAGTTTTGACTGGTTGCAGATGCGAGTCTAAGCTTGATGTGGTAGTCTTGCCTGAAGGCATAAAAAAGCTTGGAGCGTTTTCATTGAAACAATTTACTTGCAGGAAGCTTGTAATGCCCTCTACGTTGGAAGTCATCGAATTTAGTGCGTTTGATAGCGCGGACATATGTGAAATAGATTTTGGCGATTGCAAGCTCGTGTATATTGGGGCATTCGCTTTTGTCCGGTGCAATGCCCAAATTGAATGCATTCCAAATTCTGTAAGAAATATTTGTGTACATGGAGCTTTCGATCTGAAAATCGGGAGAGGGATAAAAATTAAACTGCCCAGTTCTCTTCGCTATATCCAAAATTGCGCGATAGACGTAAGTGAAATAAGTATTGTTGAAGCGGACGAAAATTTGGTTACAAGTCAATCAGGGCTGTTTATATCTATTCTATCATCACTTCAAATTTGCCTAGACAGAACCTGGGTGCAGATGATGGTATTCAGAAAAGAGCAATTAGTACAAGAATTCATTATATCCTGCGAGTTTTGGAGATACGCCGAAGAGACTGAAAATTTTGTATGGGGAAATCAATTAATAAAATTCCGGAAATGTGTAGATCTTACAGATGAAAAAGGAGCAAAGTACCAGCTCTATGATACGTGGTTTGACAATGTGCGCAACAAGCAATGCAAACTGAAAATGGCATTTCTCAGGTTGAAATGGCCTGTTGACTTATCGGAAGATAGGAAGAAAAAGTATACTTCATATGTTAACCTGGACGATCTTTTAAAGTTTAGCAAATGCATGCCAGTGACATGTGCAAAGAGGCTGGAGGGAACTATACTCCTTTGTCACTTGGAAGAATGCCTGGAGGACGCTATGCAGAAGAAAGATCTAGTTAGGATTGCTTACCTCATGGAACTTATAAACCGGAATTATGGAGGGAATGCAAAGTCTTTGGAGCTTTAAGAAACGGAAGGCGTGGGTTGCGCATTTCTGACCTAGTTCTACTGATGAGCGCTAAAACATGGAATTTTCTTATCGTTGCCCGCCTCGGCGCATATCCCAAAATTGATTTATAGATTTTGTCGGAGTTTTGGGATTTGCACTCAGAAGCCAGTTGGTCCGCTCCTGCTAACAATAAGAAAATTCTAAAGTATTAGCTCTTTAATATAGCAAATTACATAGAGCCATTTTTGTGAAAGGAAAAGATTATGATTAAGCTGTTCACAGTCGAGGATGGAGTTTTGACTGGCTACAGAAGCAAGCCTAAGCTTGATGTTGTAGTCTTGCCTGAAGGCGTAAAAAAGCTGGGAGCACATTCATTGAAACAATTCGCTTGCAGGAAGCTTGTAATGCCCTCTACGCTGGAATCAATCGGCGAATGTGCCTTTGAAGACTCAGACATTAACATTATAGATTTTGCAGACTGCAAGCTCGACTATATTGGAGAATGCGCTTTTACGATGTGCTGTGTCAAAACTAAACGGATTCCGGATTCTGTAAGAACTATTGGACGATTTGGAGCAAGTGGCCTGATTATTGGCAAAGTGAAAACAGTTAGGCTACCCAGCTCTCTTCGTGACATAGGCGAATACGCGATAAACTTATATAGAAAGTACTTTGTTGAAGTGGATGAAGGTTCCATGATATGGGAGTCTGGGCTGTATTCAACTATCCTGTCATCTTTGCGATATAGAAGTGATAATTGGTTGCAGATGAAAGTGTTCAGAAAAAAGCAAATAGTTCTAGAATTTGTCATATCGTATGAATTTAAGGAAATTTCTAATTCGGCTCAACTTATAGAAGAAAAGGGACTGAATTACCAGCTCTATGATGAGTGGTTTGACAAATTGAGCAATGAGCAATGCAAACAGAAAATGGCGTTTTACAGGGTGAAATGGCCTACGGATTTATCGGACGATTCAAGGAAAAAGTACACTTCATATTTGAGCATGGCGAAGCTTAGGAGGTACGGACGGAGATTACCAGAAGCTTGCAGGAGTGTGATGGAGGGGGCGCTGCTTCCCTGTCACTTGGAAGAATGCCTTGAAGATGCTGTGCGAAAGAAAGATGTAGAGATGATCGTGTACTGGCTGGAACTCATAAACCGCAAATATGGCGGGATTGCAAAGTCTTTGGAGCTTTAGTGCATATCCCCAAAATTCATAAAAGGCGCGGGATGTGGATTTCTGGCATATAGCCTAGTCCATTGGCGATTTATGAATTCGACCTAAAAAGTTTGCTAGAACCGTTATTTGAAAGGAGAAGATGATGTTTACAATCGATAATGGAGTTTTGCTAGACTATGATTTTCCGGAGCTTGATGTAGTAGTCTTGCCCGAAGGCGTAAAAGTGCTGGAAATCAGATCGTTGGCATGTTGCTCTTGCAGGAAGCTTGTAATGCCCTCTACGCTGAAAGTAATCGGTGAATTTGCCTTTGAATACGCAGAGATAGACGTTATAGATTTTGGCGACTGCAAGCTTGATTATATTGGGCACCATGCTTTTTATGGGTGCAATGCTAAAATTAAAGGGATACCGGATTCAGTAACTGATATTGGAGATAGTGGAGTATACAATTTGAATATCGGTAAAGGGAAAACAATTAAACTGCCCAGCTCTCTGCGGAAAATAGGGTTGTTCGCGATAAACTTTGATGGAAAAACTATTGTTGAAGCGGATGAAAGTTTACTTACTAGTGAATCAGGGCTGTATTCGTCAATATTGTCAACTATTAGCACATTCAGAGAGATACAATGGTTGCAGATAAAAGTATTCAGAGAAAAGCAGTTGGTTCAAGAATTCGTCATATCTGGTGAATTTTGTTCATTCGCTGACTGCGATGAACTTATAGGGGAAAGTGGGATAAATTACCAAATATATGATGAATGGTTTGACAAAGTTCGCGATAAGCAATGCAAGCAGAAAATGGCGTTATTCAGGCAGAAATGGCCTATTGATTTATCAGACGATTTGAAGAAAAAGTACACTTCGTATTTGAGCATGGTAAAAATTTTGCGATATGACGACAATAAGCGGTATATGACAGAAACTTATAGGAGAAGCCTGGTAAAGGATTTGCTCCCCTGTCACTTGGCAGAATGTTTGGAGGATGCAGAGAGGAAGAAAGATGTAGAGATGATTGCGTACTGGCTGGAAATTATAAACCGCAGACATGGCGGGATTTCTAAGTCTTTGGAGCTTTAGATAAAGAAACTGGAGAAGCTTGGAGCTGTACAAGGTTGTCTGCCTATTCGAAACACTACCGACACTATATACGTCATATTTCTACAAGACAAATAACCCTGTACAGCCCGTAAAGTTTTGGAGAACATAATGACTGTATTTTTTGAAAGGAAAATAGGATGTTTAAAGTCAAAAATGGAGTTTTGATAGACTGCAGGATGTTTATAATCGATAATGGACTTTTGAAAGACTGCGAATACAACTATCCCATGAAGCTTGGTGTTGTAATCTTGCCTGAAGGCATAGAAGCGCTTGGATGCTGCTCAATGGAAAGGTTCGCTTGCAGAAAACTAATAATGCCTTCAACGCTGAAATCCATACGTGAACATGCGCTTGTAAACGCAGATATAGACGTTATAGACTTTGGTGACTGCAAGCTCGACGATATTCGGGCCTTCGCTTTTAGCGGGTGTTATGCCAAAACTAAACGTATTCCAGATTCAGTAAGAATTATTGAAAGCTTTGGAATACGCGATCTGAATATCGGTAATGGAAAAATACTAAAACTGCCCAGTTCCCTTCGCGAGATACATGGCCTTGCGATACACTTCGATGAATACAGTATTGTTGAAGTGGATGAAGGTTCGGTTACTGAGAATTCAGGACTTTATAAAGAAATCCTATGGTCTTTGTACTCAGACAAAGCTAAACCATGGTTGCAGGTAAAAGTATTCAGAGAAAAGCGATTAGTTCAGGAATTCGTTATATCTAGCGAATTTGAACGTATTGGTAAGCGTGCTCGACTTATAAGGGGGAATAAAGTGGATTACCAGCTCTATGATGAATGGTTTGGAAAAGTTCGCAATAAGCAATGCAAACTGAGAATGGCGTTTCTCAGGTTGAAATGGCCTGTTGATTTATCAGACGATATGAAGAAAAAGTATGATTCATATTTGAGCCTGGATAAGCTTTTGCAATTCGACAATGGCGGGGAAGACATATCAATAGCTTATAGGAAAGAATTGGAAAATGCGTTGCTTAGTTGCCATTTGGAGGAGGGCTTGGAGAATGCAATGCAGAAGAAAGATGGAGAAAGGATCGCGTACTGGCTGGGACTCATAAACCGCAGGTATGGCGTGATCGAAAAGTCTTTGGAGCTTTGAGAACAAATGCGCTGCTCGCAACTGTGTATGATTGCCTATATGCTGGATTTATTACACCGCAAGCATGGCGTGATCGCAAAATCCCTGGATATATAGGCGCCTACACTCGGAGACAATTGAAAGGACAAAGACATGGTAAATCCAACGTCCGTCTATAGCTTTGAAGTTAAAGACGAAATTTTAGAGGGTTTTAAGCACAAATTGACTAATTGTGCAAATAGATTGGAAATCAACGAGTTAATTGTTTCATTGCCTGATGGTTTTGTAACAATAGGCGAGGGCGCTTTGCAGAGCTTTTGTTGCAGACGTCTTGTCATGCCGCCCTCGCTAAAGACTATAAGGAATAAAGCCTTCGAAAGAGCTTGTATAGACGAGATAGACTTTAGCCAATGCAAGCTTGAAAATATTGAATCTCAGGCGTTCACTAACGGCCATATCAAAGCCGTCTTGCCAGATACCGTAAAATACGTGGGTTCTGGTGCGCTCTTGGGACTTGAGCTTGAAAAGAACGGGATGATAAAGCTCCCAAACTCGCTTTTTTACATTGGAATATACGCATTGGATCTGAATGGTATTCGGGTTTTGGATGTGGATGAAAGCTTGGTGGAGCCAAAATCTGGCTTGGAAGACTTGATCTTGATGTCTGGAAACAACATTTCAAAATGGCTGATTCTCAACGTAAGAAGAAATGGAAGGCTGGTTTGCAGAGTTCCGATGCCAGAGTGCAAATGCTATATGAATTACAAAAATTGTTATATATGCGATAAAGGCTTTAACTACAGCACATTCGATGAATGGTTTACGACCGCAAAAGAAAGGATTCTTAAAACCATTATTGCTGCCTTTAGGAGCATGTATCCAGAAGGCTTGACTGATGAGGCTATAAAGGCTTATAGAGATTACATCATTACAAACTGCACTTTCCTTATGAGAGACTTTGAAGAAGATATAGAAGTCATCAGGTTTTATGATGAGGCGGGATTTTTAACGCCCTTTCGGCTAAAACAGCTCCTGGAGAATGCCAGGGCAAAGAATAATGCTGAGGTAACCACGTTAATCCTGGATTTGTTGAACAGAAAAAGCGGATCCAAAGCAAAGTCTTTGATGTTGTAGGTGATTGCGAGTTATAGGAGAATGCAAGTTGTAGGAGAATGCAAGTTATAGGAGAATGCAAATGAAAGGATGGAATATATGGCGAATGATGGCTGTTATTTCAATGAGTATGGAAAAGTATTGAGGGCCTACTATTGGCGTGGGAATGATAAGCCTATTATGATGGATGTCGTCCATCTGCAGAAAGAGATTGTGGTAATATACCCAGGAGCAATGGAAAAGTTTGAATGCAGGATGCTTTTCGTGCCGCCATCAGTCAATGCAATAGCTGCAAGGGCTTTCGATCATGCTCAAATTGGCGAGATAGATTTTACAGGTAGCAACCTTATTAGCATTGAATGCCAAGCGTTTATTGGTTGCAAAGCCAAAACCGCCCTGCCAGACAGCGTTAGGTACATAGGGGATGAGGCGGTTCGGGATCTTGATCTTGTCAAATACGGAAAGCTGAAGCTCCCAAGCGCACTTAGACACATTGGGAAAAAAGCTTTTAATTTAGGCAATGTTGATGAGATTCAGGCGGATGAAGCCGTTGTGACTCAGGATTCCAATCTGGATGCACTGATCTCGATGTCAGAAGACGAAGGCAAAGACGGGCTGATCCTTTCTGTGAGCAGAGATGGCAAGGAGGTTTGCAGGGTTCCGTTTGAATTCTTGAAGAGCTCCAAGCTCAAGAAAAAGGGTGAGGCGACCTCCGCTATCAAGGATTATATAGACTGCGAATATGGCGTGATCGCACAGCCCTTGGATATATAAGTTTTACGAGAGGAAGAGACTGATGAATAAGCAGTTGACTAGGTTTGAATTTACAATAAAGGATAATGTTTTAAAGGGATTTGAAGCATTTGCGAATAGCCCGACCCGTAGAGCGGAAGTTGTAACATTGCCTGATTCGTTTACAACAATTGGCGTAAATGCGATGAAAAGGTTTGATTGCGAACGTCTCGTGATGCCGCCATCGTTAAAGACGATAAGATGCAACGCCTTTAATTCAGCTAAGATAGATGAGATAGATTTCAGCCGCTGCAAGCTTGAAAGCATTGAATCCCAGGCTTTTACTGAATGCAAAATCAAAGCCGAGCTTCCGGATACTGTTAAATATTTGGGAGCTGACGCGGTCGCGGGCCTTGTCTTGGGGAAAGAGAAAAAGCTGAGGCTTCCAAGCTCTCTTATTTTTACCGGCACATGTGCTATAGATTTATATGATATTTATGATTTGGAAGTGGATGAAAGTTTGGTGGCTGACGATTCTGGCTTGGAAGGCGTAATTGCGATGACATCATTTCACAAGGTAGGCTATCTGATTCTTAATGTGAGAAGAGAAGGAAAGTTGGTTTGCAGAATTCCGATGCCAAGTTACCAACGTGGCGATATAGAAAACTGCAATATTTGCGGAAATGCCTTCAACTACGCCAATTACGACGTTATGTTTAAAGATTCAAAAGAAAGGCGCAAAAAAACCATTATAGCCGCCTTTAGGGTTATGTTTCCAGAAGGCTTGACTGATGAGGCGGCAAAGGATTATAGGAACTATGTCATCGCCAACTTGACATTCCTGCTGAAAGGCTTTGAAGAAGACCTGGACATTATCAAGTTATATGATGATGCTGGCTTAATAACATGCTTTCGGTTAAAGCAGCTTCTGGAGAATGCCAGGCTCAAGAACAATGCCGACGCAACTACGTCAATCTTGGATTTGTTGAACCGCAAAAGCGGATCCAAAGCAAAGTCTTTAATTTTGTGAAGAAAGGAGGAATACAATGGGATACTCATTCCTTCTCGATGATTTTATGGTTTTAAGAAAAGACTTGTCGAGATGTGCGGGTTCAAACGGTTTGCAAAAAACAAACGTTGTTCTGCCGGATGGGTTTGAGGTAATAGGCCCGAAAACAATGATAGAATATCAATGCAAGAAGCTTTTCATTCCGCCATCGCTTAAGACAATCGCTTACAGGGCTTTCGATCACGCCCAAATTGCCGAGATAGATTTTGGCCGTTGCAATCTTATTAGCATTGAATACCAAGCTTTTTTTGGATGCAAAGCAAAAACCGCCCTGCCGGACAGCGTTAAGTACATAGGGGATGAGGCGGTTCGAGATCTTGATCTCGTAAACGAGGGAAAGCTGAAGCTTCCAAGCGCACTCAGATATCTTGGGAAAAAAGCTTTTAATTTAAGTCGAGTTCGGGAGATCCAGGTGGATGAAGCCGTCGTGACTCAGGATTCCAATCTGGATGCACTGATCGCAATGGCAGAAGACGAGGGCAAAGACGGGCTGATCCTTTCTGTAAGCAGAGAGGGAAAGGAGGTTT
>JAISWZ010000253.1 GCA_031270945.1 Clostridiales bacterium | reverse complement strand
GCGCCAAAGAGGGCGCTCTTAAGTTCCGCGATGGAAGTGGCGCTTGCGTAATCACCGTCTTGCCTTGTTATGACAACGCGAGGCTCTTTGTAGTAAGCCGAGGAGAAATCTACCACTTGCTTGCGCTCATCCGTGATTGAGTACTGCTGGAGGTTGAAGTCGAAATCCTTGAGGCCAGGCTGGATAGCCGCCTCAAAGCTGGTGCGGACCCAAACAACATCCTCTTTGGCAAAGCCCAGCTTGCCAGCTACGGCATATGCCACCGCCGCCTCAAAACCCTCTCCGGACTCAGGATCGTCGTTTAGAACCCACGGCTCCCAAGCTGGCTGCCCTGTCGCTATTGTTAGCTTTCCAGGTGTCAAAGTTTGAAGGCCCGTTTCAGGGGCCACTGTCTGAGGAGCTGCTTCCGTCGCTTGAACCTCTTGCGAAGGCGCCGCCGTTGGCGTTGGCGTGTCAGCCGTTTTGTTCCCAGAGCATGCCGTCAGTACCCAAACCAGCGTTATGACAATAGCTAAAAGCCTTTTCATGATAGTTTCCTCCCTCATGATCTGCGCGCTGCGCACTCCCAGGTTTCGGGATTTAATGCCGCTTTCAAAAAAGCAAACCAAATTTCTTTATTCCAGCTATAAAAGAGCAGGCGCACTTTCCGCCTCCCCCTTCAGCGAGTTCAGCCAAGGCGTCTTCGATAGCATTGGCGCCGCTTCCCACATGGATGTCAAAGAAGGCCAAGTCAGCTCTAGCGCCAACACCCAGCTGGCCAATCCGTCCTTCGCCAGAGCCCAAGCCAAGAGCGATAGCTCCGCCTAAAGTGGCCGCATGGACAAGCCTCAGATGAAGATCTTTGGCTGAATAACCCTGTTTCTTGGCTAAGATCGCAAGCTCCGCCACATCATCCATTAGATCAAGCGTAGGTGATGACGAGAGCGAGTCTGTGCCTGCAGCTATAAGATTGCCCTCTAAAAGGCAAGAGGCTATTGGCGGCTCGTCTAACCCGGTCACGCGGTTTGACCTGGGGCAAAAGGCTATGGCGGTTTTTCTTTTTCTCAAAGTTTCCCGATCAGCGGCAGTCAGGTACACTCCATGAGCGATGTGGCATTCCGGGCCAAGAACGCCCAGTTTGTCCACATACTGCACAGAGCTCCCGCCATATCCGCCCTTCCTGGCATCCGAGAAGTCCTTTGACTTGAAGCTGTGCCAATCCTTGAACTCAGTTGCCGGATCCTCAGTTTCCCGCTCCACTGGCGACTCAGCCAGATGGATGTGGGTTCTGGCGCCCAAGTTCTTGGCTATCCCAGGAAGCCTGGACAGCGGCACACGGTCAAGGGAATAAGGCGAATGCGGGCTTATGCCAGCCAAGCCCGGAATAGAGCGAATCCTTTTGGCCAACTCAGTTTCTTTTGACTCATTCCATTCCTCGTTTGTCTCGTTCATCACTTCCCAGTAGGCTATTCCGCCAAGCCCCTCGTCATGAAGAGCGCTGGCTGCCTCCCAGTTGGTGACCACATCCGCGATTGCTGTAGTTCCGCTTAAAGCCGCCCGCCTGGCGCCGTCAGCCGCCCAATCTTTCCATGGGGAAGCTCCGCTTGCCTCAATGGGCTCATACATATCGTTAAACGCGGCGGCCCAAGCGCGAAAGTCAGGCCAGACGCTTTTTCCAAGCCGTTCCATTCCCGTGTACTGCAAATGGGCGTGAGCGTTAACCAAGCCTGGCGCCAATATCCCTGGCCAATGCCTTTCTCGCATCCCCAACCCTAATTCCCGCGCCTCCCTGCGCGGTCCCACAAAAAGCAGCTTCCCGTCTTTCACCGCAACCGCGCCGTCAAGGATTGGAGGCGATATCGCAGGAATGACAAGAGCCGCTGAATATATTGCCCCTTCTTCCACTGTCATCCTCCCTGAGGCGCAAACCTGGTTTTCCGCCATGACGAGGCTTGCTTTCTCAAGTCAATAGCAACGTTCATGCTCTCAAGCTTTATCCTGGCAATTTCCTCGCTGGCCTCAAGCGGAAGCCTAATCACCTTCCTTGGCAGATTGCCCTTGTTCTTGATTATGTGCGCCAGCGCTTCCAGCTGTCCCGCGAAAGACAGATCCATGATCTCTATTGGGTTTCCGCCTCCGCTTGTGTAGTTGATGCCATGGCCCCTTGACAGGATCCTGACGCCCTTTTGGTTTTTGTTGTTGTTTTTATTAAAAAAAAGCGTCCACCTGTCTGGATCCGATTTGTCCAGCTCAGCGCCAAGAGCTATAGCCCCGTCAACATCAATCTCTCGCAATGCGCCTCCAGCCGAAGCGATAATCGCTCCGTCCTTTGCCGCCAAAAGCGCTTCACCCGTTATGGTTCCCATCACTCCAGAAGCCGTGACAATCCAGTCAGCATCCTTTGCCGCTTCAAGAAGCGGCTTGACCTGGTATCCGTCATGAAGCGCTTGCAGAGCGCGCACATGGCTTACCTCGCATATGGACACTTCAGCTCCCAGAGCCCTAAGCCTCTTTGCGACTCCAAATCCCACAGGGCCGTATCCTGCGACACAGGCCTTCTTGTCTTTGGCGCCTTCCTGCGCCAGATCCAAAAGAACTGCCACAACTGTCTCTCCAGTGCCATGCGCGTTGTCAAACATCGTCTTTATCGGCATGTCGTTGACAGCCACGGCTGGCGCCTTTAGCTCTCCTTCAGCTTCCATTGCCTCAAGCGCGGCTACGCCGCAAGTAGTCTCTTCCGCTATTCCCCATAGCCCCTCTGCCAGGCCAGGCCTCTCCATGTGCAGAAGCCTTGTTATCCCAGCCCCGTCATCAAGCAGGATTTGAGGCGAAAGGGAATCCAGCATCTTTAGCGCGTTCTCGTGATCCTCCTCGGGAGTGTTTGAAGCGTCCGCCCTAAGCGGCACGCCTAGTTTCGAAAGAGCGAAAGCTGTTTCCTGATCCACGGAGGACGCGCCGCAATAAAGCTCCAGCTCCGCCCCCATCTCCTTTAGCGCCAAAGCCAGAACTGCCGTCTTTGGCTCAAGGATCAGGCACGCCGCTATCCGCGCGCCTTCGAAGATTTTCTCCTTTGCGTAGATTTCCTGAAGCGCCTTCACGCAAGGCATGTGTCTGCGGGCATATTCAATGCGTGAAGCGCCCCCTCGTTTTGCAGGAGGATCAAGAGCCAGCGCTTTCAAGCCTGCCGCGCTAAAGTCGGCGTCTCCATCCGCAGGGCGCATTCCCCACTCGGCAAGAATCTCAAGGCTTCCAAGATCCCTGCTTGCAGAGGATGCCGCAATGCTGAGGTTTGACGCTTTCGCTATAGCAAGTATCGTGTTCTCGGCAGGCGAAAAACGGCTCTCATCCATAGTTAGCATCTCCATTGACTTATCGCTCCGAAGGGAGCTCTGTTTGATTTTAGCATATCGGCGCTTCTTTTTCAACATAATATATTTTTCATATATGATATAGATGTTTTGATGTTTCTTCTCTGAATGCTGACGGGTGCGCGATACGGCCTGAGGGCTGAGGGGTTGTTTTGGTGAGAAATAACTCGAAGATTTTATTTTTATATTTTATTTTCATTTTTAGCTTATATTGTCATTTTCAGGGTTTTCGGCTATACGTTGCCGGCTCCTCAAGCCAGATCTCTAGGCGCCATAAAAAGCTCCCAAAACCCCTTGTCATTTAAGAGCGGATTTTCACTGCGTGATTGCGTCAAAAAAAGAGCAATACACAAAATGATTCTGCGGTAACAATAATGGAACAAGAAAACGTAAACGGCTTATGTACTAAATTGTTTGTCAACAGGTAATCAGATTAAATTCATGCTATGTATGTCATATAATGTATAATTGCATATTTCAATTTGTGTAGATATACTAATATGTTGTTTTCAATTTAAATTAATTTACTGAAAATGAATGCTGATATTTCAAACCCAATTTAATTTGAATTATATTTATCTGTGTAATAACCATATTTTTCACTTTTTTGACATGAAAATAAAACCAACGATAGGACATCCGTTGATGAGATATTTTTGTCTTAGCCTGTTATCCAAATAAATGATTTACAGATGTTTTAATAAACATCGCGATGATAATATTTGTCCTAAGGACAAATATTTCATAATTCTCTTTTAGGATTTGGAAACAAGCATGACACCATCAGATTTGTCCAGCCCCACACTCTTAAATCATCACTCAAGGTGATACTCATAACATC
>JAISWZ010000197.1 GCA_031270945.1 Clostridiales bacterium | reverse complement strand
GCCAACAGTTTTGGCTATTTTCTTCAAGAGCTGCTTCTTCAAGGCTGCCTTGCCCGCTTCTTTTGCAGAGTTTTTGGCAACGTTCTTGGCTAAGTTTCCAGCGGCATTTTTCTGGGCTTTTTTGCCCAGGCTTTCTTCAAGCTCCCTTCGCTGCCTTTGCAGCTTGTTGTATTCGTCTAAAAGGTCATCTTGCGCTTTCTTGCTGACAAAGTCGTCAAACGCGTTGTTTTCAAGCGCCTTTTTCTGCGCCAGCTCAGCGGCCAGCTTTTGCGCCTCAGTGGGAGCGCTGGAGTGCGGAACAGGATTTGATCCAATCTTCGGAATTTCAAAATCTTCGCCAGTAACATCAACGTAATTGGCTGGGTTGTTCGCGGCAAACGAGTAAAGGTTCAAATCGCTTGCCTGGCCAAGCGGATCAGGCGAAATGAATCTACCAGCGCTTAGATCAAGGTACCTGGCGCGGGAATAGGCAAGGCCGTTTCTGTCATCGGCAATGCCGTGCTGCCCTGCGTAGGCGTAGTGATTTGCTATTGTCTCGGAGCTTGAGGCAATCACGCCGTCCGGGGTGTAAGAATAGCTATTCGCGATGCCTCCATCAGGGCCTGTTATGAAAAGAGTGGAGCCCAGATGGTTGTAGGAGTAGAAGTACAGGCCGCCATTATCCATCGCTTGCGCGATAAGGCTTCCGTCTTGGATGTAGCGGACAACTGTATTGTCAGGCTTGTACTCAGCCAAAGGCATTCCAAGCCCTATTGGCGAGTAAACAAACTTGGTCTCGCTGCTGTTAATGGAGACGCTTGAGCGATTCCCAAAAGAGTCATATCCATACTCCCAGACATCATTGTTAGGCATAATGACTTCAATCAGCCTGCCAAGGGGGTCATAACTGTAGCTCGTGGTGGCGCCGTTGGCGGTCCTTGAGACCAGGTTGCCATTTTTGTCGTAGAAGAGGCTATCGTCCCCTATTGAGGTGTATTGGTTAAGGTTGTTAGAGGTATAGGTGATATTTAAGCTGCTGCCAGACGTCATCAATTCGCGGTTCCCTGCGCTGTCAAATTTGTATGTTATCTCGCCTGATGGCGAGACAGCTTGCGCAAGCCGGCCAGCCTGGTCATATTCGTAAGACCAATCACCCGCTTGAGCAATCAAGCCATCGCTGTCGTAGATGTAGCTAATGTCACTCAAGGTGCTGCTTGCCGCAGCAAGGGCGCCTTGGGTTGTTATTGTAATGCTGTCCAGCAGCCCTTTTGAGTAAGAGTATTCCGTTTTCGTGCTGTTGGCGTTTTCTTGGCTTAAAAGCCATCCATCTGTGGAGTATTCATACTCCGACACTAAAGAGCCATTATAGAGCACCTGGGAAATATCGCCTTTCGCGTCATATCCGTAGCCTGTGACATTTTGCTCAGGATCCGTAACTGAGATGACCCGGCCTTGGCTGTCATATCCATAGCGTATCGTCTTGTGATCAGGGTAAGTTACGCTTGCCAGCTCTCCGGCATTAGTGTATGTCATTTTGGTGCTTTGGCCGTTTTCCTTGATCTCTACCAGGTTCTCCTTGCTGTCAAAGAAACGCTCGACAACGTAAGAATCAGGGTACTCAATGCGTACCGTGTTGCCCCTGCCATCGTAATAATACTTGGTTTCTCGGTTCATTCTATCCCAGGACGAAATCAGCTGCCCTTTGGGGTTATAGGCGAACCGCTCTGACGTGTTGTCAGCATGGGTTATCCTGGTGTTGCTGCTCTTTGAGTCCCATTCGTATTTTGTAGTAAATCCCTTTTTGTCTGTTATCTCGGTGGCGTTGCCATTCTCATCCACTTTGATGCTGACTGAGTAGCCCGTAGCGTCTGAGACAGTCAGGGTTCCGTCATTATTTTTTGTGACCGTGGCGGCATATTTTCCTGAGCTGGAGGCGATCCCAAACCCAGCGCTTGATCGTGACACGCTCCAACCGCCTCTTGGCGTTGACAATTGCGTGACTTTGCCGTCCGAGCTATAGCTAATGGTTGAAGTGCCAGATGAATTTGTGGCAGAAACAGTTGTGGCAGAGTACGAATAGCTGTTTCCATCCACGCTTGCAAGCCTGCCCTCTGAATCGTAGGCTAAAGTGTGAATAGTGCCGTCAATGTCTGTAACTGAGGCAAGGGCTGGGAAACCTGCAGCGCTTGAGTAGGTGAAAGACGTAGTGCCGTATTTGTTGGTCGCTGACCTCAGGAGATCGCCTTCATAGGAGAATGTTGCCTCATCTCCTGTGAGCTCAGATACGGCTTTGGACAATCGGCCCTCTTGATTGTATTCGAGAAAGATCTTGTCGCCAAACTCTGTTCTTATCTCAACGGGCAACCCGTCTTCGCTGAAGGTGAGCGTGACGCCTCTGCCATTGCTGTCTAGCGTTTGAAAAAGCTTCCCGTTGGTTCCAAACCTTGACACGCCGCTGTCTGATGTCACTTCTATCGATCCGCTGGAATCAACCCTAGCAGTTATTTGTCCTTGGATTGTTTCCCTGTAGAGGCCGTTCCCTTCATCTTCAAGCACAAGCAAGCCATTGTGAGAGTAGATCGCAACGACATTGCCCTCGCTCGTCTTGGCCAAGCAGGCGCTTGCGTCATAGGGGAAAATCCAGCCTAAGCCGAATATGCCCTTTTGGCTTCTCAATGCCGGCGTTGATGGATAGAGCGAGCCAAACACCAAGTCTGATGATTCCAGGAAAACGCTTGAATAGATGGATGATCCGAAATAAGACAAGTAAGGATCCGTTGATGTCTCAAGCTCTTGCCTGTCGATTTCAAGCTTGCAGGAATATCTCGCCCTAAGCCTTACTGGAATCTCGGCAATGCCAAAATCCCTGGATGCTATCCACGCTTTCTTGCCGCTGTCATAAACCGCCTGGACACTGGTCTCGACTCCTGCAGCGTCGGTCACGATTATGGCCAAGCCCTCAAGCTGGGTCTCAGGCTCGACAAGCTCCGCAACAAACGTAAAGCTGGGGTAGTCTATGCTGTAAACGTAATGGTTGATCAAGCCAGCCTTGTTGATGACGATAGAGGCTCCGTTGTGGATCATGGTGATTTTATCTATTTCAGGAAAGGACTCGCTGTAGATTGCTGTAACGGGTTCGCTTTCAGCGCCGTCAGGAAGCTTCGCGATGTACGTAAAGGTTTCCCTGTTTGCTGGCGTTCCCAGGCTGTCTGTATGCTCCCAGAAGCCGGCGAGGTTTGCGGTTGCGTGCCCCACGGGGCTTCCATTTCGCATCACAGTCACCTGGATTCCAGGCTGGGCCATTCCAGAAAGGCTCATAAGCGTCCTGGATGTCTCGGTTGCCGCAACAAGGGTAATGGCATTGGCGACAACTGACACTTGGCCGATGTCATACTCGCTTCCAGAAACTATTGCCTTGGCACTGATATTGCCTGTCACGGCTGTATCGGCGCTCACATAAAACCTGAGAACGCCCGTAAGCCTTCCCGGGGACACATTGAATCCGCTTGTTGTGCTTGTTGGAATAACAGAGGCGCCATCCACTGACATGCTCTGCTCGTATGACCATCCCTGCGGCAGCGCAACAGCTATCGAAAAGCCGCTGGCAGCGCTCGCGTTGAAGGAGTACTCGGCTCGCACCAGAACCTTTGCGCCTTTTGGCACAACTCCTCTCTCCACGGCAAGAAAGTTATAGCCAGCCACAGCCTGGGTGCCTAGCTCAAACCCCAAGCTTTCCAGCGCCGCCAACAACTCTTCTTCATAAATGAAAGTGCGTCCTGCCAGAAGCATTCCATAAATGGTGACCGTCTTGTCATCGCACTTTAGAACCAGCTCGTGCACCAAGTGATCCGGGACTGGGTTAATCGTCGCGATTTTGCCGTCCTTGACGAGCATAGCGCCCATCTCATGGCTGTAGTCGACGCTGATTCCATACCTGGCTGCAGTGACCCTGACATATTCAGTGCCCTCAGGCGGAACAAAATAAAAGCCCAAGGACTGCATTTCCATCAGCAGCTCATCTGGGTTCACCCATGTTTCGCCGTTGATGATGATCCATGGGATTGAGTAGCTGACCATGATTCCGTTGCTCAAGACTGCAGTGTTCATGCTGTCCATTTTGGCCGTAATGGACGCAACCTCTTTCGTGAAATAAGTTGTCCTTGTATCTGCATCGAATCCGTCAATGGTGATGCCGTACTCGCTGCAGATGTCACGGAGTTTTGAGAAGCCCTCAGGCTGGAGCGGCATCCCCAAGCTTTCCAAAGCCGCAAGGAATTCGCCTTCCCTGACAAATGTGCGCCCGGACAAAACCGTGCCGTAAACGATGGCGCTATTGCCCAATCGCATGAGCTCTAGCTCGTCTTTCGCGGAGTCATGGATTATTGCGACTGCCACCCCGTCCTTGACGAGCAAAGGCCCCGTTTCAGGGCTGTATTCAATTTCAATGCCAAGCCGGGCTGCAAGCTCCCTGACCCAAATGGTTCCTTCGGGCGGGGCGAAATAGAAGCCCAAGTTTTGCATCTCCATCAACAGCTCATCTTCATTGGCCCAAGCCTCGTTCTGGAAGATAACCCATGGCAATGAGTAGCTGCTCTGTGCGCCGTTGCTCAGGACTGCCGTATTATCGGTGTCCATGGAGGATGTTATGGATAGCCCGTCTTTAGCGAAATGCGTTGTCCGCGTAGCAGCGTCGTATTTTGTTATGTCGATGCCAAATTCGCTGCAGATGTCCCTCACCATGGTCAAGCCAGGTGGAGGTGCCTCCTCTGCCATCGCCGGGATGCTTGAAAGCATCATCACGACCGCCAAGAGAAGGCCCAAAAACCGTTTGCGGATCATTTTCATTTCATCACCTCTTGATGATATTCTACTGCCCGAAAAAGGCAAACATAAGCCTTTTCGTCTTCGCCAGCACACTATCTGGGGGCATATGCCAAATCCCCCCTAAGGAAAGTGGTGGCGCTTCTTCATCGTAGCACGATGAAAAGGCAAATAGTTTAACCCGTTTCCGTCTTTCGACTGCTGCCTAAAGAAAAGCGGCAACATATGCATAATAGCACGAAAAAAAAGGCCAAAAGGAGTGCTGACGGCACTCATTAGGCCTAAATTCGACAGCGTTTATTGGAATTCGCTTTTCCAATGGAATTGCTGTTGGCATCACGCGCCAAAAGCATATTCCAGCCCTAATTTTTATGGCGCATTTGAGTCCATGGGCATATGCCTTAAGCGGCATATGCCCAGATAAAGCATTCGCAGGATTCGTTGCGCCCGTTGCTGAAAACCTAAATCACTTTGATGATCAGATCTCTTCTTTGCATGGTTGCCAGCATGTCAGCCTCCATCGAAGGGTTTACTCTCAGCTCGCGCAATGACGGCACCTGATCCAGGACCGAGAAGTCCTTGATCCCCGGAGAGCCTGCAAGATCCAATATAATCAGCCCCTTTTGGCCCAAGACGCCATCCAGGCTGGTGAGGCCAGTGTTGAAGAACAGGAGCTCTCCCGCTTGGACATCCCCCAGGTCTGCAATGCTTTCAAGAGGCATGGCCCTTATCGCCAGCTCATTCAGGCGCATTCCGGCAAAGCATGAGACGTCCTCAATGGGGTTGCCATAAAGCTTGATGCTCACAAGCGCCGTCTTTGCAAGGGGAGAGAAGTCTGATGCCGCGCATTGAGAGACATTTATCTGCGCAAGCCTCGGGCAGTCTTCCAACGGAGAAAGATCCGCTAGTGAATGGCAATCCTCCAGCGAAAGCCTGGTCAGCCATTCGCAGTCCACAAGGGGAGTTATGTCTGCCAGAGGCTGAGCGCATATGAAAACCTGCGCTAGGTTTGGCATAAGCCTTAGGTCTTCAAGATCCTTAAGCTCTCCATAGCTTGCAATCGCGCTTGAAAGCTTCCTGAACTCTTCTTCGCTGCCAGCTGATTGATCGCCGGGTATGTACAGGCTGGCGACCCTCTCCAAGTCCTCAAGGCTTACAATCTCGCCTTCGGCTTTTCCCAAAGAAGCCCGGACAGCTCTTTCCACAGTTGGATCAAGGAATTCGTGCGCTCCTTTGGGATCAGCTGCAATGCCGCTTTCGTCAGCTGGCTTTCCGCCATCTTTGCCAGAAAGGCCAGAATTGGCGTCTGCTGGCAAGTCTTCAGCATAAAGCGCAGGCGCTGCCGCAGCAATCATTGCCCCTAAATCCATGCGAGATGACAGCCTTCCCGTTGCCACCCCAATAATCAAGGCGCAGACTGCCACTGCTGCAGACCTGGTGGGAGCTTTTTGCCGCAGGGTCTTCTCCAGCGCCCTTTTAAGCTCACTTGCGCTCTGAAACCTGTCCTTTGGGGAAAACGCCGCGCACTTGGAGGCAATCCGCTCAAGCCTTCTGTCAGGAATCTTTTCGTCTGTGGAGCAGGTGAGCATGAAACGCAGGGCTACACCCAAGGCATAAATGTCAGTTCTGCGATCAGTCTGAGAAAACCCGTATTGCTCGGGAGGAGCGAAGTTTCTCGTGCCGAGGCAGCTTGTGTCTGAGACAGCGCTTTTCGAGTATTTGCGGGAAATGCCAAAGTCAATGAGCGTGACCTTGCCAATGGCAGGGTTTATGATAATGTTTGACGGCTTTATGTCCCTGTGGATTATCGGGGCTGGCTGTGAATGAAGAAACTCCAGCGTCTCGCAGACGTCAATGGCCACGCTTGCCGCCAGCTCAGCGCCAAGAGGGCCGTTTTCGTCCACGAACCGCTCAAGGGTCACTCCGTCTTCGTAACGTCGCAAGACAAAGATGGCATCATCGGTTTCCACCACCTGCACAAGCCTCGGAAGCCCTTTGTGGCGCAACCCCCTCAAAGCGTCAGCTTCCCGCTTTCCTTCATCAATCTCAGGCTTGTTCCGGCATTTTAGCACATGCAGCCTCCCGCTTCCCTTTTCGGCAAGCAGGAGCGTCTCTCCAAAGTTGCTGTGAGCCAAGCATTCCATGACATCAAACTGGGAAGACAGCTCTTCAGGCAGCATCAGGGATTCCCCTCGACTATCCCTAAACTCGTCAGCAATAAGCCGCTCATCTGCCATATCTGTCCTCCGTTCCTAGCAGGGGAAGCGACAGCTCCTCCAATATGGCCTGCACATCAGTGATTGCAAGCTTTCTCTCAAGAGAAAAGATGACCACAGCATCCCGATCCACCTTTGGATACAGGGAGCTTTTCCCCGCAATCTTCAAAAGCGCTTGCGCCTCATCATATCCCAAGCCGAAGCCTACAGCCAGCTGAAGCACCTTGTCTCTTGAAGGGTTTCTTAAGCCATTAAAAATCTGGTGCCCGTATGTTCTCTCTATCCCGGCTTTCGCTATGATCCGCTCCGGAACCATGCCCTTCGAAGCGCACATCCTGTTTATGCGCATTTTGAAAGGCTCCAGCACCATGTGCCCGCTATTCCTTCTTATGAACTTCTGTATGCTCTCCGTCTTGAAAATCCCTTCCAGCAGCTTGGAAGTGCTCATAGGCTCATCAGGCATGCCGCGCCCCCCGTCTCAGGATTTAAGATTTGTTTTCTAGATCTATCATGCATTATTATCTCACAGGATCATCATTTTTTCAAACCGATGCCGCTATGATGCCGCTATGATGCCGCTATATGGAAAAGAGTTGCGCTTTCTTTTCTAAATAATCAGGCATAGAGGGAAATCATGACAGCGCAACTGCTCAACCGGCTTTGATCCCCCGAAGCAAAAGCCCTTGCCTGGACGTGCCAGGCAAGGGCTTAATCCTCTCCAACTCTTGCCATGGAATTTAAAGAAAGGCCCTTGTTACAGCCTTTTGTGCCATGCCCTCATCTATCCATCCTCTCTCATCCTACCTGCCCCTCCGAATCAACCCTGATCCCAATAAAAACAAAAAGCCGTAGCGCGCTCCAGAGGAGATAGCTACAGCCCAAATCCAAATCAAACTCTAACCCCTACAGCGGCACCTCAATCCCGATGCAAGACAGGATGTACGACAAAGTTTCCCTAAACGAGCCAAAGCCAAGAATCAGCATAAGGTCGAGCAGGTTGCATCCGGTTGCGTACATTTCTACCGCGAAGGATCGCCTTAGCGTGTCCGCCGTGACTTTTACCGGAACTTCAGCCAGCACTGCGGCTTTATCGATGTACTGGTTGATAGTTTCCACGGATATGTGATCCGTCTTGTCCTC
>JAISWZ010000188.1 GCA_031270945.1 Clostridiales bacterium | reverse complement strand
TGCAACCAGCGCTCAAGACCGGATACCTACAACAAGAAGAGCGGATATTTGCTGAAATCAGATGAGTTCCTCGTTCTAGTCATGATTCACATTTATTTTAAGATAAACGCCGTTTTTTCAGTGATATTTACCCGGATTATCGATTGAAATCTCGAATTTAATGAAATTTGGCATCATATGGTTTTTGGTAGCTTATCTATTGCACAAGTTATTACTTTTAGCCGCCTAATTCAGCAGCGATCCGGATAACATATGGAGTCTCAGATAATGTTCTCAAATAGTTTCCAGTTATGACCATATGAGAGTTAAGCAATTTGGTCAGGATCTTATGCAATTGTAGAAGTTTGGGCTATCTTGGATTTCGTCTATGAAGATCACAGTATCCTTGGAATTTGTGTAGTTTCCAAACTTCGAAAAAAGCTTCCCATAGGCGTCTACTGTTCCAAGCTCTAACTCCTTATGTTCCCAACTTTCGTACTTGGCTCGGTTGCAGCCGCAGGAAAAGTCCTGGACAAGACTGTTGTTTTCCCAGTCTGCCTAGCGCCTGTCACAAGCAGGTTTTTTTCTATTATTCCGCCGTCTCTTTGCTGCTTCCAGGCGAGTAGATCTTTTTCTATCTCTCTTTCAAAATGCATTTATCACCACCCTTTCAAAGGCGCTGTTTCAACAAAACGTTGTTCCGTTTATATTTTAGCGTAAAATTTATTTTACAGAAGTTATACTCTTATGTGGTATAATGCTATTGGAATGAGTGTCCTTATGCAGATGTCAATGAGGATCATGTGATTCTTGAAAACGAGGACCGCCGATTATTTTTAAGGATAAAGCTATGAGCATCAAAAGTCAAATTGGCATAAATGTCAACTGCCCTTTTGAAAGTAGCTTGTGAAAACTGCGAGAGAACATGACTTCTGGATCCACTGTACCTTTATCTTGGCGATAACGTAGTAACAGAAATGTTATTAGGCAGCTTTCCAATTTGAATTTGCGCAACAATCCCGTTACCCAAAAGCAGATCGATGATCTTCGAAGCGTGTTGAAGGACTGCGATATTTTTTTAATTATACATGCGCAACAACCATCAACAAATATAACAGGGCTTAAAAGTTGCGCCCTCTGCTTAAAGCGGAGGGCTTTTGGTTACCAGCTCGCGCTCTCAGTCTTCTGGCTCAAACTCCATTCCATCAATGCATTTATCGTAAAGAAAGAGGCTCAGCTCTCTTGGATTGCCCGATTCATAAAACGCGATAAGCAACTCCCGAAAATTTTCGATCTCATCAATAGGAACGCTTATTATTCCGCATCCTGAGGAGATCATCACATGATTTCCTGCAAGCATGGCTGTACGCTTATTTCCATAAATAAACATATGCTTTCGCATAATGTAAAGGGTTAACATAATAGCTCTTTCGGTAGGGTTTTTAATAGATAGCGTCTCTGACAGTTGTTCCTTGACCTGTGATTCGATGGGTATATCGGGTTTCCAAGTTGTGCCGCCTATGCTCGCTGGCAGTTTACGGATAGATCCAGCTCCGCGTATAAGTGTATCACCCCCGACTATTCGGTTGATTTCACAGATAAAGTTTAGGTTGGGTGGATAATCCAAATCTTCAAGAATGAACCGCCACGCATGTTTTAAATTGTTTACTGCGATTATTTCATCAACTGGAACTTTAGCGGCGCTCATACCGTTGAAAATAGCATCTGTTGCTGGATATGTGACTGTCAAACCTTCCAACTTTGCACTTTTCCAAATGTAATCAACTATGTTTCTTCTAGCAACAAAGATGTTATCCTTTTGTGTCATATGGTATTTTGCTTCCAATTCACATTCTCCTTTATCCTTTAATATTTATTTTCCATAGAATTGGTAGTGAACATGGGCTTATTCTGCAAAATCGTGTGAACATCCCGCCTGATAGTGGTGGCGTTAATCAGGCCGAGAAGTTGCGGCAAAAGCACATTTCACCTTTCTCTAAGAACTCTTTTATGAACATGGACTTGTCAATGTAATAATAATCGTTTTTTCTCAAGATCTTGAATTCGTCACATCCGAGCATGGTTCTTCATAGATTCATCTCTTTAGTTAATATCCATAAATTCCTAGGATTTGTTGCTGACCGAATGTTAGTAACCTCGTTTCGCGTTTCATTATCTCACAATCTTGTATTAATGTCAAATGAATTTGGTGATCAAGCGAAAAATTTGGCGATATATATTTATGTTCGCCAAGTAATCAAATAGTCAGTGCGTCAGCAATGGAAACAAAGAGCCTAGGCGTTAGCCTAGGCTCTTTGGGTTTGACTTCGCTTTGTGCTTTTTGCCTTACCCTTCCAGATCTCTCAACTGCTTTAGCATCTCCGGGATAACCTGGTACAAGTCTCCGACTATGCCGATGTCAGCGACATTCATGATAGGAGCGGACTCATTCTTGTTGATTGCGACAATGAAGCCTGATTCCTGCATGCCAGCCAGGTGCTGGATTGCGCCTGATATGCCGCATGCGATGTAAAGGTCGGGCTTGACGGTGGATCCGGTTTGGCCTACTTGGCGGGATTTGTCAATCCAGCCTGCGTCTACGCAGGCTCTGGAGGAGGCGACACAGCCGCCTATGGCTAAGGCTAGCTCATTTAGGAGGGCAAAGCCCTCTGGGGTGGCTAATCCTCTGCCGCCTGAGACGATGGTTTTAGCTTGGGTGAGGTTGATAGATTCTTTGAGCTCTTTTACAACCTCTTTTACTTGGGCTCTGATAGACAGAGGGTCTATGGTTGGAGTGAAGAGCTCTAAGGAACCTGTGCGGTTGGGATCTCTCGCCAGCTTATCCATGACTCCTGGACGGACTGTGGACATGGCTGGACGGTGGTTAGGGCAGATGATGGTAGCCATGAGGTTGCCGCCAAAGGCGGGGCGGGTTTGGAGAAACCTTTTGTCCTCATCTATGGCAAGCCCGGTGCAGTCAGCCGTAAGCCCTGTGCCTATGATAGAGGCTAGGCGGGGCGCCAAGTCCCTGCCTACCGGAGTGGCGCCAAAGAGCGCGATCTCTGGATCAAAGGCTTTGATGGCCTGGGAGATGGCTATGGCATGGGGCTCTGCGGAGTAGGTTTGCAAATGTGGGCTATTGATAAGGTAGACCTTTGACGCGCCATAGGCAAAGAGCTCTGGAGCTAGGGATTCCATGTTATGGCCACAGAGGATGGCGCAGACTTGGGCGTCTAGATCTGAGGCCAGCTTGGATCCTATGCCCAGGAGCTCAAAGGTTGTTTGCGAGATCTTAGTGTTGTCATGCTCTGCGAAAACCCAGACTTCTTTCATGAAGACACGCCCCCAATCAAGCGCTTGGCTTTGAGCTCCTTGATCACGGCAGAGATGTCTGAGACAATTTTGCCTTTTGCTTTAAGCGGAGGGACAAAGGATTTGATGACTCTGGTAGGCGAAGCTTTGAGCCCTGTCTCGTCTTCAGAAATGTTTATGTCTTTAAGCCCCCAGACAGGGACTTCTGTCTCTGTGGCGTTAATTAGTAGAGCGGCGTTCATGTGCCTAGGGACATTGAGATCCCTAGTGGCTGTCAGGAGTGCTGGCAAAGGCGCTTCAATTAGCTCATATCCAGTTTGGGTTTGGCGCTTGGCCGAGATTTTGCTATCCTTAAGCTGGAGCTCTATTGCGAAAGTGATCTGGGGGATGTCCAGCTTGGCGGCGATCTGTGGCCCGACCTGGGCTGTGTCGCCATCGATGGCTTGGGATCCCGCCAGGATCAGGTCTGCGCCGCCTAGGGCTTTTATGGCGGCGGCCAATGTATTTGAAGTGGCCCAAGTGTCTCCTCCAGCGAACGCTCTGTCGCAAAGAAGGAGGGCATCATCTGCGCCCATGGCCAGGCATTCCTTGAGAGCGAAGGCGGCTTGCTTTGGGCCCATGGACAGGACTGTGACTCTGGCGCCAAACTCGTCCTTGATCTTGAGGGCGGCTTCAAGAGCGTTGGCGTCGTCTGGATTCAGGATGCTTGGGACCCCTTCCCGGATCAATGTGCCCTTGACGGGATCGATCTTTACCTCGTCAGTGTTTGGCACCTGTTTGACGCAAACAATGATTCTCATGATTTCTCCTATTTCAAAAGCATATTGGAAATGACTATTTTCTGGATCTGGCTGGTGCCCTCGTAGATCGTAAAGACACGTGAATCCCGGTACATCCGCTCGATGGGATAGTCTTTCATGTAGCCATAGCCCCCGAAGATCTGCAGGGCGCGGTCTACTATCTGCTGGGCCGCTTCTGTCGCGAAATACTTGGCCATGGCGGCTTGGGCTGTGGCGTTCTCGTTTCTGTCCATCATCTGGGCGGCTTCATAGACCATAAGCTTTGCGGCTGTGAGCTTTGTCTGCATGTCTGCCAGCTCGAAGGCTATGGACTGGTGCTTGGCTAGAGGGGAGCCGAATTGGCGGCGATCCTTCGCGTATTTGACAGCCTCGTCCAGCGCTCCTTGGGAAATGCCTATTCCTTGGCTGGCTACGCCGATCCTGCCTATGTCAAGAGTTTTCATGGCGATTGAGAAGCCGCCGTTTAGCCGTCCCAGGATGGAGTCTTTGGGAACCCTGACGTTTTCCAGAACAATGTCGCTTGTGGCGCAGCCGTTTAGCCCCATCTTCTTTTCTGGCTTTCCGCATGAAACCCCAGGAAGCTTCATGTCCAGCATGAATGCGGTGATCCCTCTGGTTCCGGCTTTGGGGTCAGTTTTTGCGAAGAGGATAGCGTAGTCTGAAAATGGCGCCATAGTAATAAACGTCTTTCTGCCGTTCAGGATAAAAAAGTCGCCATCTGGCACAGCTGTTGACGCTATCGCGCCAACGTCTGAGCCGGCATCCGGCTCAGTGAGGGCGAAGCAGATGACAATTTTCCCGCTTGCAGCGGCAGGAATGAACTTCTTCTTTTGCTCGAGGGTTCCCGCCAGCATCAAAGGGGCGCTGGAAAGCGAGTTAGGGGATGAGATGTAGAGGCTTGCCGTAGCTGATACCCTTGTTATCTCTTCCATGACGATGACGTAAGACACTGTGTCCGCGCCAGCGCCTCCAAACTCTTGGGGTGCCTTTAGCCCGAAGAGGCCAGCCTTGGCCATTTTGTCGAATACTTCTTGAGGGAATTCTCCTGTTTCATCTATGAGGCCCGCTATAGGGGCAAGCTCCCTTTCGGCGAAGCCCCTTGCCAGCTTTCGCATTAGCTGGTGCCGTTCTGTGAAGACCATTTGATCACCTGCCTTGCTCGTTCTTTATATACTCGCCCAGCCCGCCCCAGCTTTCGCCAAGAAGGCTCTTGTCGATAACCTTCAGATCCTCGCTTATGGCTGGAACGAAGTCCATCTGAGACAGAATGTCCTTTTCTAGATCAATGCCAGGGGCTATCTCTATCAGGGTCATTTTGCCGTTTATCAGCTGGAACACGCACCGCTCCGTAACGTAGAGTATCTTTTGCTCAGGCCGGGCGTACTTTCCGCTGAAGGTTATCTGCTCCACCTGGCTGACAAACTTGCGCTTGGCGCCTTGGTCAACAATCCTTATCTCGTTGTCCTTGATCTCGCTTTTTGACTTGTTCATCAAAGTGCCGCAAAATACCAAGCGGTTCGTCGCTTGGGTTATGTTTATGAATCCGCCTGGGCCTGTCAAGCGAGAGCCTAGCTTGCTGACGTTGACATTGCCCCATTGGTCAGCTTCGCCCATGCCTAAAACCGTTATATCCAGTCCGCCGCCGTCGATCAGGTCAAACATTGAGCCGTGATCTATGGTGGCGTCCGGGTTGTAGCTGGATCCGAAGTTTGGAAGAGGAGAAGGAACGCCGCCTATCGCGCCAGCCTCAGATGTAAGGGTAAGATAGGAGACGCGCTTTTCTTCGGCTACTATGTTTGACACGTCTGTAGCAAGGCCTACGCCTAGGTTGACAACATCTCCGCCTCGAAGTTCCATAGCGCAGCGCCTGGCAATAAACTTGCGCTCTGAGAGGGGGATAGGAGGGATCGCTGAAAGGGGCTTTCGAAGTTGGCCTGAGAAAGAAGGCTCGAAGTAAATCCCTTCTGCCTGCCAGCAGGCCTCCTGCTTGGTGGCTAGGACTACATAGTCAACAAGTATTCCTGGGATGCGGACGTCCTTCGGGTTCAGGGTTCCGGCTTGAGCCAGGTATTCGACCTGGACTATGGAGATCCCTCCGCTGTTATGCGCCGCTTCCGCTATGGCCAGTCCTTCGTTTATCACGCTTTCATGCTCGAAGGTGACGTTTCCATTCTCGTCAGCTGTAGTGCCACGAAGCAAAGCCACATGCAGGGGGAAGCTTTTGAACAAAAGATATTCTTCGCCTAGCAGGGTCACCAGTTCTACCAGCTCGTCAGTGGTGACGTCATTCATCTTTCCTCCGCCAAGCCTTGGGTCGACAAATGTACCCAGCCCTGCCTTGGTTAAAATGCCAGGGCGCTTTGCCGCTATCTCTCGCCACAGGTTTACTATGGCGCCTTGGGGAAGGCAGTGGCATTGCATTTTGTTTTTTCTCACCAGGTCGTTCATGGCGAAAGCCGAGCCTATGTGGGCGCCAGACCAACGGGTTGCCAGCCCTTCTATCCCAAGGACAGTCATGCCTCTTTCCCGCCAGTCTCCCATGGCGCTTCCTTGCTTGATGTTAAGACCTTTTGGGCGGCCGGTTTCGCGATAGCAGGACGCTATCGCTTGGGCGACTTCTTCTGGCCAGCCAGAAAGGCCCATTCCTCCGACGCCAACTGTTGCGCCGTCTGGTATCAGCTCTGCCGCTTGCCTGGCTGTGATGATTTTTGCCATAGGAATATGAATCCTCCGAATTTGGTTTTAAAAAACGCCTCGCAAGACATTGGGATATGCGCTATATGTGCTTCTTGATATAGCCAGACATCAAAGCGCAAGCGTCTGTTGTCTCAGGCCCTGGCTTGAGCGTAAACCCATGGGCCACGTTCGGGTAGTCTTTGCTCTCAACCGGAACATTGGCGTCTTTGAGCATTTCAATGTATTTTGCCCCTTCGTCGTGGAGAGAATCTCCGCCTGCGAGTATGACAAGCGCTGGAGGAAGCCCAACCAGATCATCCCTTGAAGCGAAAACGGGAGATGCCAGCGGATCTTTCGCCTCTTCGGGCTTGACATAGCACATGTTGAAAAGCCTGGACATGCCAGGGGAAAGCGCCCCTTTTGGCTGAGGCTTCGCGGCGGGATCAGTGAACAGATCCAGGGGAGGGTAGTCAAGGATTTGGAAGTTGAGCTTGAAGTCGCTTTTGCCTTTGGCCATCATGCAAATGGAAGTGGAAAGCGCTGCGCCAGCGCTGTGCCCCATGATCCCGATATGCTTTGGATCTATGCCCTCGGAGGCGGCGTTTTTGACGTAGGCCGCTATGACCTCGTATACCGTTTTGAGCGGAATCGGGAATGGGTACTCAGGCGCTTTCGGGTACCTGATAGACACAATCTTCACGCCAGCCTCTTTGGAGAACTGGGTGTTCATGGGCTCGTCAAACTCGGCGTCACCCAGTATGAACCCGCCTCCGTGCAGATCGAAGACGCACGGCTTGACGCCTTTGTCCTCGAAGCCGTACTGGAGCGTCCTGATCTTGCCATAGGAAGAGTCCACGAACCTCTCCTTTCCGACCTTTGCGGGCTTGTAGCCCATTTTGCTGGTCAGGAACCTGGAGAAGGCGAGAGTAAACTTTCCTCTTTTGATGATTTGTTCTTGAGTTAAAGTCTTCATAAGCTTAACCCCTTTCAAATCATTCGGTAAGGCAGTGAAAGCTTAATCAATTCAGTGAACGTGTTCACCGAATTGATTATACCAGATATCTTACATATAAGCAACCTGTTTTTAAAAATTTTCTGTGAAAAGTAACAAGAGGGGACGAAAATATTCCTGATTCTGGATGATAGCGTTGTAACGCGTCACAGAGTGTCCTCAAGCGCAAGCCCTCACGCAGCTCTTAAACAAGACCTGCACACAAGCCATGCATTGATTTAGCGCCCAAAATGAGCTATAATTTATTAAAAGCAAACAGAGCGGATCGAGCGCGCAGGGATCGGGTGATGGGTTTATGCAAGGCAAGAAGTTGAATTCGAGGCAGGTGCAAGCCTCCCAAACAAAGTCCAAGCTATTTGACTGCGCTCATGAGCTCCTGAAGGAAAAGCCGTTCAATGACATCAGCGTCCGTGACATCGCAGAAAAGGCTGGCGTGTCTGTTGGCGCGTTCTACCTTTACTTTCCGTCCAAGCTAGACGTGTTCTACCAGACATACGCAATCGCTGACCAATTCTTTGAGAAGGAGGTTGCCCCAAAGATTGCCTCAGGAAAGGCGAAGGAGCGGATACTTGCGTTCTTTGGCGTGTACGCGGAGTACAATTCTGAAGTCTCTGGCTTGAGGCTGGCGAAGATCCTTTACAACTCGGACAACAAGTACTTCAACAGAAACAGCAAGACCGGAATGCTTCCGATCCTGTCTTCAATCATTGAGGACGGCATGTCAAACGGCGAAATCAAAAGTTCGTTTACCCATGAAAAGCTGGCCCAGTACATGATGATCGCCGCTAGGGGCTGCGTCTATCACTGGTGCTCTGTTGATGGGGACTTCTTGCTAAAGGATGAGATGCTGGAGATAATTGGGCTGATGCTGGAGGCGCTTTAGGATAGGGGAAGCGAATAGGGGCTGGAAAGGATTCGAAGGACTGATTAACTGGGATGAAAAAGGCGGAATTGCGCAAGAGAAAAAGACGGTTGCCATGAATATTGGAATATGCCTTTCGTTAGAAAGAATTGAAAGAAGAAGAAAAAGCCTCCAAGGGCGCAGGGGTTGGCAAGTGGAAATTTTAAGGAAAAAGAAATCAAGCCTTGGGGGGAACCCCCAAGGCTTGATTGGCAATAACGCTCGCCAATATAAACATCGAAAAAATGCTTGCGCATCAATAGCCTTTGTGCTATGATAAGCATAGGATGTCCCATATCGACGCATGGAGTGTCGCAGCGCTAAAGCCTTGATCAATTGGCCTTGATCTATTGGCATATAACTGGCATTTTTAAGCAAAAAAATGTCTTAAGAAAGGAGGGCTTGACGCTTGCTGGTAAAAGACTTGCGGCAACTGCTTGAAAAGTACAGCGATTCCACTGTTCGTGAGATCGTTGTAGAGATGTACAAGAAGATTCCCAAGAAGATAAAAGAAGATAACGGCATTGATTACTATTTGGAACATATCGAGCAAGCCATGGATAAAACCTTGAAACCCAAAGTAGAGGAAATCGATTTCGATGACTTAAGCCTGGATGTATCCGAATTTATTGGAAACGTGAAAGCTGGCTACTATTTCTCCCCCAATCGTGTTGTTGACAAGACAAGAAGGTCAAAATGGAGGGTGGAGGCCAAGCGGTACATCAAAGGCTTGCTTGGCGCTAACGAGGATAACGCGGAAGAAGCGTCAGAACTCTTGTTGGAGCTCTATGAAACCCTCTCAACTGCTTGCGGATACACGATCTTGGTTTCTGACAACCCCTTTCAGACGTTGGGGTATAAGCAGGAAGAATTCTTGAAAGTCGTCTTTGAAAAGCGCTTTCACAACGGGTACACCCAAAAGAAGATAGAAGAAGCATGCAAGACGATTATTAACAGCTACGTGGATCGCGAAACTGTTTACCGCGATCTTAATGAATCATTGGTTGAAACTCTTCAAACTGATGAAGCCAGGGAAATGGCGCTTGAATTTTTGAGCAAGTACAAATCAGTTTCGAGTGACGAATACACTCGCAGGCAGAAAAGAAACTACGCGACAGATTTGTACCTCATGATAAAGCTTAAGATGAATGATTATGACGGCGGGATATCTTACTTTTTAGCCAATTATCAGGAACGTGACCCTGAAATCACAATGTACTGTCTTTTGACTTACTACCTCAGAAAAGAGGACTTGAACAGCTATTGGTTGCGCGAATATGAAAGCGCTTTGAAGAGAGGCATCGATTTCCGTAATGGTCTGAAAGAACAGTATGTCGAGAGAAAAGCTAAAGCGGAATGAGCGATTCAAGTAAAAAGAAATTTATGGGAACAAGAGAGGGGAGCGGCGTGAGCGCTTTCCTCTTTTTTATTGCCGAGCGGGCTTAGGGAGAAAATTTGAGTTGACGGGTGCGCATATTGTATAAATCAAATGCAAAAACGAATTAAGAATTGTGCAGTCAACCAGGAATGTTGGACATCAGATTTTGAAACAGGTATGTTTTTTGTTGGATTTCGCTGAATGATTTCTACAGACTAGATGAGTCTAGGGTATTGACATCTGATCAGAAAGATGCTAGGATTGTTGTAAGTTGTAATACAACATACAGCATACATAAGTCAACAGACAGTGAAAAGACCTGGAGATTTTAGAAAGGGGATAATTATGCCGCATTTCGTAACGTCTGACAACGTCCAAATCTACTATGAAGAGAAAGGGGAAGGCTTGCCTATCATCTTCATACATGGCTGGACGCAGACGCACACAATGTATTCAAAGCCGATAGGGGTGCTTTCGTCAAAGTACCGCTGCATTTCATTTGACCTGCGAGGTTGTGGAGCATCCACAACGCCGCGCACGGGATTGTCTATGGCGAAGTGCGCCAGAGACGTTAAGGAGCTGATAGAGTACCTGGATCTGGACAGGGTAAGCCTGTTTGGCATGTCCTTGGGAGCGTCCATAATATATGCCTATGCCAGGGATTACGGCTGCTTATACCTGGATCGGGTGGTTATTGCTGAAATGCCTCCAAAGCTTATCAGCGACAGCCAATGGATATACGGGATGTATAGGGGCAAGTTCACAGCGGAGGACGCTCTGAAAAACCTGGCCTGGATGTTTGATGATTTCGACGGCTACACGTTCTGGCACACAAAGCAGTGCTTGCCTGAAGCTTATGACATTCCCAACTTCCCTCCAGAGCTTCGATCTCCATACAAGCTGGATCTGCTTCCAGGGCCTATGGTGCCTACATTCGCAAAAGGATACTGCAGAGACTTCAGGCCGTATCCTGACATAGCTTTGGCGTATTCGACCCTTTATGAGGACTACCATGAAGATCTGGCCAAGATAACGGTTCCGGCGGCGGTCATGTGGGGAAACCCAGGAAGCATCTACCTGCCTGAAGCCATGCAATATGTGGCTGATCACGTTTCCGGGCCAGTTGTTCGCCTGGAATACAAGCCAGCGACGCACATGATAATTGGAGAGCACTTTCAAAAGGTGATAAGAGACGTTATAGCTTTTATGGATGCTGAGTATTAAGTTCATATCCCAAAATTCCGTTAAGGCGCAGAAAAATTCCTGGCGAATGCTTCAACTAGTTTGCTCGGGCTTCTGCGAGCAAACATCCGGAATTTTTCAAGCCATGGAATTGATTTTGGGATATGCACTTAAAGCTGTTAACAATCTCTTGAGAAGCGGTGCGAAAAGTCAAGTGACAAGGGCATGCTGAAAATTTGGGATGAAAAGCGAGAGTATATCCCGCTGCATCAATTGACGCATGCCCTAATGGAGGGTTAAGCATGAAACTGATTGACCTTTCGGGGGAATGGCAACTTCTAGAAGTGGGAGGAGTCGAGCTGCCTGGAATGCTTCCGGGGTGCAACTATGTTGACCTGATCCGCCAAGGGCTGCTGGAGGATCCTTTCTGGGGAGAAAATGAGAAAAAGGCGGGCAGTGTTGCAGAAAAAGACTGGCAGTATTCGCGCGGGTTTGAGCTGGAAAAGGTTGACCTGGCTAATGAAAATGTGGATCTGGTCATGGATGGCGTAGATACTTTTGCCACAGTCACAATCAACGGAGTGATTGCAACGGAGACGAACAACGCTTACAGAAGCTGGCGGATTCCTATCAAGAGCGTTTTGAAAGAAGGAGAAAACTCGATTCAAATCATGTTTAGAAGCCCGTTGCCTTGCATGAGAAACAAGCAGGCCAAAGCGCCTCTAACTGGAAACGGAGTAGGCTATATCCGAAAGCCGGCATATCACTTTGGCTGGGACTGGGGGCCGACACTGCCGCCAGTAGGGATAACAGGACATATTGGGATAGAGTGCTTCAACGAGCGGATAGATGAAGTGAGGGTTTCTCAAAAGCATGAGACAGGTGCAGTGAAGGTTAAAATTGAGGCGAGGATAACAGGGAGCGGCGCTGGCAAAGCGAGATGCGCAATGACATCGCCAGATGGATTGATTGTAAATAAAGAAGCGGAAATAGCCATGGGATCTGTTGCCATGGAATTTAGCCTGGCTAACCCGCGCCTATGGTGGAGCAATGGATTGGGCGCTCAGCCTCTTTATTGTCTTAGGCTTGAACTTCTCGATTCGGATGCTTGCGTTTGCGATGCATGGGACAAGAAGATTGGAATTCGGACGATAGAGTTGGACACCTCTGCGGATTCATGGGGAAACGCTTTCAGGTTCTTGGTAAACGGCGTTCCCATATTTGCGAAAGGTGCGAACTGGATTCCTCCAGACTCTTTTATAAGCCGGGTTTCAAGCCGTGACTTGGAATTCTATCTTCAGTCAGCCGCAAACGCTAACATGAACATGATCCGTGTTTGGGGCGGGGGTTATTACGAGTCAGACGATTTTTATGATCTGTGCGACAAATATGGATTGCTGGTTTGGCAGGACTTTGCTTTTGCATGCGTGAGTTATCCGTTTCATGAAAAAGAGTTTTTGTCAAACGTGAGGCAGGAGGTTGAAAGCAACGTCAGACGCCTTAGGCACAGGGCTTCGTTGGCGCTATGGTGCGGGAACAATGAGCTGCAAATGTACGCGTTCCTGCGCAGGACTTCCAAGGAGCTAAAGGTTGCGGAAAACCGCTTCTTTTATGAGACCCTGCCAGCCTGGATCTCGGAATTGGACGGCAGCAGGCCATACTGGCCAGGATCGCCTAACTCAGGAAACGCACAAGATCCTGGAAACCTATGGAGCAAAGGGGATACGCACTTGTGGCAGGTCTGGCATGGGCTGTTTCCCATAGAATCATTTGCCGACATGCCAACAAGGTTTTGCTCGGAATTTGGCATGGAATCGCTTCCATCATTGAAGGCGATAAAGAGCTTTACGGATTGCGAAAGGCTTACTCTCACGAGCCCAGAACTGAAGGCGCATCAAAAGGCTATCCTAGGCAATGAAAAAATGCTTTACTACATATTGGCGAAGTTCAGGAACCCAGAGAAGTTCGAAGACTATATTTATCTGTCGCAGATCACCCAAGCCGAGACAGTTCGCGTGGCTGTTGAACAGTGGAGGCAACGGACGGGTCAGTGCAACGGATCATTGTACTGGCAGCTAAACGACTGCTGGCCAGTGTGCTCCTGGTCTAGCATTGATTACAAAAAAGAGAGCAAAGCCCTGCAATACAAGGCTAGGCATTTTTACGAAATGGCTATGGTTTCGATTAACATAGGGAAGAAAGACTGCAGCATATTTGTGACCAACGATTACCCGACAGAACTCTTGGGGACGCTTGAATGGCAATTGAGGAGCTTTTCAGGAGAATGTCTCTACGCAAGCTCCAAGGATGTGCGGATCCTGCCAACCTCGGCCCAAAGGGAGGCAAGCTTTGATTGGAAAAAGGCATCAGGCGCGGATTTAAGGGCGGTATATCTGGTTGCCAAGCTTTCGCAAAATGGCTTAGTGATCTCTGAAAGTGTGCAGCTGATGGTTCCTGACCGGGATGCGGCGCTAACAAAGCCTGATATCAAGTCAAAAGTGGCTCTTTCCAAGGGCGCGGCAACAATAACTCTTCAGTCTGACACATTCGCCAGGCATGTCTTTGTAGAAGTTGACAACGCCCAAGGGCCTTTGTCTGACAATTACTTTGACATGGAGCCTGGAAGGGAATACATTCTTACTTGCCAAGTGACGGGTGGATCAATCCCCAGAATAAGCGTCCATTCCTTGGCTGATGTGACTCCGAGCGGGACGGCTAAAGATGACGCGCGGATGCGAGCGGAGATTCGCAGAATGAAACCCCATCCACTGCATCGGTTCGCATATAGGTTTTTGGTAAAGTAAAAGCAAGTAAAAATAAGTGAAAGAAAAAGCAAAAGTAAAATAAGCAAGAGTAAAAAAGTGAAGACAATATAATGCTATAGCGAGGTGTCAATTAATGAGCCAACAAAATATAAACACAAGTATTCCAACAAGCACCGATTCAGAGCAGCTGTCAAAGAAAGAGCGCTGGAGCTACTGGCTGTGCTCCTTTGGCCAAATGTCCATATTTACCTTAGTAATGGGGTATGTCCAGGTATTCATGACTGACCTGGCCATACCTGCTGCCGCAGTAGGGACAATAATACTTGCCGCCCGAATTTGGGATGCCGTCAATGATCCCTTGTTCGGAGTGGCAGTAAGCAAGGCCAACATGAAGGGCGGGAAGTACAAGCCCTGGCTTAAGATCTCGTCAGTTGCCCTCCTTTTCATCTCCATTGGGCTTTTTGCAATTCCCTCGGATATGCCTATCGGGATGAAGACTTTTCTTGCGGCAGCTTTATACATTTTATGGGGCATGGCGTATACGGTTTGCGATGTTCCGTACTTTTCCATAATGACATCTATGACCAGCAACGTAGGGGAGCGAAATTACGTTATATCAATAGCGAGAATGTTTACGATGATAGGCATGGCCGTCGTAGGCATATCAACTCCGCTGCTGTATCCCAGGATAGGCTGGCTTCCCACTGCAGCCATAGTGTCGGCCATAGCTTTCGCTGTCATGTTTTCGTTTTCTGTATCTGCGACTGAACGGCACATGCCTGCCGGGGAACCCCCAACCATTACAAGAATCTTCAAAGCCATCAAGGGAAACAGATACTTGCTGATATTTGTCATTTCATTTGTGGTCGCGAACATTACAAACACGGTAACGACTGTTGGGAGTTACTTTGCCATCCACTGCCTGGGAGGGCCTGATATGATAGCTGTGACCGCCGCTGTGCCGATGCTTGCAACTGTCGTGTTTTTTGCAATTGTGCCAGCTATCATAAACAAGATCGACAAGTTTGCGATATACATGTCCTCGATAATAGGAACGATCATCTTAAGCATAGCGATATGCTTTGCCGGCTATGAAAATCTCCCTGCATACCTGGTTCTCTCGGGAATGAGAGGGGTTTGCAGCAACTTTGTGAGTACATACGTGGCTTTGTTTATTATGGAGTGCGCGGAATATGGCAGGTTCAAGACTGGAGAAGATGCGACGCCTGTAGCGGTATCGCTTCAAACATTTGGAGCGAAGACGATTGGCGCGATTGCAGGCTCTCTGGGAATGTTCATGCTTGGGCTTGCCGGGTTCGCACAAGGGGAAGGCGCGGCGCAACCTCCCGCAGTCATTGACACACTGTGGTTTATGATGTCCATTATGCCTGTCATTGGCATGGCGATAGCCTTTGTGATTCTCCTGTTCGGCTACAAGCTGAGGGACAAAGACGTGCAGATCATGGCAAAGGCAAACCAAGGGGAAATTACGAAAGAAGAGGCGGAGCGACTCCTGTCGCGGGCGTATTGAGGTGGCATATATGGCTAATTGGAAAGTGTCATGGGCATACGCAAAAAGGCCTTTCGCGCACAGAATGCCCCGGTTGAGTGTTGAAGATCACAAGCAGACAATCACAGTCCAGAACAACATTTCAGGTGACAGGGTTAGGCTAATGCTTTCGAACGCTGGCAATCCAACAAGTGTTGATTTTGCGGATTTCACCATAACAACAATGAATTTGGGAAAAGAGTTTAAAATAACTGTAAACGGAGATCCGCTCATTCACCTGGAGGCTTGCGAGGAGATATTCAGCGATGAGATTTCATTGCCAGCGCAAGCGGGCACGCCATTTATAATAAAAACCAGAGTCAATGGCCTTACGGCAGTCAATGATACAGTCAGACACAACTGCCCTGATGATTGCCTGGTACAGCGAGAAGGTAACTTAAAGTACCCATTAATCGGAAGAAAGGCTCTAAAGCAAATGTACGGTATGCCAGACTGCATGTGGCTGTATGGTTTTCGCGCGATTCAGGTATACTCCGAGGACAGTCCGAGAACGGTAGCTGCATTCGGTGATTCGATCACGCATATGGCGTATTGGACAGGAGAACTATCGGGAAGGCTAAGAATGTGTTATCCAAAGAAAGCTAGCCTTATTAATGTCGGCATTGGAGGCAACCGACTGTTAAGGGATTCATCACAGTACTCAATCGTCAAGGGCTTGTTTGGCGAAGCAGGAATAACACGATTTGAAAAGTCAGTTTTTGAATTTGGGCCCGTTGATTCGGTTATCATGCTTGAAGGCGTAAATGACTTGTGCCATCCAGTTGAGCTTAAGAGGCTAAATGAACTTCCAACACATGAAGAACTGATAGCTGGTTTGGCGAAACTGGCGGAGATCGCTCACAAACATCATACAAAAGCGTTTAGTTGCACGATCCTTCCATTTGGAGGGCACAAAGCCTGGAGCGAAAAGCTGGATTCGATTAGAATGAACGTAAACTCCTGGATCTGCACCAACGATGTCTTTGATGGCTTCTTTGACTTCGCCGCGATGGTTGCGGATCCAAACGATGCTGCTCGAATGGATAAGCGGTATGACTCAGGTGACCATTTGCATCCAAACGCTGAAGGCGGGTCGAAGATGGCTGAAGGTATAGATATTGAAGCTTTGATGTGAGAGGGCAGACGCTTTCCTCTTCTTTTATGCCAGGCGAAGCTGGCCGGAGGTCGGGTTGAATGAGGTGACGCATCGCTATGGCCGAAAAACACAGGGTGTTTTGGTAGCCATATGCTCTGAAATTTGAACACAACAGACCTATCTGACAATTTGCCGTATAATTAGAGGATAGAGCGAAATCGCTCGAATATATGCGAATTTTGCGATCTTAATATTTGAAAGGAGGATGCTATGCATAAATGCAAATTTCTTGCGCTATGCCTATCGCTTTCCATGCTGCTGGCTTCCTGCGGCAAGGCGTCCGCTGCTCAGGACAGCGCAGATGAACCGCTTGAAAATGATGTCATTGCCCAAGCGCCATACGAGATAGAGTTCAAGCTTGGGCGAGGGGTTCAACTTGGAGGGGCAGACAAGTGAAAATGATGAGGATTTGGACAATATCGGCTACAAGACTGTCACGGCAGATCTTATGCAAGACAGCAAGAAAACCGGGTCGGTATTAGTCAAAGGCACCCTGTCAGATTTTGACGTGAATGATCCTGTCATCTTTTGGGCGGCAAGTGTTGATGATGATGAGCCTCAGCTGCAAGGAATCTACGATTTTCGCATAGGAGATGAAACTTCGATAGAAGAGATCGTGGAAATCTTCGGAACGCCAACGGAATCCGAAGATAATATAGTGTTGTATATACACGAAGCGCCATACAAAAAGTATCTTGAGTTTGTGCTCCTGGAAGGGAAACTTGAGTATTTGTATATTGGAAACAACGAGGAAGAAGCTTAAGCGAATGATGATGTACGGAAGACTAAAAGGGGGAAAGCGGCATGATCGCTTTCCCCCTTTTCTAATGCGGAAGTGCAGCCAGTGGTTTGATAGGATTAAAAAAACCTTGGGGCAAAGCCCCAAGGCAATATATTCCGATAAGCGGTAAAGTGATTTTTTTGTCGTCAGTAGGTAGCCTAATTGTGCAAAGGCTAGAAAACAAGAAAAATCACTCACATACGCTCGTCGGCAGCGCCCAGTTGCGCTGGCATCACGTCATGTACATGCTTTTGCGTGAGCCGCGCTGAGGGTCTAGAACCTCTCTTCTATTGCTGGAGGTTCGATTTCTGTCTCGGGATTGCCGATCGGCCTAACCGTGCATTTGGTGCACAAAAGGGCAACCGCGAGAGCAAGTGCGATGTAAGGCAGCGAGGACTGCTTCGTCACCACCAAGGGCTGCTCCGCCACAAACAGGGGCTTGCCGCACTGCGAGCAGTAGCGGTTCCCTTCGTAGACGATCTGGCCGCAGTGGCTGCAGTGTCTGCATCTGTTATTTGTTACCATTAGAATCAGCTCCCAGAAAAACGCGGTTGCAAGCAATAGGGTGGCAGGACCTATAGCTTGATTGGCTTAGTGCATATCCCAAAATTCCGCAACGGTGCCAGTCTTGGCGATTGATGGAATTAATTTTGGGGTATGCGCCTAAAACGTTACGCAGTTTTGGGCGCAGACTCACTTTTTATTGCGTGGTCTTAAATCTTTAGCCATAAAATCTTAACCCGCTAAGCATCGTCTGCGCCCAAGTGGAATTATCATGACATTTCCCCTTTCTGACCCTTTGACACATACTTTATTAAAGAAAGTCTTTGCATCAGGGCTTAACAATAATTACGCGCTGGCTTAAATTGGGTCTGATAAAAATGTGTCGATTGAGATGAATGTTTCAAATTTGCAATCATCATGGTTTGAGACACGCTTGGAGGTGTTGTGGCATTAAATGGGTTAGACCTGGCTTGTGGAGCGGGATCTGGGGTTGGAATGGAAATCGAGGTGATGGATCGGAACAAGACCGAGTTTGAAGTTGCTAAAGGAAGATGAAAGGCATATTGGATAAAGTAAATGTGAAAAAGAAAACGATAATGTAGGAAAAGCTGAAAGATATGGCTAGATAAATTTGATATGAATCAAGATTTTGTCAGTTATTGCTGAACTTTTTCTACGTTTTGAAGCATGGCGGATTAAGGCTTACGGTGAAGCTCGCTAGCGACCTGCTGGATAAGAGATGAGGCTTGACTGACGCAAAAAGGAGAAAGCGGATCCCGCTTTCTCCTTTGAGTTCAACGCCGGATTTTTCCGGCGTCTCGGATATAATTTGGGGATATGCTCTAAATGTCGAAATATTGATATGTTTTGAAATTATCTAATATCTCACCGGACTCCGATTGCTATAAAAAAGGAGAAAGCGGGATCCGCTTTCTCCTTAACGCTTTAAAATACCTTATTATAAAGCCTCCAAACGGCAATGGCCGCATTGCCCCTTGTCATCTCTTCATCGCTTCCGAATTTTCCGTCCTTGCGGGTAGTAACCAGTCCTGCATAAGCTGCAAGCGAAATATCGCTTGAAGCCCATTGCGGAATATCGCGGGCGTCTGAAAACCCTTTAAGCCCATCGTCGACGTTGTTAAGTGTGTGATACTTCATCTCGTTTCGGAGGATCCTGGCGCTCACGGAGTAGATCTGGACTTTAGGCAGGTTTACGCCGCCCCTAAATGTATTGTCTTCGTATCCCGTTATCAGGCCCTGGTTTTTGGATGATCCGGCAGCGCCATAGAACCAATCGGAATTTTTGACGTCAGCAAATTTGCCGTCGGCGTTTGGATCCATTTGCTTCAGGGCAAGAACCAGAAGAGTAGCGATCTCAGCTCTTGTAATCTTCGCGGTTGGCTCAAACTCTGTCGCGCTTCGCCCATTGATAACACCCTTTGAAGCCAAAGCTTTGATGGCTTTTTGAACTTCTGTTTCTTGCGCTTTCAAGTCTGAGAATTCCTTCTCGGTAGACGCTACCTTGAAAGTGCCAGAGCTATTGACCTTCGCTTTGAAAGAGTCAGAAGCCGGATCGTAGATTCCGCCATGATTGACTCCAGAGTCATCTGTCACCGAGTAATAGTCATTTGCCTTGCCTTGGCCAGGGAAAGAGACTGTAACGACGCTCTTTTTTGCTGACCCAAAATCAATTTTCGCAGTCGTTGCGGACTGGTTCTGGAGTGAAATGGTTCCTGTTTCCACTTTGCCCTTGCTGATGTAAAGATCTGTCTTTGCGGTATCTATGATGACCATGTCAGCTTCTGCTGTAGAGTAGCTCTCATTGATGTCAAATGTGACATTGGATGCAGAAGGGCGAGTAGGAGCATTCAAGCGGAAGCCACCTAGGGAAATGAGGCTTGCCGCTGGTTGGTAAGCTGTTGTCTCCATGACCTTTACGCGAACCGTTCTTCGAAGCGCCCTGTTGCGCGGGACGCCGTTAGATGTTATAGCTTCATCGACGGCTTTTATTGCGGCAGAGCCAATAGGATCGAGGCTGGACACGAGGTTGAAGTCAACTACGAAGTGGTCAGATACGGTTGTCCACGCCACCATGGAAGCCGCTTCTTCAGCGAATCGCTCAATGCGCTCTATTCCGGTTGGAGAGGTCTTTTGAGCTTCCGTAAGCGTTTTGATGTAATCGCTTACAACCTTAGCCGCGTCTTCAGCTGTTGAAATGGATTCAAGCGCTGATGCCGGAGGAAAAACGTCCAATCCAGGATCGGCTGGATACAAGTATGCGATTGTTTCATCTGGCGCAATGACAGGAGCGGGCGTTGGCGACGGTGTTGGCGACGGTGTGGCAACAGGAGCGCTAACAATAATCTTGTCTTTGCCTTTAACTAGGATAGAGTCAGCCTTGTCCCGTATTTCCATCGGATAATCGGAGCCGATGCTTTTGACTATTCCCTTGCCATCCTCAGTAATAACCAGGTACTCTACCAATCCAGCTTTGCCAAATGGTTTTGGCGCTTCATAGTAAGAGGCTGTCTTGCCAGGGCGAAGGTCGTAATAAATATCTTCAGGAATAGTGCGAAGCTTCCACTCTGTGGTATGGCCGTCTTCAAAAATTTCAGAAAACCGCTCAGGCGTCAGTGAAACCGTTTGAGGAGAGATTGCCTGACTTCCAGTGCTCACTGCGTCGTATTCCGCAGCATCTTTAAACATCTTCCAAGCGGTGCCATTTGCGCTAAGAGCGTAAAATCCAGCTTCATCCCCAGCAGCGAACGTAGGATGATCCATGAAGAAAACAACTTTTAGTATTCGGCCTATGCCTTGAACCTGTATCCATTCTCTGTTGTAGTAATAGAGCTCGCCACTTCCAGTAAGACCGAAAAGGCCAAAACTGTTATAAAAAGAAGAAATGTCAGCACAGGCAATCATCGACAGATTATCAAGCTTTGGGGTATACTCATCAGCTAAGGTATCGAATTTGTCATCATCAGTCTGATATTCGATAAGTGAGTATACTTTGTCATCAGCCCCGATAAACAAGAAATCGTTCTGTCCTGCTATGTTTGCCGCAGGGTTGAAGAACACATCATTGCTAGGCAATGGAACAGGCGTTTCCTTCGGGGTTATGTACGGAGTTGTGAGTTCTGTTACTATTATAGGAGCGCTAGTCATAGCTGAAGCTGTAACGGTAGCGAGAGTGGTTGAAACAATTCTTGAGTTGGAATAGGTTTGCATTATTACTCCGTCGCCGGCCTTGACTCTTTGCTCGGATTGCCGATAAACTGTATCGTAAAGTGTATCTTTCGTAGGAGAAAGAAGCGTTCCCCCAACGTTAACTTCTGAGGCATAACCATAATACATGACATTATTGAATTTGTTCTCATATTTGTTTAGAATATAGAAAGCGTCATTCTTTAAGTCATGATCGAATCTGCCTTTAAACGTTGCAAGATACATATCGGAATTCAGCTCTGTAGGCTGAACGGTAACGCTCTTAAGTTCAATTGAATTTTCAATTGTCACTTCCGCAGTCACGAAGTTGGAGCTGTACGCTAATTGTTCTGTGCCCTTAAGTTTCAAGGCTAAAAAGATATGCACCTTGTCTCCGCTTTTAAGAGGCGTAAAATTCGAGTTTTTTTCCAAGTCATAGGTGTCAGCAGTTACGTAGAACAGCGTTTCAGAAATAGATTGATCATAGATGTTTTCATCATCATGTTGACCTAATTTGATAACGTTAAAGTTTGTTGGAAGAGCGCTTTGACTCCAGCTTGCTGGAGAATACCAGTTAGACGGCAGCGAACCCTTGTCAACCACAGCGTAGAAAAAGCCGTTTTCATACTTGTTTGGGTCTACTAGATTTGACTTGGCTTCTATATAGCCCCTAGAATTTTCCCTTTCTGAGATAGTGAGGGACACTTCCGCAGCTGTAGCTGCGAACGCATTTGATGGGGCTAGCGCAAGAAAGAGCGTTGCAACTACAAGTGTAAAGATGATTTTCTTCATACATCTTCTCCTTTACATGGTTGCTCTAAGAGCGAAAATGCCTTTGATTTTCACTCAAATGGCAGGTTGCTCACATGAGAAAATCATTGAGAGGTATAGACGAATGATTTGCATGCGAGTTTATACGCGGCTAGCCCTAAGTGCGGGTAGCTTATCGAAGTCATTATAGCATCAGGTACAAAACGTGTCAACTGATTTATTAAAAATATTTGAGAAACAACGATTTATAAAACCAAAAAGTTCTAGATGAAGACTAAAATTTAAGACAGATGAGCATTGATATACCATAGAAAATGCTTTGTCAACAACGATTTCGTTAAATTTGCGAGATCGTTCCTAACCCCGAAATTGGGAGAATGAGAACCTATAGGTTGATAGGCTGCGCATGTAGCCCCCTTTGACCGCTGTGATCGCGTAAAAGACTTTGAAACTGCATGGAAGTTTTTTGAGGAAAAGTATAAGCCATCTAAGAAGCAAAAGCCATGATAGCAAACATCCATCGACCAAGAGCGTTGAGAAATCGGGATCGCGCTTGATTCTGCAAATAAGGGAGCTCTTATCGCATTTTCTGTTCCCTGCGCTCAAAACCTCACACTCTCAAAAAAGATTCCTGATCCAAATAAAACGGAGAAAGCGGGATCCCGCTTTCTCCGAACATATTTTTAAAACTAAAAAATCTTGTTGTAAAGCCTCCAAACAGCGATAGCCGCATTGGCTCTTGTCATTTCTTCATCGCTTCCAAACTTCCCGTCCTTGCGGGTAGTAACGAGCCCTGCATAAGCCGCCAGCGCAACATCGCTTTTTGCCCAGTCAGGAATGCTTGTTGCGTCGTTAAACCCATTAAGCGACGCACTTATGTCGCTAGGGGTTGCATATTTCATCTCGTTTCGAAGAATCCTTGCGCTAACGGAGTAGATTTGGGATTTCGGCAAGTTTGCAGTGCCCCTGAAGGTATTGTCTTCATATCCAGTTATCAGGCCTTGCTTCTTGGATGAACCAGCCGCTCCAAAGAACCAGTCCGAATTCTTGACATCGTTAAAGTTGCCGTCAGCGTTTGGATCCATTTGCTTCAGGGCTAGAACCAGAAGAGTAGAGATTTCAGCGCGTGTAATCTTCGCGGTCGGAGCAAACTCTGTCTCGCTGCGCCCGTTGATAACCCCTTTTGATGCCAGAGCCTTGATTGCCTTTTGAACCTCAAAGTCTTGCAATACTAGGTCTGAGAAATCCTTTTCGCTAGACGCAACGTTGAAAGTGCCAGAACTGCTGACTTTAGCCTTAAAAGAGTCAGATGCCGGATCGTAGATTCCGCCGTGGTTGGCGCCAGAGTCATCAACCACTGAGTAATAGTCATTTTCTTTGCCTTGCCCAGGAAAAGAGACTGTAACTACGCTCTTTTTCGCAGAGCCAAAATCTATTTTTGCAGTTGTCGAGGTTGGGCTTTGGACGGATATAGTTCCGGTTTCCACTTTGCCCTTGCTTATGTAAAGATCTGTTCCTGCAGTGTCTATGATAACCGTGTCAGCTCCAGCAGAGGAGTAGCTCTCATTGATGTTGAAAGTTACATTTGAAGCTGAAGCGGGAGCGTTCAAGCGGAAGGCACCCAAGGAAATGAGGCTTGTCACTGGCTGGTAAGCTGTTGTCTCCATGACCTTAACCCTGACAACAGATCTGAGATCTCTGTTAAGAGATATCCCGCTTGATGTCAGAGCTTCAGAGACGAAGCTTCGTGCTGTATCGCCGAGCACGTCAAGGCCAGACACGAGATCGTAGTCAACTACGAACTGGTCAGTTACAGTTGTTGACGCCGCCATAGAAGCCGCTTCTTCAGCGAATCGCTCAAGGCGATCTACTCCAGTAGGAGAGGTCTTCTGAGTTTCGGTCAGTGTGCTGACGTAATCTCTTACAACCTTTGCCGCGTCTTCAGGAGTTGAAATGGACTCAAGCCCTGACGTTGGAGGCGTAACGTCCGAGCCAGGATCGGCTGGATATATGTATGCAATTGCTTCGTCCGGAGAGAGATCAGGGGCAGGCGTTGGCGATGCAGACCCCTTTATAGTAATTTTTGTCGCCGGGGCTACGTAATTGCTAGCTACGCTCTTCGCGATAGCACGGGGCACTGCTGTAGTCGCGTATGCGCTGGATGGGAATTGCGAAAGAATGAGCGCGGCAACTGCAAGCGTTAAAATAATTTTTTTCATACAACTTCTCCTTTACTGATTGTTCTGAGCGAATAACGCCTTCGCTTTCGCTCTGATAGAAGATTGAGTCAAGCAAAAATCCTGGCGAGCCCTAAATGAGGGCAACTTATCGAAGTCATTATAGCATCAAGAATAGGAAGTGTCAACGAAGTTATATAATGCTTTTGAGAAAATACGAATAATAAATTCAAAAACTTTGTTTTGTGGTCATATTTTAAGACGAATGAACAGTGACATTGCAAAGAAAAAGGCTTTATCTACATTGATTTCGCCTAAAAGTTGAGAAAACCCCGAACCCCTAAGCTGGTAAGAGTCTTTTTCGCATCGAATCTTTGACAGGAAGATAGGCCACGCTTATTATCGCATAGTTTGTTAAGCTTACTGCAAATTGGCACTAAGAAAGCTCTATCCCGTTAAATCCTCCGCCACTCCCTGATTCCCGAGCTCTTTGGTCATGAGCCGCCCATTTTTTTGCCCTGTTTCGCGCAGAAGTCATCGTGCTTCAATAAGATCTCTCTCGCCCCTTAAAGCCAATAAAAAAGAGAAAGCGGGCATTCCCGCTTTCTCCTTAAACTCCCTAAACCCTAAAAAATCTTGTTATAAAGCCTCCAAACGGCTATAGCCGCATTGCCCCTCGTCATTTCTTCCTCGCTTCCAAACTTCCCGTCCGTGCGAGTGGTAACGAGCCCTGCGTAAGCCGCCAGAGCCACATCGCTCTTTGCCCAGTCAGGAATGCTTGTTGCGTCGTTAAACCCTTTAAGCGATGCGTTTATGTCCTTAGGCGTTGCATATTTCATCTCGTTTCGAAGGATCCTTGCGCTTACGGAGTAGATTTGTGATTTCGGCAGGTTCACGCCGCCCCGGAACGTATTGTCCTCATATCCAGTTATCAAGCCTTGCTTCTTGGAAGATCCAGCCGCTCCAAAGAACCAGTCTGAATTCTTGACGTCAGCAAAGTTGCCGTTGGCGTTTGGATCCATTTGCTTCAGAGCAAGAACCAGAAGAGTCGCGATCTCAGCTCTTGTTATCCTAGCGGTCGGTTCGAACTCCGTCGCCGTTCGCCCGTTAATAACGCCTTTAGACGCCAAAGCCTTGATGGCCTTTTGAACTTCGTTGTCCTGCGCTTTCAAGTCTGTGAAGTCCTTTTCGCTTGGCGCTACTTTGAAAGTGTTTGAGCTGTTGACTTTCACCTTAAAAGAGTCTGAAGCAGGATCGTAAATGCCGCCGTGATTGACCCCGGCTTCATCAGTCACAGAATAATAGTCAGTTGCCTTGCCCTGCCCAGGGAAAGAGACTGTTACTACGCTGTTTTTCGCCTCACCGAAGTCCACTTTTGCAGTAGTCGAGGACGGACTTGAAACAGACATTGTTCCTGTTTCCACTTTTCCCTTGCTAATGTAAAGATCTGCTCCCGCAGTGTCAATGATGACCAGATCCGCTCCAGCGTTGGAGTAGCTCTCGTTGATGTTGAAAGTAACATTTGAAGCGGAAGCTGGAGCGTTCAATCGGAAGGCACCCAAAGAAATGAGGGTTGTCACTGGCTGGTAAGCCGTTGACTCCATGACCTTAACCCTGACAACGGATCGAATATCCCTGTTCAAGGGCACTCCATTTGAGACAAGCGCGTTAGTCACTGCTGTTTTTGCTGAAGCCGCTCTTTGCTCAAGACTGGATACGAGAGCGTAGTCAACTACGAACTGGTCAGTTACGGTTTCCGACGCCGCCATGGAAGCCGCTTCTTCAGCAAACCGCTCAAGGCGATCCTCGCCTGTTGGAGAAGTCTTCTGCACTTCAGTCAGTGTGCTGGCGTAATCGCCAACAACCTTCGCCGCGTCTTCTGGTGTCGAAATGGACTCAAGCAATTCTGTTGGAGGAAATACATCCGCTCCTGGGTCAGCTGGATACACGTAGCTGGGCTCAGGCATAACTGGAGCCTCGCGCTCGCCGTTATCCAATTTGTCTACCAATAATACAAGATCGTCTATTCCAAAGTAGCCGTTAAATTGTGGAATGTCAATGAACGGTGTCGTAATCTCAACGTCCTTTGTATTACTATAACGTCGATATCCGGCTGAAACAATTACATAGCCATTAGACAGCTCAGGATATTCTGTTAGAGTATAATAACCCGGATTTTTTATATAGATGCCATGTTCGGTTGGCTCCATGTCTTCCGTCAAGACATCAGTGCTGCCAAATAACTCTTCATCTCTAACTACCATACCAGATGTGCTGAACCTTAATGTATCCCCATTTTGACTTGTAAAAACTAAATCTCCGCTTATCTCCTCTGGCAAAACCGTAAAGCGGGCGGGCGTTTGCACATCTGCTATATAAAGGTAAAGTCCCTTAACCCCATCGCCTCCGCCAAAGGCGGTGATAGGCGCAACCGACAGCAACAGCGTCGATGCAAGAAGAATTGCCAAAAACTTGATGCCTTTAGATTTCATAATCATACCTTCCCTTCAGTGCCCATGGCACTTTTTATTTACTTACGACCGCTAACTAATTTATAAAATTATCCGTAAAACCCAGTTACTGTACCGCTGACGATAAATAGATTTTTATTCTTGTTCGCAATTCTTTTCGCTCGCTGTCATAGCGGCAGAAAGCCGCATCAGGCTGAGACGCCTAAAGGATATTTAGATCACATCGATCTTTGCCTCCCTTGAGATTTCAAAGGCGCTGATGATTTCGCTCGCAGATATAAGCGCCCGTAGACTTTTCCTCGCATATCAGCCGCGCTTGGACCCATAGGCATGAACCTTGGCAGCGCTTTACACTTGCAAAGTCATGTCGCGAGGATATATTTGAGAAGATTATAGATCGCTAATATATCTTTGTCAATAGAATGTTTCAAAAAGAATTTGAGAAATTTGTGAACATGTGTTATTGCTACTATGCAGTCGAAGCCTATCCATTCCAATAAAAGAGGAGAAAGCGGACGCTCTCGCTTTCTCCCTAAACTCTCTTAAACCTAAAAATCCATCTCGATGATGCTGGCGGCAAATGCGTCAATTGCAAGCTGAAGTCAGCAACGCGCTCGGAAACCGGGAACAAAAGGCAGCATGGATTGCAGGCCATCTCGCCAACTTCCAAGTCTGATACGGCTTACTGTTTGCCGCGAATCCGTCGTCTCGCTTGCAGTATTCCAGCGGACAATATCTCTGCGCCAATGCAAAGCGCCGCAATCGGAAAAATGGGCGCATTGTCAAACTCAGTGTCTCTGAACCATGCCGTTCCAAGCAGAATGCTGCCTGTTCCAAAGCACAGCAGAATGAACGGCTGAATGAAGCCCTTTGGAATGAGGCCGGTGTTTTTGGCGCCAAGCATGATAAGCAGGAACGCAAAAACCAATCCGATCAGGCATAGGCCAGGCGCGTCGTCCGCCGCACCAAGGATAAACAAAAGCGCGCCGAAAACGACGCCAAATATCGGCGGAGCTATAACCGACGATTTGAGAATGCGAGGTGGTGTCATAATAACGTTCTCCTCTCGTTTTCGCAAAGATGACTTCAATAAGAATAGGTGTTCCAGTAAGGTTTGCGCTTCATCTGCACTTTAAGACAAAGACGTAGTTGGCGCAGACTACCGTGACCCAATGAATAACGATGAACAGCGTGAACTTCTCGACGATGCCGTTCGGGGCGCTCAGTACCGCAAGGAAGAAAATCGCAATAGCTACGCATACTAAAACGATGGAGACGACCAAGCATTCCGTGAGGATGGCGATATGGTACTCATATGGAGCAGGAACAAAAACCAAAACTTACCGTAATAAAGACAGCTACCCAACTTCTCACACCTGATCGCGTTTGCTATAAAAAAAGGAGAAAGCGGGCATCCCCGCTTTCTCCCAAAAATCTTAACCCCTAAAAAATCTTGTTGTAAAGCCTCCAAACAGCTATAGCCGCGTTGCCCCGCGTCATTTCTTCCTCGCTTCCAAACTTCCCGTCCGTGCGAGTGGTAACGAGCCCTGCGTAAGCTGCCAGAGCAACATCGCTCTTTGCCCAGTCAGGAATGCTTGTCGCGTCGTTAAACCCTTTAAGTGACGCGTTTATGTCCTTAGGCGTAGCATATTTCATCTCGTTTCGGAGTATCCTTGCGCTTACAGAGTAGATTTGGGATTTCGGCAGGTTCACTCCGCCCCTGAAAGTGTTGTCCTCGTACCCCGTTATCAAGCCCTGCTTCTTGGAGGATCCCGCCGCTCCAAAGAACCAGTCGGAATTCTTGACGTCAGCAAAGTTGCCGTTGGCGTTTGGATCCATTTGCTTCAGAGCAAGAACCAGAAGAGTCGCGATCTCAGCTCTTGTTATCTTCGCGGTCGGCTCAAATTCTGTTGCGCTGCGCCCGTTGATAACGCCTTTAGACGCCAAAGCCTTGATAGCCTTTTGAACTTCGTTGTCTTGCGTTTTCAAGTCTGTGAAGTCCTTTTCGCTTGGTCCTACTTTGAAAGTGCTTGAGCTATTGACTTTTGCCTTGAAAGAGTCTGATGCTGGGTCATAGATTCCGCCTTGGTTGACCCCAGCTTCATCTGTCACAGAATAATAGTCAGATGCCTTGCCCTGTCCAGGAAAAGAGACTGTTACTACGCTGTTCTTTGCCGACCCGAACTCCACTTTTGCAGTAGTCGAGGACGCGCTTGAAACGGATATTGTTCCGGTTTCAACTTTTCCCTTGCTGACGTAGAGATCTGCTCCCGTAGTGTCTACGATTACCAGGTCAGCTCCAGCCTTGGAGTAGCTATCATTAACGTTGAAGGTAACATTTGAAGCCGACGCAGGAGCGTTCAAGCGGAAAGCGCCCAAGGAAATGAGGCTTGTCACTGGCTGGTAGGCGGTTGTCTGCATGACCTTAAGCCTGATAACTGATCGAAGCTCCCTGTTTAGCGACACTCCGCTTGAGGTCAGCGCGTTAGTTACAGCGGTTTTTGCCGATGCCGCTCTCGAATCAAGGCTGGACAAAAGAGCTAAATCAAGCGTAAACAGGTTGTTTACTGTAGTTGACGCCGCCATGGAAGCAGCCTCTTCAGCATACCGCGCAAGCCGATCCACCCCGGTAGGGGAGGTCTTTTGAGCGTCTGTCAACGTTCGGACGTAATCGCTCACAACCTTTGCCGCGTCTTCGGGAGTCGAAATAGACTCAAGCGTTGATGTCGGAGGAAAGACATTCGCTCCAGGATCGGCTGGATATACGTAGCTGGGCGGAGCGTCGACCACTGGCGCCCCCTCCAATTTGTCTACAAAAAATCTTATGTGCGTGTACTTTTGATAGTCGACCAGGTTGCGTATGTTGATGAACGGAGTAGTCACAAGCTGGATGCCATCGTTTGCCGCTTCATCTTCTTGTTCGATTGCAACAATCGTGTAGCCGTTAGACAGCTTTGGCACAGATTTTAGGGTATAGATGCCTGGCTTCTTTACAAGGCGGGTAAAGCCGTATGATTGCCAGCCTTCTGGTATGATGGTAGCGAAAGCGTTTAAATCATCCCTAAAAAGGGTCATGGAAGATGATTGAAGCGTGATCGTATCTCCGTCATCGTTTGCGAAAACGAAATCGCCGCTTATCTCACTTGGCGAAACAGTAAAGCGGGCTGGCGACTGCACATCCCTAACATAAATGGAGATGTCCTTAATGCCTAAGCTGTCGGTAGCGTAGGCGCTAACAGGCGCAATCAACAGCAAGACTGTCGATGCAAAAAGAAACGCAAAGAATTTAATGATTTTGGAGTTCATAGGAAAGACATTCCTTTCGGTGCTGAATCATCTTTTTGGCGACTTTTTGTCCTCGTTCTTGGCGCATGTCGGACTCGCAATGCTGGCAATGTTGCTCATTTGAAAAACAAAGCCGAAATTATGTAAGTGAGGATATTATGGATTTATAAAATATCTATGTCAACAGATCATAGGAAAAATAGATTTGAGATCCACGAAGCTTGAAGTATAGGCATCGAGAGTGGTCGACCTATCCCAAAGCCTCTCTTTAAATGTCGAAATATTGATATTATATGAAATTATCAACTCACAAAATCCCGCATCGCAAAATCTATGCTTATGCATGGGTGAAAATCGCTATTATAGATTTCAGGGGATCAAAAAAGGAGAAAGCGGGCATTCCCGCTTTCTCCCAAAACTCATAACCCTTAAAAACTCTTAAACCCTAAAAAATCTTGTTATAAAGCCTCCAAACAGCTATAGCCGCATTGCCTCTCGTCATTTCTTCCTCGCTTCCAAACTTCCCGTCCGTGCGAGTGGTAACGAGCCCTGCGTAAGCCGCCAAAGCCACATCGTTCTTTGCCCAGTCAGGAATGCTTGTCGCGTCGTTAAACGCTTTAAGCGATGCGTTTATGTCCTTAGGCGTTGCATATTTCATCTCGTTTCGAAGAATCCTGGCGCTAACGGAGTAGATTTGGGATTTCGGCAGGTTCACTCCGCCCCTGAAAGTGTTGTCCTCGTACCCAGTTATCAGGCCTTGCTTCTTGGATGAACCAGCCGCTCCAAAGAACCAGTCGGAATTCTTGACGTCAGCGAAGTTGCCATTGGCGTTTGGATCCATTTGCTTCAGAGCAAGAACCAGAAGAGTCGCGATCTCAGCTCTTGTTATCTTTGCGGTCGGAGCAAACTCCGTTGTCGTTCGCCCGTTGATAACGCCTTTAGACGCCAAAGCCTTGATAGCCTTTTGAACTTCGTTGTCTTGCGTTTTCAAGTCTGTGAAGTCCTTTTCGCGAGAAGCAACATTAAAAGTGCCCGTGTTGTTGACCTTCGCCTTGAAAGAGCCTGAAGCCGGATCGTATATTCCGCCGTGATTGACCCCTGCTTCATCTGTCACAGTGTAATAGTCAGTTGCCTTCCCCTGACCAGGGAAAGAGACTGTTACTACGCTGTTCTTTGCCGACCCAAAGTCCACTTTTGCAGTAGTCGAAGATAGATTCGAAACAGACATTGTTCCAGTTTCAACTTTGCCCTTGCTGATGTAAAGATCCGCTCCCGCTGTGTCTATGATGACCAGATCCGCTCCAGCGTTAGAGTAGCTCTCGTTGATGTTGAAGGTAACACTTGAAGCGGAAGCAGGAGCGTTCAAGCGGAAAGCGCCTAAGGAAATGAGGGTTGTCACCGGCTGGTAAGCAGTTGACTCCATGACCTTAACCCTGACAACAGATCGAATATCCCGGTTCAAGGGCACTCCGTTTGAAGTCAGCGCGTTGGTGACAGCTGTTTTTGCTGAAGCCGCTCTTTGCTCAAGGCTGGATACGAGAGCGTAGTCAACTACGAACTGGTCAGTTGCAGTTGTCGACGCCGCCATGGAAGCAGCCTCTTCAGCAAACCGCTCAAGGCGATCCTCGCCTGTTGGAGAAGTTTTCTGCGCTTCAGTCAGTGTGCTGGCGTAATCGCCAACAACCTTCGCCGCGTCTTCAGGAGTGGAAATGGACTCAAGCAATTCTGTCGGAGGAAATACATTAGCTCCCGGGTCTGCTGGATATACGTAGCTGGGATCAGTCAAAACTGGATCCTCGCGCTCGTCGTTCCCAGGATCGCCGTCCCCCAGTTTGTCTATCAAAAATGTGATGGTAGTTGGCATCTGAAGGTCGACAAGATTAGCTATATTGACAAATGGCGTGGTTACAAGTTGTTCGCCTTCATTTGTTTCATCATCCTTTTGCTTGATTCCAACAATCGCGTAGCCGTTAGACAGTTTTGGCAAAGAGGTTAGCGTATAGACACCTGGATTCTTTATAAATGCGATATACTCGTGCTCTCGCCAGTCTGCCGGCAAAGTGCCGTCTGTCTCCCAACTTGCTGGCGCAATAGGAATATTAACGCCTACGAAATCTCTATAAGAAACCAAGAGAGAAGATGGGATCGTTATTGTGCCCCCGTCTTCATGCGTGAAAACGAAATCTCCGCTTATATCCGTTGGCAAAACCCTAAAGCGGGTTGGTGTTTGCACGTCGCTAACATAAATGCTCACGAACTTAACTCCGAAGACCTGGTCGCCAAAGGCGTCGATTGGCGCAACGGACAGCAAGATTGCCGAAACAAGAAGCATTGCCAAAAACTTGATGCCTTTCGATTTCATAAGCAAGCCTTCCTTTCAGTGTTCAAGTTGCCTTATTTTATTTGGCCGCTAACATATTTATCGAACAAGCATTAAACCCAGTAATCATCCTGATGGAGATAAATGGATTTTATTATTATTCGCAATTATATTCTTAAGTGCGTTTATATTCGCTCAATGTCATGGCACGTTTGCCAAGCCTTAGACGGACATCCCTAAAACATTCATATGAAAGCAAGCCCCGCTTACGCGGAGCCGCTTATGCCCCTTATTACCCATCTTCTCCATCTACTCCAACGGAAAAGCCCCGCTTTAGCGGGGCTTTTCCGTATAATTGCAGTAGAATTAGAGCCAAATCCGGTCAAAGAGCCTGCCGATAATGTATGCGGCGTCAGCTCTGGTAACGCTTTCCTGCGGGTTTACTTTGCCTGAGACAGTGACAGGAATGAGAGTGGCTTTCCAAGCCAGAGCTATGTCTGCCTTGGCCCAGTCTGCGATGTCTGCCGCGTCGCTGACAGGAGAGATGTCTGCGGCAGTAAGGGCGTTGACTCCGCTGACAGAGCGGACAAGGGATCTGGCCGCTATGGAGGAGAGCTGCTCTTTGTTGAGAATGTCTTCGGGCCTGAAGGTTTGATCTTCATAGCCTGCGATTATGCCGTTGTTCTTTGCCGAACCTACCGCTGGCCTCATCCAGTCCTCTGGCTTAATGTCAGAGAAGCCGCCGTCAGCGTTCTTGTCAAGGATGCTGAGGGCAACAGAGAAGAGCTGCGCCGCTTGGGCTCTGGTCAGTGTATCTGATGGAGCGAAAGTGTTAGGGGCGATGCCGCTGATAATCCCCTTCTGGGACAGCTGAAGGATATAGGAGGAGACTGCGGGATCAAGGCCTGAAAGATCAGTGAAGTTTGCGTCAACACTCCTGAAGGTAAAGGAGTTGTTGCTTGGATTGCCATAAACGAACCAATCGCTGGTGTTGGTAGACGGATTCTTCTTAAGCGGAACTGAGCTGGACTCTGAATCCACGATGCCGGCAGTGTCAGGAGCTGACGGAGTAGACAGCCCATACTGCTCGCTTATATTTTTATTGGAAGTAGTCTTGTAAGAAAGTATAGCATCCAGGTACTGCCTCTCAACAGACAGGTAGTAAGCGTTTCCATCAGCTACTGCGGCTGCTATGAACTCTATTGGAAGCACCACGGAGATGAATGGCGACTCTACCCTGACCTTTGAAACGCCTAATGATCCAGCGCCTGGATTGATGATGATATCGATCTTGTTTGACGCGTTTGGCAGAGTGTACAAAATTTCTGTTCTGATCTTGCGATCCAGGACAACCCCGGAGGAAGCGATAGAAGCTTCGGCTTTTGCCGCCTCTTCAACTATGTTTCCGGAATAGGCGCCTATGGATACAGTAGCTTCCTCCTGAGCGCTAGCGCTTCCCTTGGAAATGGCGCGTTCAGCAAACAAAGCCAGAAGGTCGCGGAAGTTGGGGTCTGCCTTGGATGTCTGGGTGAAAGAAGAAAGCAGAGAGTCAATGGCCTTTTGCGCTGACTCCGGCGATGAAACAGAATCAAGCAAGTTGAATGGAAGGCTTGCCTGTCCTGGCGCTTGATATACATACCTGTCAGGAGCGCCTGCCGCTTGTGTCGGATACGGCGTCGGAGTTGGAGAAGGCGCTCTGGTAGGAGTAGGAGACGGAGTTACAAGAGATGAAGAGACAGTGCCTATGGCTTGTGGCCAGATAGAAGCGTCCCAGTTATGGGATGTCTTCCAGACATCATCCTTCTTCATGTAGTAGCTATACCTAAGCGCCGCGTTGTTCTTGTTCTGGTTCTCCAAGCTGGTGTCAAACCAGAACCACTCTCCGCTTACCTTTGCCTGATTCCAGTTATGGCTGGCGCCAGGGTTTGAAGGAAGCGTGCCTGAAACAAAGTTTGCCTGGATTCCAAGCCTTAAAAGCAAAAGCCTGAATGCGCAGGCAAAAGCGGCCGAGCCGCCTCTGCCGCTCTCAAACAAGGCGCCTTGCGCCAGGGTTTTCTCCAGAGCTACAGGATTCAGCGGATTGACTGAGGTCCACGGGGTTGGAGATGAGTTGGAGTAAGGAGAGTTGAAGCTAAGATAGTCATAGACCGCTTTAACCTTCTGCTCTTCTGTCATGCCTGTGGTGATTATCCTGTCAAGTATTATTCCAACGCTGGTGTCATAGCTCAAATCCCCTGTTGTGCCTCCAGGGTATTGACCTGAAATGTCCAAAGGAAGGCTTGAGCAGGCTATGATGTACATGGCGCATATGAACTGCTCTCGGGTAATTGTGCTTCCAGAGCTGAAGGTGCCGCTTTCAGCGCTGTCGCCCTTGGAAAGCGCAACGGATTCCAGGAGCGCTTCTTGAACAAATTGGCGTGAGCTAGCCAAAGGGGCGCCGTCAACAAAGTTGTAGCGGCGGTACTGGCTGTCAGCGTAATAGGTCATGGCTGGAAGCGGCGCAACTACCTTGGTCAGGTACTCGGACAGCATATCAGCCAATTCGTCTTGGAGCATTTTGCCTTCTGGGGGCATTGATATATAGCTCCTGACTCCCAGATATATCGCCAGATCCCTTGGTACGTTCGATCCGTTCAGAGCTACGCTGATATCCTTGGCATTCGCGAATTCTTCTATGGTCATGCCGTTTTTCAGGGACGCAAACCTGGACATGATCTCGTAAAAGTCTTGGTACGTCAGTTCCTTTTTCAGCTCAGTCGGATCGGACTCGGGCTTTAATCCGTAGTAAACTGCTGTGTCTCTGTAAGACTCAAATATTTCTTCAGGCTCATCTGCCAGCGCCGCAAGCGGAAACACTTGAGAAATCAGAATCGCCGCAAGAAACAAAGCGACTGCGCGGACTGTTTTTCTAGCCATTTAAATCTCCTTTCTTGGCATGGCCCAGAGCACAGGCTGGGAGCATGCAGTTGCTCTGCGAGCGAAAAATTTTTTTTCGTCCGCTGCTCTTGACAATCGACGGTTGCGGGAAACCGCCGCCGGAGCGGTTTTCGCTCCATGGGATGCGCATGCGACTTTCGTTGCCCCAAATTTTGGTTTGGATAAGCTCTTGGTGCATATCCCAAAATTCCGAAATGGCACCGGATAGCGTTTGCCCAATGTTCAAGGGCAAATCGCCAAAATCCTGGCGAACGCTTCAACTAGTTTGCTCGGGCTTCTACGAGCAAACATCCGGATTTTTCCGGTGCCTCGGATATAATTTTGGGATATGCTCTTGGTACATATCCCAAAAGCAAGTCGCCAAAGCCCTAAAATGATTTGCTGGACTCTGGAAACTTTCGGCATTCACCTTGGGACATGCTCTTGACATGGGCATAAAAATTGTCCCTGTTATTAGTATGTACGGATTTGGGGCTTGGATTCTTTCATTACACTTTCATTATACTATCATTATACTAAAGCGAAAAAGCTCTGCCAAGTGATGCGTCGGCAGAGCTTTTCAAGGATTTAACGCTAGCGGAGCTTGATTTTTCGGCCTTTTTACTTAGCTGATTGTCATTTGAGGAAAATCCAAGCAATTAGTTTTGCTAACAAAAAAGGCCATGATATCAAGGTTTTTTTAAAGAAAAAGTCAATTATGTTTCAAATTGGACACAAATTTGATGATGACAAAATTGGGGCTTTTGGTGTAAGTTTTGAAAATCTCAGACGGGAACTGACTCCAGGTACGTGTTGATTTCTTCAACCAGCGCGTCTACCTGGTCATCTGACATGCCGTGGACATATGCGGCATCCTCCAGCGACTCGCCCTGAGCTGACGGGCATCCGAGGCAATGCATGCCTGAGCGCATGAATATGGGGATAACTCCCCTGTTTTCGGCAATGATGTCAGATATGATTGTTTCCTTTGATATTTGGGCCACGATAAATCCTCCTTTAAAGGCGAATGGATTGCGGCAAGCGGCGCAGCCGCTTGCTTGGTTTGGCTTTTTTTTATTTTTGTTTTTTTATTTTTGCTTTTTTGATTCTTTCTTTTTTAAATCTTGCTTTTTTAAATCTTGCTTTTTGATTTTTGATTCTTTCTCTTTTAAATCTTGCTTTTTTGATTTTAGATTCTTTCTTTTTTAAATCTTGCTTTTTTAAATCTTGCTTTTTGTTTTGCAATTTTCTTTGATTCTAAAAGATATTTTCTTTAATCTTAAGTATTATACAAAACCTTGGGCACTCCTGGGAAGTACTTGAATAATACTTTGCCCAGAATATCTGATTTTACAACATACGTGTTTTGCCAGACTCTTGCGTCGGCAGACGAGTTCCTGTTGTCGCCCATCATGAAGTAGCATCCCTCAGGGACTTCGTAAGGGCCTAGATCCTCGTCCCTTGGGGTCTCTTTCACGAAATCGTCATTCAGGGGCTCAGACGAATCGTTGATGTAGATTTTTCCTCCCCTGATGGTGACAGTTTCGCCGGGGAGGCCTATTATCCTTTTGACGTAAAGCACCTGCCGGTTGTCTGGAAACCGGAACACGACTATGTCAAACCGCTGGGGCGCCTTGAATAAATAAGACAAGCGGAACGCCACAATCCTGTCCTTGGGCTTTATGTTGTCCATCATCGATCCGGTGGGCACTGTCGCGTTGACTATCACCACGTTGTTGAACACAGCCGCGACCAAAACGGCGAACACTATTGTCTTGGCCCAGCTGGCTATATCTTTGCGTACCTCGCTCTTTACCTCGTCTGTCATTAGGCTTCCCCCTAGCTACAGCTTCTTGTACAGCTTCCTTGGCGTAAGGACAGTGGAGAAAGCCTTCAGCATCATTTCATTGGGCTCTATGATCACTTTAAGCCTTTTGCCTTTGTGAGACGCCAGAAAGGCGTATGTGTCCTTTCCGACTACGCCGCTGAAGTAATTTTTCACCTCAGCGTTTCCAAAATCCCTGGCGTGGGCTGTGTCCTCTACATGCGCCATTACCTCGAAATCCCTGACCGAGCCGGAGAACACCCTCTTGCGCCTTGACCTGTTATAGATTGCGTCTATGTCAAGTTCGCCATTTGTGAAAGCGTACTCATACTCCACGTTCAGCATCGTGAATAGGTAATAGGCGCCGAAGGCCGCAGCGGCCGCAAGAATGAAGGCAAAAGGTGCTATGGCTGGAACGATGCTTGCAACCAGATAAATGGCAATGACGGCGATGATTATTCCAGCCTTTTTGAGAGTGTCGATCGCGGTTGGCTTCTTTTTGACAATCTGTTCCTTAAAAACGCTATCCATCAAAACCAGCCCTCGCTATGCGGCGATCCCAAAAGGCTTCGCTCGCGTATTGGCCTTGGGTTGCTGCGAGCGATACATCGCCCGCTTAAAAGGCATATCTAAGCTTTTGTTTTTGGGGTCTTAGATATGCAGGGGCGCCGCAAATCGCAAAAGGTCGGGGTATAAGGCTTAAATTTATGCCTCTAGCGATCTTTTGCGGAACAAACTTGATTCCTGCGGCTTGTTGAAAATAAGAGCATATCCCAAAATTATATTCAGTACCATTACGGAATTTTGGAATATGCACTAAATGCCACTTTCTTTTCCAAAGCAACTGAGAGCATATCCCCAAAATCCTAAAAAGGGCCTTTTTAAGCCGTTAATTGGTTTTAAGGATATGTTTTTGCGCCCGCAAGCGCAGTTGCATCAGACGCTTTTCATTGCCCCAAGGCATGCTTCCAGTATAGCATAGCGGTCATTGCCGGTCAATAACAAAGGGCAAAAGCGCGCAGTTTTCATTTGATTTTAATCAGGCGCTAGGAGTGGCTAAAAAGAGGGGAATAGTGCGGTTTTCTTGAAAAAAGAGTAAAATTTTAAAGCCGGAAATGCTTTGCGCTTGCCAAAAAGGGCGCTGCGCCGTTGGCGCAGCGCCCTTGAGGTTCTAGGAGCTTTGGTTCTTGGAATCTTGGTCTTTAGATTTAAAAAACCGCATGATCCCCAAATATTTTCTTTCCAGAAAAAAACCGCAGCCAAGCCTTGCGGCTTGGTGCGGTTTTGGGATTTTGGGCTTTAGCTTACATCATGCCCATTCCGCCGCCTCCGGGAGGCATTGGGGGTTCGGGCTCTTTGATGTCAGCGACAACGGCTTCTGTGGTCAGAAGGGTTGAAGCGACGCTTGTGGCGTTCTGGAGAGCGCTTCTGGTGACCTTGGTCGGGTCGATGATTCCGACTTCAACCATGTTGACATACGACTCAGTGATTACGTCAAAGCCGATGCCAGCTTCGGTCTCAAGGAGCTTGTGGACTATGACAGAGCCTTCGAGCCCAGCGTTGTCAGCGATCTGCTTCACTGGGGCCTCAAGGGCCTTAAGGATGATTTCAGCGCCTGTCTTCTGGTCGCCTGTGAGCTGGGCAATGACTTGCTTGACGGCCTTGGTGGCGTGAATGTAGGCGGAGCCGCCTCCACAAAGGATGCCTTCCTCAACAGCGGCGCGAGTCGCGGCCAAGGCGTCTTCCATGCGGAGCTTTTTCTCTTTGAGCTCGGTCTCGGTGGGGGCGCCCACTTTGATCACGGCTACGCCGCCAGAAAGCTTGGCAAGGCGCTCCTGGAGCTTTTCTTTGTCAAAATCGGAGGTTGTCTCTTCGATCTGGCCTTTGATCTGGCTGATTCTGAAGGAGATGTCCTTCTTGTCGCCAGCTCCGTCGATTATGATCGTGTTTTCCTTCTCGACCTTTACGGTCTTTGCGCGGCCAAGGGATTCAAGGGATGCATCTTTGAGATCCAGGCCTACCTCGTCAGAGATTACCTGTCCGCCTGTGAGAACGGCTATGTCCTCAAGCATGGCTTTCCTTCTGTCGCCAAAGCCTGGAGCTTTGACAGCCACACACTGGAAGGTTCCTCTGAGCTTGTTGAGAACAAGGGTGGTAAGGGCTTCGCCCTCAACATCCTCAGCGATTATGAGAAGCTTGGCGCCGGTCTGGACGATCTGCTCAAGCAGGGGAAGAATGTCTTGGATGCTAGAGATCTTCTTGTCAGTGATAAGGATGTAAGGGTTGTCCAGCTGAGCTACCATCTTCTCCATGTCTGTGCACATGTAGGCTGAAAGGTAGCCGCGGTCAAACTGCATTCCTTCGACAAGCTCAAGCTCGGTGTTCATGGTCTTGGACTCTTCGACAGTGATAACTCCGTCGTTTGAGACCTTTTCCATGGCGTCTGCGATCATGTTTCCGATTTCTTCGTAGCCAGCGGAGATGGAGGCTACCTTTGCGATGTGGTTCTTGCCGTCAACCTTTTGGCTCATGCCCTTGATCGCTTCAACAGCGGCTTCGGTGGCTTTGCCCATGCCGATTCTAAGGATGATGGGGTTCGCGCCGGCGGCGATGTTCTTGAGCCCTTCGTGGATTATGGCGTGCGCGAGCACTGTGGCGGTTGTGGTGCCGTCTCCGGCCACGTCGTTAGTCTTCGTCGCGACCTCCTTGACCAGCTGCGCTCCCATGTTCTCAAACGGATCCTCAAGCTCGATCTCTTTCGCTATTGTCACGCCGTCATTCGTGATAAGGGGAGTTCCGTACTTTTTGTCCAGAACTACGTTGCGGCCCTTGGGGCCCAGCGTGACAGAAATGGTCTTGGCCAGCTTGTCCACGCCTGTCTCAAGAGCGGTCCTGGCCTCTATTCCGTACTTAATCTGCTTAGCCATATCTTTTCCTCCAATATATTGCTTTTTGAAGACTTTGAATTAAAATTATATTGCTTTTTGAAGACTTTGAATTAAGATTATATTGCTTTTTGAAGACTTTGATTTAAGATTTTGATTTAAAGGCTTTGATTCAAGATTTAAAGGCTTTGACTTAAAAAATATCGCTTTAAGATATCGCTTGCAGCCTAAAAAGATTGCAAGCCTTACGCCGGCTCCACTACCGCCAGGATGTCGCTGTGCTTGATGATGATGTATTCTTCCTTGTCGAGCTTGACTTCTGTTCCAGCGTACTTGGAATATATGATCCTGTCGCCGGGCTTGACTTCTATCTTCACTTCTTTGCCGTCCACTGTGCCGCCAGGCCCTACGGCAAGCACTTCTGCCTCTTGCGGCTTTTCCTTGGCATTGCTGGGAAGGACTATGCCGGATTTTGTTTTCTCCTCTGCCTCCAGCTGCTTGATGACGACCCTGTCGCCCAAAGGTTTAAGTCTCATGTTTCCTACCTCCGATATGTTGCGCATCCAGTTGCCAGAATGCGCTTTATTGCGCGTCCCGGCTGGAAACGCGCTTGGCGCCCGCCTTGCGCGGGCAAGCTGCTGGCTACGCCGGTGAGCGAGTTTTGACGAAAACAGGACTCATCAGCATATTTGGCGCATCCGAAATATTCTCACGCCATTATTAGCACTCGCTTCTATTGAGTGCTAACTACGGATATATAATAATGCGGTCTTGGGAAAGATGCAAACAACGGGAAAGGCGGTTGACGCTAAGCTAGGACTTAAATGCTCGCTGTAGCTCTGTTTTTCACGAGATTTCATTAGTTTTTAGAATTTTGCATCTTTGGAGGGGAAAAAACCCGCTTGGGGCGGGCTGGAGCGCGTTTGAATCAAAGCGTCGATTGCTGGAGAAGACGCCTGTTTTGCTAAAATCGACATTAGGAGCTTGTTAGGAGCTTATTAGGAGCTTGCTGGAAGCTTGGTGTCCCGCCAGCATCGGCCTGGGTCAGGCCTAACCCAACCCCAACCCCAAACATAACCCCCAGCCCCTCCAACCCCGTGGCGTAAGCGCCACGGGGTTGGAGGGGCTGGGGTATGCTCTTAATATCCCAATATATCCTATCTTTTAATAATAGCGGAAATATGAAGCATTACTGTAACACATCCGCTCTTGGCCTGTATTATACTAATGAGCGGTGAATTGAAAATTTTATTATCACCAGCCGCAAGGCCTGTCCGGCTTTGAGGCTGGGAATAGCGCTCATTGCAGTGAATATGGAGGTGGTACCCATGGCTGAAGGATATTTGACAATAGCCTTGGATTGGGGAGAAGGCGTCATGCCTGCCCAAGGAACCAAGGTTCTTGTCAAAAGCGGCGGAACAACGATATATACCCTGACTGTCGACAGCGACGGCAAGGTTGAGAGGATTCCGTTGCCAGTCATAGACACTAAAGCTTTGGTTGGCTCATGCACCAGCTACCAGTCTTACGATGTCGAGGTTCTGTCGACAAGCCGAAGCCAGGGCGTCATAGCGCACGGTGTCCAGATTTTCGGGGGGATCGACTCCGAGCTGACTGTGCAGATGCATCCCCAGACAAGGGATGGCTTGGCCAGGGAGATAAACATTCCGGCTGAGCACGGCATTGACTTCAGATCCGCGCCAGAGCCTGGATCGTACCCGCAAGAGGCGGATTACAGGAGAGCCAGGGCAAGCACAAACACGGTGAAGCTTCCGGCGTATATCCGGGTGCACCTTGCGTACTACAAAGACCCAGGGGTGGACGTGACTGTGCCGTTCAAAGACTACATCAAGAACGTGGCCTGCAGCGAGATCTGCGCCGACTGGGAGTATGAGGCGATAAAGGCGAACGTGTGGTGCCAGATCACCTTCGCCATGAACAGGATCTACACCGCCTGGTACCCAAGCCAGGGGTACAGCTTTGACATCACGAACAACACCAGGACAGACCAGTACTATGTGCCGGGAAGAGAGATATTCTCGAACGTCGCGGCCATAGTGGATGAGGTGTTTGGAACCTACCTGAAGAGGCTGGGCAGGAACGAGCCTTACTTCACAATCTACTGCGACGGCAGGAACGCTACCTGCGACGGGCTCACCCAGTGGGGAAGCCAGTACCTGGCGTTGCAGGGATACACTGCGATGGAGATCATCCGGTACTTCTATCCCGAAGACATGGAGCTGGCTTGGGCAGACGAGATCTCCTACAGCAACGAGACCTATCCGGGTTACGCCTTGATGGAGGGATATGATGACATCAACGTCCAGGTCATGCAGGACTACCTGAACAGGATCAGGACGAACTACCCGGCGATACCTGCCATAACCAACCCCAACGGGGTCTTTGGCGCTGACACGAAGGCTGCGGTAAAGAAGTTTCAGGAGATATTCAACCTTCCGGCGGACGGGATCATAGGAAAGAGCACCTGGTACGAGATATCCAGGAAGTATGTGGCGGTAAAGAGGCTTGCCGAGCTTGACAGCGAAGGCGAGAGGATAGGCGTAGGAAGAACGCCTCCTCAGACCTGGCTTCAGTACGGGATGAGCCTGGAGGAAACCCAGTCCAAGCGGGCTGAGATAGTTGAGCTTCAGTTCCTTCTCACGTATATCGCCCAGTTCTATGACACAGTGCCAGAAGTGATAGAAGACGGCGCATTCACCGCCGATGTCAAGACAGCTGTCACGGCGTTCCAGAAGACGTTCGGGCTTCCCCAGACCGGCGCTGTGAGCGTTGACACTTGGAAGAAGCTGTACGAAGTCTATTGGTCCATCAAAGACCAAGCGCCAGTGCCAGGAAACCCGGTTATTCCGGATAACCCCAGCACTCCCGAGACTCCCAGCACTCCTGAGACTCCCAGCACCCCAGGAACTAGCCCAGCTTACCCAGGATACCTGATCAAGCAGGGGCAAACAGGCGACAACGTAAAGAAGCTGCAGGAACTCTTGAACCTGGTCGCGGATCTCAACCCATCGCTTTCCAAAGTGACAGCGGACGGGGACTTCGGCCCTGGCACTTTTAACGCTGTCAAAGCTTTTCAGTCCCTCTTTGGCCTCACGGCTGACGGGATAGTAGGGCAGTCCACCTGGGATAGGCTTGTTTTGGAATCCCAGAAAAAGCCCTCGGTTCCGTACCCGGGATACCTCATAAAGCAAGGGCAAAAAGGCGACAATGTGAAGACGCTGCAGGAGCTCTTGAACCTGGTCGCGAATCTTAACCCATCGCTCTCGAAGGTGACAGCGGACGGAGATTTCGGGCCCGGCACCTTTAACGCTGTCAAGGCTTTTCAGTCCCTCTTTGGCCTCTCGGCTGACGGGATAGTAGGGCAGTCCACCTGGGATAGGCTAGTCCTTGAGTCCCAGAAGACGTCAACAACCCCAACGCCAGAGCCAACACCATCGCTCCCATACCCGGGATACCTGATAAAGCTCGGCCAGAATGGCGAGAACATCAGGGTCATGCAGGAACTTTTGAACAGGATCGCCACTTGGAACTGGTCAATCCCCACGCTTGTAGCGGACGGATACTTCGGCTACGGCACCCAGCAGGCGATCATTGCGTTCCAGGATTACTACGGCCTTTCGGCTGACGGCGTAGTAGGGCAGGCCACTTGGGATAAGATTGTGGCGGAAGCCTACAAGACCAGAGCGGTATTCGGATCTCCCGTTTACCCAGGCTATGCGCTAAGGATCGGACAGACCAGCGACAGCGTCCAGTCCATGCAGGAGCTGCTGAACATTGTGGCAAGGCTTAATCCCTCACTCCCCTCTATTACTGCTGACGGCAACTTCGGCTCAGGTACCCAGCAGGCGGTCATAGCCTTCCAGAAGTACTTTGGACTGGACGCTGATGGCGTCGTAGGGCAGGCAACCTGGGACAGGATAGTTGCAGAGTCCCAGAAAACCCCTTCATCTTCATCCCAGTACCCGGGCTACGCGCTCAGGATAGGGCAGACCAGCGAAAGCGTCAAAGCCATGCAGGAACTGCTGAACAAAGTGGCCCAGCTTAACTCTTCCATCCCTTCTGTTACCGCTGACGGCAACTTCGGGCCAGCGACAGAGCAAGCGGTCTTGGCTTTCCAGAACCTGTTCGGGCTTGATGCTGATGGCGTCGTAGGCCAGCAGACCTGGGACAGGATAGTCCTTGAGTCCCAGAAGACCCCAACCGATTCCTCCAAGTACCCGGGATATCTCCTTAGGGTAGGGCAAAGCGGAGAAAACGTCAGGGTCTTGCAGGAATACCTGAACAAGGTGGCAGACTACAATCCCTCCATCCCAAAAGTGACAGCCGACGGCGACTTCGGATCAGGCACAGAGCAAGCGGTCATCGCCTTCCAGAAACTCTTCGGGCTCTCCGCTGACGGGATCGTAGGCCAGCAGACCTGGGATAAGATCGTGGCTGAGTCCCAGAAAAAGCCCGTGACATCATCTCCGTCTTACCCTGGATACCTCCTGAAGGTAGGGCAAAGCGGCGACAATGTAAGGCTTTTGCAGGAACTGATCAACAAGGTCGCTCTTCTTAACTCGTCCATCCCCGCTGTCACGGCTGACGGCAACTTCGGGCCAGGCACCCAGCAAGCGGTCATGGCATTCCAAAAGCTCTTCGGGCTTTCGGCAGACGGTGTTGTAGGTGAGCAGACCTGGAACAAGCTCGTCACCGAATCCGAGAAGGCGCCGACAATTACCGTTCCCCAGTACCCCGGCTACTACTTGACCTTGGGATCCTCAGGCAACGACGTGAAGCTGATCCAGCAAAGCCTAAACGCCCTGTCCCAGATATTCCCGTCTATCACTGCCATCTGCGCCGACGGAGTTTTCGGCGCCGGGACGGCCGCGGCCGTCAAAGAGTTCCAAAGCCTTTTCAACCTAAAGGATGACGGCGTCGTAGGCCAGGCTACATGGGACAAAATCATGTCAGCCGTCCTTACCCTTCCGTCAGGCTACGCCCCTGAATACGCCGGCTACTCCTACAAAGTGGGCTCAAGCGGCGAGGATGTGGCCCTTATCCAGTCCTGGCTAAATGCCGCCTCAATCAGATACCCGTCTATCCCCAAGCTTACTGCTGACGGAGTGTTCGGCACGGGCACCCAGAACGCCGTAGCCATATTCCAGAGGCTCTTCGGCCTTACCGCAGACGGGATTGTAGGCAGGGATACCTGGAATAAGCTCGTTTCCCTGAGCAACGCCATCTCCCAGTCAGGAACAAGGGCCGTGACTCCCTCTGTCGGAACCCAGACGGGCAGAGCCGGATGCGGGTGCGGCGGAAGAAGCCAGATCTCAGGATTGACCGGAACAAGCAGCGTTTCAGGACAGACCGCAACAAGCCAGACCGCAACAACCCAGACCGGCAGAGCCGGATGCGGGTGTGGCGGAAGAAGCCAGATCACAGGGCAGATCCCGGCAAGCCAAGTCGTAACAGCCCAGACCGCAACAATCCAGCCAGCGCCAAGCCAGCCGGCAGCGGCGCAAACCGCAACAAGCCAGCCCGCAACAAGCCAGGCCATAACTAGCCAGTGCGTAAACGATCTGGTGGCAGATCTTGTAGCAGGGCTGAAGCTCGGAAACGGGCTGTCAGGCAGCGATGTCATTGCCGCTATCCAGTCCGGGAAGGGCTTGTCAACAAGCGACTTGCTTTCTCTGATAGGGCTTGGAGACGGCTTGACCGCAACAGACCTCCTAGTCGGGCTCCAGACCGGAAGCCTGAACTGCCTTCCAAAGCTTAACACCCTTTCGTCCAAAGACTTGCTCTTGGCGGCATTGCTGCTGAGGTTCATAAAGTCGTAGGATTGGCTTGAGATAGGCAAAAAGCGTCAAAGGGCGGGCTTGAAAAGGCTGTGCCATAGGCGCGGAAAAGAAAGAAATATTGGCGCCATGAACGCGATAGATGGAATCATTAGCGCGAAGGCGCGTAAAGCTTGAAACATCAGCCCCAAGCATGCTTGAGGGCTTTCTTTTTTGTTCTTAAAAAAACAAAGCGGGGATCTTGCAAAGCCGGTTGCGCACAGCGCAACTCGCTTTGCCCCCAGCCCATGCCGCGCTCCGCGCGGCATGGGCTGGGGGTTTTTCTTTAAGGGGTTAGAATTAAGATTTAGGCCAGTTCCAGCAAACGAGCCGCCAGGCACCCTGGCGGCTCGTTTGCTTTTCGTTTCTTATTTTACGTTTCATGTTTTAAGCAATAAACTTTCTGTTGCTATTTTTGCCTGTCTCACGCCTTTTTGCTCTCAGCAACAAACTTTCTGCTGCTCTTTTCGCATGTCTCACGCCTTTTTGCTCTCAGCAATAAACTTTCTGTTCCTCTTTTTGCCTGTCTCACGTCTCTTATTTCTCTAAGCAATAAATATGCTGATCTTTTTCCCGTTTATCTCCACGTCTTTCATGAACTTGCCCGTGTTGGCGGGCTTTATGGCGAACAGGACAAAATAGCCATGATCTGCGGAATGCTTGCCCAAGTAATCCGAGAACTCAACCACCCCGTCTGCCCCGTTTCTTGTTGAGGGGGTTATCTTTAGCTCTATTATGTACTGCTTGTCGCATATGTCCACAATGACATGGGATCTGGTCGGGGTTCTGGTTTTTGCGTCTACGTAATACGTGCCTTTCTTGCCCAAGGCTGGCTTGAGGTAGGTCAGGAAGATGCGCCTTGCCTGGCTTTCCAAGGAAGCTTTGTCCCTGGCCCTGAAGGCTTTGGAAAAGTGCGACGCGAACTTTTTTAAGAGCTTTTGGACGTTCAGGCTTTTGCTATCTTTCTGGTCCTGCTTGGCCAGATCATCAAAGGACTGGCCGTCTTGCATTAGCGTGTCGCAAAGACAGGTTTCAAAGATGCGGTTGGAGACAGCGATCCTGTTGTCTGGAGTGACTTTCAGAAAGCCGTGAAGAAGGGCTTGGTCTACCGTTTTGAGGGAAACAGAGCTCATTCCTATGTCCTCGCCCGAGAATAGGAGCCTGTGCAAAAGACGCTTCAGCTCCACGTTTTCCTCTGCCAGGCTTTTCATGGAGCTTATCAGGATAGAGCTGGATCTGGCGATTTTTGTCACCGCTCTGATAAAGTTTTCCCGGTTCCACGGCGGGCTTGCCTTTTTGGCCATCAAGGAGCAGAGCTTGGACACCAGGTACGGGTGGCCGCATGTGTACTCCATCAAAAGATCGGCTATATCTGGCTGAAGCTCATGACCAGCCGTAAGCTCCGCGATGTCGCTTCTGGAAAAGCTCATGTCCTGATCAAATTCAGCGGCTTGGCCCCACGGCTTGTCCTGCGCCTTGGATTGTCCAGGCGCAAGGATTCTGGCGTCTTTCAGGCCTGACAATATGACAGAGACGAACGTCCCCTGGTTGAAGTAAAGGTGGCAGCCCCACAGCGCGTCCATGAAATCCAGAAACGCCTGGCTTGCGCAAGCGGAATCATATTCGTCAACAGCCAGCACAATGCGCTTGCCGTTGGAAGCGCACAGCTTGAATATTGCGGAAAACAGGCTGTCCAGGTCAGGGGCTGAGGCCGCCTTGAACTCTTCCGCCGCCTGCCTTGATATGCCGGTATCGCCATTCATTGCCTCAGACATAAGAGCGTGAAGCCTTGGGCATAGACAGCTCGCGCTAGCGAATGAGTCCGGAGGAAGCAGCCCTATGCATATTGACAGATAGCTGTATTCCGGCTGGAGGATCCCGCCAAGCAAAAGCAGCGCCGTGGACTTTCCTGTCTTGCGGGGACGGTTGATTACGATGTACTTGTTTCGGTCAACCAGGGACTTGATGCTCTCAAGCACCCGGCTTCTTCTTGCAATGCAGTGGACGCTGGGATCGCAGGCGGCATCGGTGTTGAATGCTTTCATGTGTGCACCTCGATGGTGTTGCAAATGCGTTGCCGCGCGCAATGCTAACGAGCGGCATGAATGAATTCACAGTATCACATATCGGCAAAAAATGCAATAGAGGGACAGGGGGTGGTCGAAATATGGGGGAGCTGGGTTGAGAGATGAAAAGGCCTTGGATTGGCGCGGAGCGGAATGAAAATGGCTAGAGATGAGAAGCGGCTGGAATACGAAGAAAATCCTAATAATTCAAACATGAAAACCTGAAAACCGGAAAGCCCAACCCCAAAACCTAACCCAAGACCCGAAAAGGGAGCTGGCGCGCTGCGCCAGCTCCCTTTATAGGGAAGTGCATATCCAGAATTCAAGCGAAGGCTTGACTGGCTTTATGCACTTGAAATCGCATTTATTAGTTAGCTGTGAGGACTTCTTCTTCTTCTTTGACTGGATCCTTTGTCAGGTCAGCAGCGCCTGGCTCAACTGTGGGATCTTCGACTTCGCCAGCAGGATCTTCGACATCAGCAGCGGGATCTTCGGTCTCAGTAGCAGGATCTTCGACATCAGCAGCGGGATCTTCGACTTCTTCGGTCTCGCCATAAGGATCTTCGGTTTCTTCCTCAGTCTCGCCAGCAGGATCGACTATAGGATCGACAGCAGGATCGGGCTCGACGATAGGATCGTTGTCCTCAGGATTAGGAGTCGGGATAGGCTCGATGATGCCTTCGGGATTCTCAACAGGCTCGGTGGGATCTTCTTCTTCGGGTTTTACTGGATCAGAAGGTCCGACTGGAGGAAGGGGCTCATCCTCTTCAGGAGCGGGAATGGGATCATCTTCTTCAGGAGCTGTAGGATAGAATCCTGACTCGGCTTCTGACTTGGCTACGATAAAGCCCAAGAGATCAGAAGCTTCAGGAGTCCAGCCGCCATTGGCTGAATCGCCAAAGTTGATATAGTAGTCAGGAGTCTCGAGGTCGCCATGTCCGGTTGCCATCTGAGTCTCGGTATGGATTCCATAGTAGTAGGTGCCGCCAGGAATGTTTTTGAGCTTTGAGATGTTGTTTACAAGAAGGCCAGTGGCTTCGCCGGGTTGAAGAGCCTGCGCCCAGTAGAACCATCCGTCTTCGTCGCCAACCCAGTAGTTGCCTGCTTCAGGCTCGTTGTAAGCCCACTCTTGCATGGACTTGATGCCAGCGGACAGGGTCTCTTTGACGCCAGGATCGGTTAACTCATAGATTGTGGGGTCATTGGCTATATAGCCGTCTACATGGTTCTCTTCAGCGACAGGCTTGTAGAGCTTCGCTCCGCCGTGCTCAAGCTCCCAGAACTCACGGAAGGGGCTATAGGTGTTGTAGAAGTAAAGGCTCCAGGTGCTGGGATCTTCGTAAGAAGAGTAGTCTACAAGCTTCTCTACTTTCTTGTCAGGGCTTTCTGTGCCGGCAAGGGATCCGACTTCCATGTACTCGCTGAGCTTGACGCGCACGAAGATGGGCTCGGTGCCCCAGTTCTCTACGTATACGTCTTTGTCAAAGCCGTCCAAGCCTATGTCGTCATGTGTTGAGGCGCCAGGCGCCGCGTCTCTGCCGGTGATCCCGCTGGTGGTGGAATTCTGAAAGCTGATCCATGCGAACGTCCCGGTGATGATGAGCGTGAGCGCGACCAGTGTTGCTGCGACTGCGGTAAGCTTTTTCTTGTTCATTTCGATGCCTCCTGTAAGTTTTTTTTGACGCCGTTTGGCGTTTGGCGCGTAGCGCGGATAGCGCGCGCGCCAGAGGCGCGGGTGCTTGCGGCGAACGAGCGCGCCTAAGCGAGGGGATGCGCCTGCGCGCGCTAAGCGTTTATCCCAAGAAAGCGTTCGTAGCTTTAACGCGTGGTTTTTCCAAGCCGTTAAGCGAAGGGATAAGCTTTATGCGCATAATCCAAAATTTTTGGATATGCGTCTGCGCGCGCGGAAGCCTTCATGCCATGACGGGGGGTGTCCTGGTGAAAGCCTGCTGGTATAGGGCCTTAGCCCTGCAAGCTTTTGCGCGGGCGTCAAGGGCAGGCGCTTGCGGATTGAGCGCGCTTGCAACCCTCAATCTTTATTTCGGCAAATTAGGACGATTCTCGCTATTATTTGCTCTAATATATTTTAACCTTAAATTGGCCCCAAGTCAAGAGATAAACATGAAATTTCATGAATTCTGTCGCAAATGGGGGAGGCGGAGATAAATGGACGGATGTTCGCCAGATTATGAAACCTTTGTGAAGAGCGCAATCCCAATTTTAAAATGCCCAGATCACAAGCTTTTCGCTCTTTGAACATACATTCTAGCTTCGAAAAACTTGATGGCTGCACTACTGTTAGTTGACACGCCTAGGGAACATGTGGGCGCAAGGTGGGAATCGCAGGAATTTGTCGTGATCCGAGCGCCAGAACTTTTGGCCCCCCCAGCGCCGGCGCTGGGGGCCGGCGCGAATCAACGCTTGAAGTATGGCTAAGAATAACTAAGATGGGACCGCAAACGGGCCCCAAAATCTTGGCGCGATTAATTTCGCGCGATTTCGAGGTGAAGGCATGAAAGACAAGCATCGCATTCTTTTCGAGCCGTTCAAGATAGGCGAGGTTGAAATCAAGAACAAGTTTTGCATGGCGCCTATGGGGACGCTTTCACACAGCGATTCCCAGAACGCCTACACGCCTGACGCGGTTGAGTACTTCTCTGAGCGGGCCAGGGGCGGGGTTGGGCTTATAATAACCGGCGCCAACTGGGTGGACAATGAGGCGGAGCAGCATGTAGACTCCTTTTTTCCTTGCCCGAACACCAACGAAAACCTGTATGAGAAGATGGCGAAGGAGATCTGCGACAGGGTTCATCCGTACGGGGCGAAGATATTTCTTCAGCTCACGGCGGGGCTGGGGCGCAGCGCCTTGCCTCCGGCTTTGAAGAAGCAGGATTTCGTAGCGCCGTCAGAGACGACCAACAGGTGGATAGACGCGCCATGCCGGGCGCTGACAACATCCGAAGTGGAGCATATAGTCGAGAGGTTTGGAAACGCCGCTGGGATAGCCAAGAAAGTGGGATTTGACGGCATAGAGGTTCACGCGGTCCATGAAGGCTATCTTTTGGACTGCTTTACCATGGCTTTGTTTAACCAGAGGACTGACAAGTACGGCGGAGACTTGAGAGGCAGGCTGACGTTTGCGATAGAGATAGTGGAGGCTATAAAGAAGAAATGCGGAAAAAGCTTCCCAGTGATCGTGAGATTCAGCATAAAGAGCTACATCAAGGCACTGCGCCAAGGCGGAGTGCCAGGAGAGGATTTCGCAGAGCTAGGGCGGGATATAGAAGAAGCGCTGGAAGTCGCAAAGATTTTGCAGGAAGCTGGATATGACGCTTTTGACGCTGACGCTGGATCATACGACTCCTGGTACTGGGCGCACCCTCCCATGTACTTCGAGAAAGGCATGTACCTGCCTCTGGCCAAAGAGCTGAAGAAAGTGGCTACGGTGCCTGTGATAGTGGCAGGAAGAATGGAAGAGCCGGACATGGCCGTTCAGGCGATAGAGTCCGAATCGATAGACGCGGTAGGCATAGGTAGGCAGCTCCTGGCTGACGCGCACTACGTCAACAAGGTATTGGCTGGAAAGACCTTGGACATCAGGCCGTGCCTAGGATGCCATGACGGCTGCTTCGGAAGGCTTTTGGAGGGCGGAAGAGGATCCTGCGCTGTCAATCCCGAGTGCGCCCGCGAGACGTTCGTAAAGCTGGAAATGGCCGAGGAGCAGAGGGATATAGCTGTTGTAGGCGGAGGCCCCGCTGGGCTGGAAGCGGCCAGGGTAAGCGCCTTGAGAGGCCACAACGTAATACTGTTCGAAGCGTCGGACAAGCTAGGCGGATCTCTCCTGGTAGGAGGGGTGCCCAAGTTCAAGAGCGATGACCTGAAGCTTGCGGCCTGGTATGAGCGCCAGCTGGAAACGCTGGGAGTGGATATAAAGAAAAACACCAAGGCAACCAAAGACGTGATCTTATCCATAAACCCAGACGCCATTTTCATAGCCGAAGGCTCGAAAGCCATAAAGCTGGACTTCCCAGGATCAGATCTGGACATGGTCGCCATGGCTGAAGACATCTATCTTGGCAGGAAGACGGTTGAAAAGAGCTGCGTCATAATAGGCGGAGGCTTGGTTGGATGCGAGCTGGGACTGCACTTGGCGCAAAACGGCAAGAAAGTGACTATAGTAGAGACTCTGAAGGACGTACTCAAGTCCGGAAGCGCCATCCCTCCAATGAACGAGTGGATGCTCAGGGATCTGCTGGCATTCAATAACGTCAGGATAATGGCAAGCGCGAAAGTGACTTCAGTTAGCAAAGACGGCGCTACAGTCGAAACCCAGGAAGGGTCAGAAGTGATTAAGGCTGACAGCGTTATCATAGCGGCTGGCTACGAGTCCAGGAATGACCTGTTCAAAGAGCTGAGAAATGAGATGCCTCATGTTTACTGCCTCGGAGACGGCGCTAAGGTCAGGAATATCAGGGCTGCTATTTGGGACGGGTTTGAAGTGGCAAGACGGATATAGGCTAGAGAAACTGGGGCGTGATGGAGCTGATAATTAAGTTCGGCGCCTTAACGGAATTTTGGGATATGTACAAAGTGATTTAAAAGGGCAGGCAGGCGCGCAAGCGCCTGCCTGCCCTTTTGGGTCAGCGCCTGAGGCGCTGGGGCGCTCAGCGCCCTGATCGGGAGCTCGAATCTTGTCGATTTCGATTGGCAAATCGAAATTTTTGGAATCTATTGCTTTGATCTAAATGATTGCGGCATTGACGCATAATCGCCTGAACTAACCCTAACTCTTATTTACGGCTGAAAAGTTTATTCCCATAATTCTGATATGAATGGATGAAGCTGGGGTTTTATTAGGCATACTTTTGTTTTATATTGAAAACTTGCAGAAAAGCGTTGATCAAAACCAAGGCCTGTTGCAAGCTTTTGCGAGCGATTGGCCATGGCGAAATCGAAGCTTTTTTTGAATATTTCAAAAAAACATGTTGACACCTAACTAATCATCATGTAATATTGATATATGCGCTTGCGAGAGCCCGCAAAATTTGGGGCGCGCAAGCCTGAGCCCTGCCGGGCTCGCTTTGAAGGTTGCCCCGCTTGGATTAGCTTTGGAAAATTTGCCGAATGCGGACGGCGAGTGTGTCCTGGCCTGGAATCAGTCCCCCTCTTTTAGGCGAGGGATGCTCTAAGAAGCGGATTTAAGCGGGAAGGGCAATCTTTGCCAAGAATGCGCGGAAGCGGGCATGCGTTTGCCTGTTGGCGTGCATACATATGATTGCTAGTTTTCGTTAGTCGAGTTTGCCAACCCTGGCTCGAATGACAAGGCTGGATATGCGGCTTTTGGCAAAGCGTTGCTGAAACCTTTATCGCAACGATTAAAGTATGGCTTTTAAAGTTGGGCACGCGCGAATCCGCAAGCTTTTGCTTGCGGATTCGCGCTCTTTTGGGGTTGGGACAGGCGGGATGATGCGGAAAGATGCGGAAAGATGCGTTTTGATTCGAATGAGCGAGCGATTCTGGGTTTTAGAGCAAAAAGAAGGGCCGGGGGCAAAGCCCCCGGCCCTTCAAAGGATTTGGCAGTTGCGCTTGCGCAACTGGCAGATATTTAAGCGTTTCTTTGCTATGCTAATTACAGACGCACATAATCAAGCCTTGCGTTTATGGCGGAATTTATGATATAATTCTTGCAAATGGCATTATAAGCTGGCAACATAAAAGGTTGCCATAATTCTCAAGCGACGAACCTAACATTCGCTATGCCTTAAATTATATTGGGATATGCCATTCATGCATATCCCAATATTTGATTTAGAGCGAATTTAGCGCATTGGAAAGCAAACTGCCAAACCCTAGCGCAAAGGTGGTGGCTATGACAAGAAACGCAAAGAAAGAAGCCGCAATAGGCTTGCTATTCATACTTCCAAGCTTGGCGGGGACTGTATGCTTTGTGATAGCTCCGTTTTTCATAAGCATATGGTATTCCATCACATCCGGGATAACGGACGTGAAGATAGTATGGCTGGACAACTACGTGGACTTGCTGAAAAGCCCGGCGTTTCAGCTGGCCGCCAAGAACACGCTGGTCTACATGGGGGCGGGGGTTCCGCTGGCGCTGGTGATATCACTGGCGGCTGGAATGGCTTTGTCGAGGCGGGCATCTTCCATGGCCATGGTATCCATGCTGACGCCATACATAGTTCCAGTTTCCGCTGTTATCGCCGGATGGAGCATGCTGCTTGGCGATGATGGAATAGCTGTGAGGATCGCGGCGGCCGCAGGGCGGAAGATGCCGGGGCTATTGTCTGGAGACGCGGCCATGGGCGCGGCGGTGGCGCTGTATGTTTGGAAGAACATCGGATACCTGGCTGTCATATTCACAAGCGCGATATCGCAGATACCAAAGGAGCATTACGAGGTGTTTGATCTGGAGTCAACATCCGAGGCCAAGAAGGCGCTTTACGTAACGATACCGCTGGCGATGCCGGCCGCGCTTTTCGCTATGGTCATAGCTGTGGCAAACAGCTTCAGGGCATTCAGGGACATCCATGCCATATTCGGAACCGATCCGCCCAAGAGCGTATACATGCTTGCGCACTTCATGAACAACAACTTTTTCAAGCTAAACTACCAGAGGCTGACAACAGCGTCGCTTATGCTGGCCTCAGTTCTTTTTGCCGGCATATGGCTAGCGCTAAAGGCGCAGGAGAGGTATGTCCGCTCGCAGCTATAGAGTTAAAAAAGAGGGATTGCTTATGCTAAAAAAAGCGGGAAGCAGGCTCTTTGTGGCAACGCTATGCGTCCTGTGCCTGCTTCCGGCGCTTCTGTCGGTTTCTAGCTCTTTCAAGTCAGCAACGGAGCCCTTGGGCGCTTACGTATTGCCCAGGGACTTTTCCATCCACCAATTTGAATCTGTTCTCTTAAGAATGCCGCAGTACTTGAAGTGGTTTTGGAACTCGGTTGAAGTTTCGCTGCTGGTTTCAGTTCTTGCCATTCCGATAAGCCTTGCGGCAGGATACGGCTTTGCGAAGTTCACGTTCCCGTTTAAGGACTTCCTGTTCTTCATGTACATAGCGGCCATGCTGATGCCTTTTCAGGCAACGCTTGTGCCGCAGTACATAACGCTTAAGGCCATGGGGCTATTGGATACGAAGCTGTCGCTGGTTCTTCCGGGAATATTCAGCGCTTTCGGGGTTTTCATGTCGGCGCAGATGATAAAGGGGATAAGCGGTGAGATCCTTGAGGCGGGAAAGATAGACGGGCTTTCAAGCGTTGGCGCGTTCTTCAGGATTGTGGCCCCGATGTCCAAGAGTGCTATGTCGGCGCTATTTATACTTCTTTTCATTGACAGTTGGGGAATGGTTGAGCAGCCGCTGGTTTTCCTGTCCAGCCAAGACTTGCTCCCATTGTCGCTGAATCTGGGGGCTCTTGCGAGAGGCCTTCCGGCTTGTGGAGTGGTGGCAATGGTTCTGCCATGCTTGGCATGCGCAATGAACTATGGAGGGCTGATAGAGGGAATAGCAGCCGGAAGCTTGAAATAAAAAGATAGAAAAAAGGCTTGAAATAAAAAGACTTGAAATAAAAAGATTTTATAAAAGGCTTGAAATAAAAAAGCTTGAAATACAAAGCTTTTATAAAAAAAGGTGAATTTTATGCCGAGCAAGAGAATTGTGAAGGCCGCAGCGGCATTTCTCGCTGTGATGCTTGCGTTTACGCTGGCTAGCTCGAAGATCGACTACTGGATGACGCCAGAGGTGCGAGTCGCTGGACGGATGTCCCAGAGCTTGGGATACGACGCGAGATCGCGCGGGGTTTACAGGGACTCATTTGTCTATTTCTCCATAGGGCTGGAGCAGGACAGCATTCTCAAGGAAGGCGGGAGGGTCTACGCTTCATTTTCAAACCTGGCAGGACGGGTTGATTGCATAGTTGCGGAGAAGTCATTTGACGAGAATAGCCAGTCAGTCGTTGCCAAGTGCAAGGCATCTGGCGCTGAGGGCGCTTATGACGGGCAGGAATGCGATGTCAGCTTCAGGCACTCAATCGGAACATACCCAAACGTCCTGCCAAAAGGCTGCGTTTTCCGGGAGGGAGGCGGGACGTACGTTTACCGCGTGGAGACCGAGAGCGGAGCGCTTGGAGAGTCTTATGTCGCAAGGAGGCAAGAAGTGGATGTTGAAGCCGAAGATGACTTCAATGCAGCTGTCTCGCAGTCGCTTTCAGAGAGGGATCTCTTCATTTCAGGCACAACCAAGGCTGTCAAGAACGGGATGAAAGTGAGGATCGCGCAATGAGAAAGATGGCTTGCGCGGCTTTGGGACTGGTTTTGTCTGTGATCTGCGGCTTTGCGCTTGACTTTGCTTTTCCGCGATTGATGAGCCGGGTTGAGCTTCACGCAAGGAATTACGGGATGAACGCCAGCTTCGGGACAACCTTTGAAAAAGCGGGAGAAGCCTTCGGAAGCAACGCTGCTTGCTTCAAAGAAGTTGGCGGGGTCGTGGGGGGCATTAGCGAACCATCCATTTCTGTCAATGTTTTTGTGACAACCTCGGAGCTGGATGAATTCAAGGATTTTCACTTTTCAAGCGGCTCAACCTTTTCTGATGGAGCTGTCATATACGGGATAAACAGCGCTCTGATAAGCGAAGACTTGTCTTTTGAAATTTTCCGGGTCGCTGACTCGGTGGGGCAAGAATTCAAGCTGAACGGGATCCGCTACCAGGTATGCGGCGTCTACAGAGAAAACTGGCTTCTTGCGGCTGTCTCGGACGACGGGATAAGAGATGTTTACCTGCCGGCAAATAGCGGGTTTGACAAGGCATATGCTCAGGCGGCTGCGGTTTCAAGCGTGTGGGTTTCAACATCTGGCCCTTTCGCGGCTTCGGACGCCCTTGGCGCATTAGGCGCAAGCGGCAAAAATTATGTTGCCAGGGATTTTAGCAGATCCCAATACATTCTTGACCAGTTCTGGCTTTTTGTGAAATTTTCAGGGTTTTTGGCCTTGTCTCTGCTAATGGCGAAGGCTTGCTGGCTTTTTTGCGCTGGCCAGTTCAAGACGGTTGCGGCCTCTTTGAAAACAGAAAGCTTGTCTAGCGAATCCAACGCAACCAAGTTGGCAGAGGCTTTTATCGCCATTGCTGCAACGATAGCCTTGATTCTTGTTTTTTACGGAAAGGTCAGGTTTGAGCTTTTTATTCCAAGCAAGTATGCGCCGGATCAGAGCTTCTTTGACTTCTCGTTCTACCGGGGCATTGTCCGCGAGAAGATTAGGGAGGGCAACCTTCTTTACGCGCATAAAAGGTCTGCCTATGAAATGGCATATCCTGTTATGTTCTGGGCTAGGATGGCTTTAACGGCTTTTGGGATCTTTGAGATTGCAAGGATTTTGAAGATGGGAATGAAAGGGCTAGACTCTTATTTGATTAATAATGCCCAAGGTTAAACAGCAGTAAAGAATTGAAGCTACGTTGCTCCTTCAAGCTAAAGCGCGACATAAAAATTTTTTTAAAAACCACTTGCGCATATCCTTGTAATGACGTATAATAGAACTGTCAAGGGTTATCTCGCATATGAAAGCACAGATGATGAATTTGTTAAAGTGTGTAGATGGCGCTACAGGTTAGTTAACAGGATCTGTAGCGCAAAACAAGAATAATATAGCTTGGAGAATGTCGAGGGGTTCGGAATTAATGATAGCTCTAAGTAAAGTGCGAATATCCTAAGGTTATCATACACGAGTTTGTTAACATTCAATCGCAACTGTTGGTGAGCCAGTTTGCACAAAATATTTTAGCCAGCTTAACTAATATAAGCAAAGGTAGTATTATTTGCCAATCATTGAATCTTGTGTGTTTTCCATTCTTCAAACGAAAGCGATTTAGTCTTAATAGGCGTCACAATAAAACTTGTATGTGAGGCATGGAATTACACCCGCTGAATAAGCGAAAATATTTAGCAAGGAGAATTGAGTGGGAACGTTTAATCGGTTTTATATTTTGTTTTTTAAAAAGCACAGAGTGTTTATTTCTTTTTTGATAATTCTCATAGTATTTGGAGTTATTACGGCAAACATCAGTCCATATATCTATGGAAAAATGATTGATGTTGTTACAATCGGCTCTGTATCCGATTTGCCAATATGCATTGCTGCTTATTTTGCAATTACGATAGTTTCAATGGCTTTAGGGATGTACGAAAGTTACATAGGGGAAATGTTTGCATTTAAAGTGAACAATGAAGTGAAATTGGCCATATTTGAAAAAATATTGCGTCTTAGGTTTAAAAAGCTAGACGCTTTAACAACAGGAGAGCTGATATCTAGACTTGAATTTGATACCAATGCAATTGTTGATTTTTGCTTAAATTTAGTAACAAGCATCGCTTTAATAAGTTTTAATTTAATTGTTTCTCTTTACTTTGTTTTTTCAATATCTGCGGGATTGTCTATAATTGCTATTTTATTTATACCATTGACTGCTTTGAACAATATAGTTTTTCGAAGTAAGTTTAAAGTTTTATCAAAGCAAGAAAAAGAGTTGCATGACAAATATTATAGCTTTGTCGATTCTACATTTGCGAACATTAAAGGTATTCGCTCTTTTATGTCCGAAGGTGCATCACGTATTGATTTTTTAAAATTCACTGATAAAAAGCTGTCAATACTTAAAAGAACATTTTTTTTGAGCAACTTCATGAATATTGGGAGCCAAGCAATTCTGCTTGTGTTTACTCTTTTTACAATATACACATCGGCAAGGTTCATAATTGAGGGAAAATTGACAATAGGAAACATGGTTGCATTTAACACGTACGTTGGAAAATTGTTCGATTCTGTTTCGAGAATTTTAGCTTTTAACATACAAGCTCAGACAGTATCAGTAAGTGCTGATAGAATATTCGGAATGTTAGATGATGATTCTGAAGTATTGAATGCAGGATTGGATTTAGGAGACATAAGGAAAATTAAAATTAAAAACTTAAAATTTAGTTATTTTGACGGAGTGGAAATTTTTAAGGGGATTTCGATTGATATTGATAAGCCGGGCTTATATAGCATTGTAGGAAGAAATGGCTGTGGGAAGAGTACGCTGGCTAAAATATTGATGGGGTTTTATGAAATACAAAGTGGAGTTGTTTATCTAAATGATAAAGATATATGTGAGATAAAGTTATTGAGTTTAAGAGATAACATTACATATGCACAAAAAGAAGTGTTTATAATTAATGACTCATTAATTGAGAATGTTAAACTAGCTAATCCGAAGGCGGATGAAACTGAAGTTGCAGACGTCTGCAGAAAGGCAGAAATTAATGAGTTGGAGAAAATGCTTATAAATGGTTTAAAGACAAAACTAGGAGAAGATGGAAATTTGCTTTCAAGTGGTCAAAAACAAAAAATAAATATTGCGAGAGCGCTCCTGAAACACTCTTCTGTTTTGCTATTAGATGAAATAACATCTGATCTTGATGGTAAATTCGAGAAAAAAGTAATGGATCTTTTATCTGAAGTGGCTAAGAACTCAATTGTTATTTTTATAAGTCACAAGTTATCTTCTGTAGAAAAAAGCGACTGCATTTTTTTAATAGATAATGGTGAAATACAGGATTTTGGGAAGCATCTAGAACTTTTATCTAGAAATGTTCTTTATAAGGAGCTGTTTGAAAAAGAAGCAATAGAAAAAATGTAAATTATCAATAATGGATTTAATTAGGTGCTGTAAGTTTATCGCATAATGGTAATCCGTGTACGTAGGAATCTGTTCATTTAAATGAACACGTCTAATATGAAGTTGATTGATTAAGGAAAAGAAAAAAAGCTATTTTCTGCGCAATTAGCGATTGAGGAAGTGGATGCAATGAGTGAATATATGGTAGGAAAGAATGTAGAAATATGGAATGAGGGAAACAGTCAAACTATTACATTTGTCGTGACAGATGCATGCAATCTTCGATGCAAGTATTGCTATATTACGCATAAATCGTCTGAAAAAAAGATGGATTATGAAACGGGCAAAAAATTCATAGATTACATTCTTTCGGCTGACATAAATTTTCCAAATTCGGTTGTCTTGGAATTTATCGGAGGGGAACCGCTTCTAGAAATTGACCTTATAGATCGACTAAGCGATTATTTTAAGATAAGAGCATTTGAGATTGATCATCCATGGTACTGGAACTATCGTTTTAATATATGCACGAACGGAGTCAACTATTCAAATTCAAAGGTTCAAGAATATATTGCTAAGAATAAAGATAAATTGTCATTGAGTATCACTATAGATGGCACTAAAACTAAACACGATTTACAACGAGTATTTCCTGACGGTAGTGGTTCTTATGACCAAATTTCTGGAAATATAGAAATATGGAAATCGCAGTTCAGGGCGAACACAAAAGTCACATTTGCACATGCTGATTTATGCTATTTACAAGAAAGTATCATATCTCTTTGGGAAATGGGGATACATGACATTTCTGCCAATGTTGTATTTGAAAATGTTTGGGAGTACGACGATGATTTAGTATTTGAAAAACAGATGATATTATTAGCAGATTATATTATCGAGAATAATTTGCATAACCAGTACAGATGTTCGCTTTTTGATGACAATATAGGAGGGTTCTATGGCCTAAATGATTTGACATCTACGAGTTGCGGCGCTGGAAAAATGATAGCGGTTGGCAATGACGGAAAAATATATCCTTGTATAAGATTTCGATCATATTCCCTGAATAATAAAGATGAGTGGTGCATTGGAGATGTTAATAGTGGCATTGACATGGAAAAAGTACGACCTTTTATGACAGCCACATATGCGCTTCAAAGTGATTCTGAATGCTTAGAGTGTCCTGTAGCATGGGGATGTAGCTTCTGTCAAGGCTTCTGTTATGATGAGTCACCAGATTCAACCAATTTCTATCGTGCGAAGTACATATGCAAAATGCATAAAGCGCGTGTTCGCGCAAACGATTATTATTTTTCAAAACTGCTGAATATTTACGGAATTAAAAAAGATTTTAATGGTCGAGACACGCAAAGGCTTTATTTTCTTCTTTCTGATGATCATGTGGATTATTGTTCTGTTAGTAATTCTTCGAATTCCGAAACGTTGATGAGTAGTAATGATATTTTGCAAGGGTTGAAATTCTGTAGAAAGGATTTCTTTAGGCCGATATTCGTGCATTCATCGAAGAAATTTACTTATAGTCACGATGACGCATACAATGACTATACAATTTTTCATATGGTTCCGGCGAAGTTCTATGAAGAATCCAAAACGTTAAAAGAGTGCATGTTGATTTTTGATAAACAAAGCGTATATTTACCTATATATGGACTAATTAGTTGCATGTTGAATGTGAATTCGAATGACATATGTTTGTTAAATGAACTTGTTTCTGTTCTGTTGGAAAAGTCAAGTCGTATCAACTTAAATATATTGGATGTAGAACGTACTTTTAATAATGCCGTATACAAATCTCAACTAGAGAAAATAATGCTAAACCTTGTAAAATATCATGAAGCAGGTATAAGTAAGGAAGTAAATCTTATAACAGATCTGTGCTATATCGATGATTTTGATAACTGTAAAGCTGGAAATCGCTCCTTCGTTTATGCACCGGACTCGAAGATATATGTATGCTCTGCTTTTTATGGAAAGGATAAGATAGACAGTGTGGGCGACGCTTACATAGGCATAAAAGGGACATTTAACAAGGAAATGTACAAAAACTCTAGACGACCTATTTGCTCTAATTGTGATTCTTATCAATGCTTAGGCTGCATATACATCAACGTAAAGACTACACGTGAAATTAATGTTCCACCTTCGTTCCAATGTAAAAAGAGCCATATTGAAAGAGAAATTTCTAATTTGTACAGGTTAAAAATTGAAAAAGAGGGATTGACGGAGATAGGTTATGACGATCCTATAGTGAAAATACTTGAAAATGTAAAAATTGGATATTACACTGTCTAGGAGATGATATGCGATGAATAGAGTTGCTTGTGATTTAACAAATGAAGAGTTAAAGTACATACAGGAACTTTTTGAAAGGAAGATTGCTCTTGAAAATCTGGCCAAATTGCCTGACGTTTTAAATTCCTCACTTTACGAGAAGTTTGTTGCAGATTATGGGAAAACAACGCGCTTGTTTCAAAAATGGTGGGATGATATCAATGAAAAGTACGAACTGAAAAACTTAAGATGTTATGTAGATTTTGAGGGCTCGAAAATTATGATTGAAGAATAGCAGTTGAACTGTCCCCTTACCTAATATTTATTTTGTATTTATAGCTATGGAAGTAAGAAGTACTTCGTGTTAGCAGTCTGTGTTGTTCGGTGATATAACGTTCGCAAGGTGCGCATGTGAACGCATAAAGGAAGACGTGAATTCAAGATTATTGAGGTTGAAATGAAAAAAAATAAATTATACGCTTTAATTTGTATAGGTGTTATGCTTATAGGGTTTATTGTTTACAGCTTAAGATCATTAACTAAGCCTAAAATTGAATCGGATTATCTGGTTCAAGCGTCACAGACCCCTGCCACAAGAGAGCCTGCGCCAAATTTCACTGACGCCAAACCGCAGGAGCAAACGCCCGCCGTCACTGAGCTTGTTGAGCCGCAGGTGTTTGTTAAAGACTATCATTACGAAACAGAGATCATTAGATCCGATGAATACGAAGCGCCCTACGCCTTGAAAACAGACTTATTGGGGCGGGTTTTATATTTTTCTCTAGAAAACGGCGGGACAATACATCAAGGGCTTTATCCTGACATGAATAAAATAACCAAGCCTTTTGAAAATCATGACGACTCGTATTGGTTGGTGAACTGGGACGTTGACGAGAATGGATATGTTTATCTGGTTTATCACAAATTCGTCCAAGATCAGATATCGGAGTTTGTGCTGGAAGCGTATGACGAAAATAACAATAAAGTTAATAGTACGCAAGGTTCGCTTGAAGCGCTTAAAGAATCCGCAAAGTTTGAGACAGTGCTTTCGATGTTTGTTGATGATTTCAGAGTCACAGACGGCGGCGCATACTTTATAGAGGGCGGAATGCTTGCAGCAAATTCAGCAAATACTGGGGAAAAGCTTGACGGAGTGCTTAGCCAGTTCATGGTTTCTCATATTGACATAAACGACGATGGATACTTGTACGCTTCTGTCTCAACCAATGGGCGAAAAGGAACTTACGAAATTCTAAAGTGCGACATTTTCAGGGATTATGAGATAGTTAACCGATTTAAGGTTAACGGCGACTATTTTGTTTCCGCCAACCCAGACGGCACAGTGCATTTGGCCAATAAGGACGCCATTTACAAGCTAGATTGGAGAACACTGGAAACGGTTCTGGAGTTCGGTACAGACACCCCGTTCATCTTAGGGGATTACAACGACGATTACATGGAAAATCTGAACTTCTTCGCGTCAAGCGGCGATGACTTTTTTGTAGGAACGCTTAAGCGCTCCAACCGTTCAAGCCGCTTGTACAGGATGGCCTTTGCTCCTGGCGCCAAAACCGAGGCGCCAAAAAGCCGCTCGATTACTATAACAGCCGCTTACAAGCAAGACTTCCTGGAAGAGTCCGTTAGGAAATTTGAGCTGGAGAACAATGACTTCTTGGTTGAATGGGATGTCATTTCCCATTCCGAGGAGGATTTCAGGAAATCCACTGAACTTGCAGGAGAAAAACTTGCCGCCAAGATCATGGCTAATGACGTAGGAGACATAGTTGCCACAGGCGGCATGGGTCTTCCGTACCTGGACATCCTTCAGACTGACGCGTTTGTGGATCTAGCAAAGCTTCTGCAGGAAGACCCGTCTTATGAAGACCTTAACAAAAATGTGCTCAACGCCATAACGCTGAAGGGGAAAGTGACAGGCTTGCCTGTAGGAACGATTTACACTGCGCACATGTACAACAAGGAGCTGGGCGACAAGATAGGGTTTGAGCTAAGCGATAACATGACCTGGAAAGGCGTCCTGGACAAGTGGCTGGATATAAGCGAAAAGTATCCGGATATTTGCCTTTTTAAAACTTCGCAAGGCGCAAATCCTGACACGAATATATTTGTGCCGATGCTGATCGCCCAGATGCCCTCGCTTATTAACCTGGAGGAAAAAACTGTTGACTTGCGCCAAGACTGGTTCACTGAGCTGGTTGAAACTTATAAATCCGCCAGGGACAAAGGGGTTTTGAACAAGGAAGTGCCCTATGAAAGGCATCTGACAGGAACAGACGATGCCTTGCTTACCGATTTGCTCTCCCTATCGGAATCCTATGGGGATCTGATTGCAAAGCTTGATCTGTCAGCCCAGAGCGTTATGTACATCCCCGCTTTCAGCGGTGAAAAAGACCGAAATTCCATAGCTTACGCATACCGGATGTATTCCATATCAAACTCGTCGGAGAAAGTGGAAGAAGCCTGGATGTTTCTAAGCTGGCTCATACGAGAGGAATCGCAAACCCCAAGATCCTTATCATCATCGCCATTGAACAAAAAGGCTGAGCAAATGAAGAGAAATAGCGGATACAGAGCCTTTAACCAACTCGAAAACAGGCAGTTCGACTTGATTCAATCCAGCGTTGACTACTTGTATGACATGAGCTACTACAAGCAAGATCTCGCATATCCGTTAATCAGTTTTCTGGATGAAAAAATGAGCCTTGAAGATGCTCTGGATGATGCGGAAAGCAATATTATTTTACGCATGAGTGAATAAATAAGTTGTTTTATGAAGCAAATATAATTATATATAACAAAACAACATTGAGACAAGAGAAGCTTTTTTGATAGAATTTATATTAAAGATATTAATTTCAATCATTTATTCACGAATTGATTGGTTATCCATGATTATGCAGTAGAACTTTATCAAGGATAATAATGAAGAAGTGAAGATAAGGATTGAACTTATATATTTACAAGTAAACCTATAATAATCTGGTTTGTTTTGGTTTTACTTGTAATAATTATCTGTTTATGGCGAAAGTTTGATTTTTTTCGCTCGTTAAGGCAAGGAGGAAGAGTTATGTATCAAAGCAAAATATTCGGTGCGACACTTCCCATGCTAATGGGAGTTTGCTCTGGACTTTGCGACGGAAGCTGCACAGGATTGTGTGGTAACAGTTGCTCTGTTGCATGCGCTACCGCGTGCTCAAGTCAATGCGTCTCATCATGCAAAGGCGATTGCGTTTCAACGTGCATAGCGGGTTGCGCTAACGCTTGTGCAGTGAACTGCAGCAACAGCTGCGCACCTACGTGCGCAAATGTTGTTGGAATAAATTAGGTCGACCTGAAACACTCAATTCTTCTAATCCAGGATATTTTGGATTAGTAAAACGTGTGAAACGGGTTGATAACGCGTAGAAGTATCAATATAATGATTAAGAAAATACAATCGGAAGGCGATGGAGTTACCACATAGTACATTTGCACTTACGAAAACTAACCTGTTGATTATGGTGGCTAATGGAATAGTTTGCTATTATGTGAAAATCTCCAGCGCCTGGTTTTGTAAAAACCCAATCAAAAATAGATTTTACATCAAAAGCTTCAATAAGGCAATAAAACCAAGGTTTTGACTAAAGGTCAATAAGATGGCCAAACTTTGTGCTTAAGCCAACTACACATATTTGGTCGGTGGTTGTTACGGCAGAATCAAATAAATATATAACTGTTTCCAAGGTCGAAACAATAGTTACTGTCCATTTTATAACGATAGTGTTTGTCCAAAATGACTACCGAAATTGAAGGCGTTTTATCCCTGAGAAAAGAATTTTGTCGAACCGATTTCAAAATACGACTAAAAGCATTTTTAATACAAATTTTAGTGAACTTAATTGTTATTTCAGTTAATTGTTGATTGCGTTTAGTGTCAAGTTAATATCACCAAAATCTACTGTATTCATATAATTTTACGACTGGTTCTAAGCTCAGCCTCCTCTGGTACGGGGACTGAGCTTTTTTAGTTTCTGAATATGTGCTTATTCGGGCTTGCAGACTTTCAAGCAGCTCCATGCGAATGAGAATGAGGTACCCGGGCTCGCATTCCTTTTTGGAATGACCTTGTGATCCTCGTAATTCACAATGTTTGTCGTTCCCTCGAATTCTCGCACAATGTTAATTTCGTTGATCAGGTCTTTTGCCTTTTGCCATCTCAGATATGTAAGTGTAAAGGAGTTCCCCAATAAGCCATTCTTCTTGAGATCCTTGAGCTCCGCGCTATTCTGGGGCACGGGGATAACCTTCGTCGCAGAGTAGTACTTGTTGCCGAATTCCTCTTTGACTATTTTGTAGACTTTTGAAAAGCCGCCTTCTCCGAGCTCGGAATCTATGCTCCAAGCGGGATCGTATTTTTCAATGAATGACATAGTTCCTCCTTTATATACCAATGTTTAAAGAAAATATACCAATGTGATCAGTTTAAAGAAAAGCATTTACAAGGGAATAGTTTGGGCGTCTAGAATGTCGATGACAATGTTATTCAGCACTCATTTCCAATTTCATTATATCATATAAGCAGACAAAAAAAAAGGGCAACGTGATGATTCATTGCGATGTCAGATTCCGACCTCGCACCTGCGAGCGAGAGAAGGCAACAAAAAGCCAGAGTTGTGAAAGACACTGGCTTTACAAGACTGGAATGCTTGGGAGCCTAGAATGATAATGACAATGATGTTCAACAATAGTTCCTGATTTTATTATTTTATATAGTTAGAAAAAAGCAAATGGCAACATGATGATTTATGAAAAAATTGCGATGCCGGACTCCGACCTCTGCCCCCGAGAGAGATAGTGAGAAGACAACAAAAAAGCCAGGGTTGTAAAAGACCCTGGCTTATAAGCTGAGATTTGTCTAAGTGCATATCCCAAAATTCCGTAATGGCACCGGAAAAATCCAGGCGAATGCTTCAACGCCGGATTTTTCCGGTGCCTCGGATATAATTTTGGGATATGCTCTAAATCCAATCTCTTATAGGATGTCGGATTCCATTCTTTGCGAACAACGCTTCATCCGGTTATGACGTTGCGCCGCAGACGCAGAACCTTTTTTAAGTTCTATCTATCCTTAACCAGCCCGCCTATCGGCCTTGTCGCAACTTAGAAATTCAGCGCCCTCTCCAGCTCTTCCGCGTTTTCAAACGGGCCTGGCAAGGGGCGAACAGCCCTGTGCTCGCCAAAGTAGTCTTCATTGAAGACAATGGGGGTACCATCGGGGTTTTCAAAAGGCTGCTCTGGCTCAAAGGCTTCGCCCAGGAGCTCAGTGGTGACGGTCTGGCTCAGGTCGCGGGACAGGAAGCCGAAATAGTTGGTTTCAAGCGTGAACTTTCCGTCTTTCTCTACAAGGGCGAGATCCACGTGATGAAGCTTGTCCTCGTTGCTTCCAAGCTCTCTGTCGCAAGGCTTGGCGCCGTTGAAGTAGACGTTCCCTCCAGTATGGACTGGCAGGTGATCATAATATTTGTCCCTGGAGAACATGTCAGCGATCCTTTTCAGGTCTTCTTCGCTTTTTTCCGCTTCCAGAGTCTCGGTAAGCAGCTGGCTGTACTGGATTGGCTCAAACCGGCTGAAGTATTCTTCGGCTGAAGGATACCCATCGTACGGGTGAGTGCCAGGGACAGTGTTTGGAGGAGCGAACCTTGCAGAGTCAGGCTGGGTTTCAAACATCAAGGCGTCCGCTTGCAGCGCTCTTTCAAGCTCAGGGTTCAGATCCTGCTGTATGAACACGTTATTATAGAACCTGGCGTCGCCATGCAGGAATGTCATGAAGCCAGCTACGTCAGTCTTGTGCGGAATGTGGTAAGGGGTATACCTTGGAGACGGAAAGCGGGTTACTCCATTGTCAGTGCCTCTGCCAACCGAGGTGAAAGAGCCGGCAATGAGGTTATGGACGAAGGCCAGGCCCTGGGTGCAGAGCTTCGCAGAATAGGGAGACAGAAGGATGTTGTTGTCAATGAGAGTAGGCCCATGGCTTACCTCAACAAAGATGTCCTCTCCAAGCTTGTATGTGGAGTCGATCTTGACGCCCTCAGGCGGAGCGTTGTCATGGAACAGGTTCTGGGTAACCCTGGTGCCTTGCGCCTGCCAATCAAGCCACAAGCCTCTGGTGCAATGATGGATGTGGTTCCTGCGGAAGATGACATCTATAGCGGCATGCATCTTTATTCCGCCTATCTCCGCTCCAGCCAGATCCTGCCTGCAGTTGATATGATGGATGTGGTTGTCCTCAATGATAGAGAACACGCAGCCCAGATGCCCTACTATGCCAGCCTGTCCGCAGTCATGGATATGGCAGCGGCGAACGATGTGGGAGCCTATGCTTTCCTTTGTCCAGCCTTCGCTCTGGGCTTGGCATATGGCGTCACGCTCGTTTTGGGTTCCGTTTTTCGTTACCTTTGTTGTCCACTTGTTCTCGTTGTTTGGCTGCAGGTACTTGCCAAGGGAGATTCCGCTGCAGCGGGAGTCTGAGATTTCGCAGTCCTCGATTATCCAGCCCTTGCTCCAATGGGGCCCTATCATCCCTTCCTGGTACGCCGTGGGAGGGGCCCATTGGGGCGAAGCCTGCTTGACAGTGAAGCCAGAAAACGTGATGTAGTTCACGCCGGTCTTGGAGGGGTAGAAACAATGCTTGCGCACATTTATCTCTACGTTCTCAATGTTTGGATCCGCCCCTTGAAAGTTGGCATGGATGACAGTGAAATCGCCCTGCTGAGAAGAGTGCCAGCGGTACTTCGCGTTCTCTGGCTCCCAGGAGGCCGATTCGGAAGACGGGTTAAAAACCTCGTCCAGATTTGCGCTTTCGTACAGCGCCTTGCCGTTCAAGTACACTTCTCCAAGGCTCAATGCCTTGACAGGCCAGTACCAATCGCCAGCCACTGGAGTAGAGTAGGGGTTGAAGCTGCCAAACAGGCTGTTTGGGATAGTTGCCACCCAGACATCGCCTTCAGCCTTCTTCCAGTCCGATATCTGCTCAGATCCTGTTATTGTCGCGCCAAGCGGCGTTTCGCTTCTGTATGTGACTTGCCCGTTCTTCGGGTCTACCCATTCCCGGTAGACGCCTGGAGCGACTATCACCTCGTCGCCAGCCACGGCAATCTCCGCCGCCTGGCTGATTGTTTTGAAGGGGCGTTCCTTGCTGCCGTCGCCGCTGCGGCTTGCGCTTGCTGAAACATAGATTGGCATCAGTATCCCTCCTAAGGATTCATGTGAGCGAAAAGAATCCCTCTTTTCGCTCTGCCGAGGTTCTGAAATATGGAAAGCGGGACATATCCCGGCGTTTGGGATATGCCCCAGGTGCTTCGCGCCTGGGGCCGCTCTGAGTGCATAGGTTGAGCTTTTTACTCGCGGGCGTAGCATGTGCCCGGGATTTTGAGCGTTAGGCCCATAACTGTCTCGTAGGGCCTTTCATCTAAAATTTCAAACCCGTACTTCAAGTAGAAGCGTATCCCCATCTCGTTGCTGGGGTTGACGCAAAGCATGAGGCCAGGTACGCCTCTTTTTCCAAGCTCCTGGACCAATGCGTCCACAAGCCTGGTTCCAATGCCCATTCTCTGGAATTCGGGCAAGATGTCAACGTGAAGGTGCGCTGGATATTCTTCTGAGAGCGAGAGCGGGGTTTCGGTTATTGTCTCCAGAAACTCTTTCGCGTCGCAGTCTGGCAGCGGAGAAATTGACTTGAGGTACGTTTCGCTCCAGAGCTTGGCGTTTTCGGCGCAAAGGATGTAGCCAACAACGTCTCCCGCCTCGGTGGCCGCCACAAAGCAGCAAGACGGCTCATGCTTGATGTAGTAGTTGCAAAAGGCAACAAGGGCGAGCTTTTCCATGTGATTTTGCGCCATGATCTCTGGGAGCGTTTCAATGCATATGCTGCGGACGCTCTCGGCGTCGGATGGGCGGTACTGCCGTATAGCAATGCCGTACGCGTTATTATCCATAAACACCGCCTTATAGCCCAGGCCCGCAAGCGGGCCTTGAATTCTAGAAAAGCGCAGACCGAGCGCATCCCAAAGCTTTGCTGAGGCATGCTCCAAGAGCGCCGACGCGAAGGCAAATTTGGGACCGCACTTAGGTCTTCGTCAAAGCGCCCATATAACATTATACCTTAAACTTGGTTGAAGAAAGTTAAAGTCAGGTTAAAGAATACTAAGATGCAAGCTATCACAAGAGGAAAATGAGGAATTTGCAGGATACAAATGACAGTTGAGGCAGAAATAGAACAAAGCCTCCGAACCAAGTTGGTCTGAAGGCTTTGGTAAGGGCGGATACGCGAGAAAAATGCGGTTCTTTTGAGCAGTGGCGTATTTATAGCGCTCCAAGGATAGGGAACCCATTTCATAAAGTTCCACGTCGCTGGCTATCGGAAGCTGTTGATTCCTAGCAACGCGTTCTTCATTTCAGTGGTGCTCTGGTACCTCTTTTCGCCATCGAATGCGCAAGCCTTGAGAACGATGGCTGCAAGTGCTGGGGAAGCGTTGACTGGAGGAGGAAGAGCGTCTCCTTTTAAGCGCTTGAATCGAGCTTCGATTGTTTCACCAGGTTTTGCCGATTTGCCTTGGGAAACGAAAGGCATCCGGCCATTGTTTAGCAGCTGGTGCATGACCATCCCCAAGGAATACAAGTCTGAATTCCCAGAATTAAGCCCTTTTTCAACTTCAGGGGCCGTATAATAACGAGCGCCCACGATCCCTGCGTTTGCAGGCTTGGCGTCTGCTGGATGGGAATGCTCAAACCCTCCAAGCTTGTAGCCCCCATTCTGTGCCAGAAAAATCTCTGAGGGCTTTATGTTTCCGTGCACCAATCCGTTTTTGGCATAAAGCTCAAGCGCTGAGCAGATGTCAACGCCTAGCCTGCAGACGTCTTTCTCGGAGGAATGATTAAGAGCATAAGCCAGCTCCAGGCTTTGAAGCAATTCCATGCGCAGGAAAAAATGCGGGCCTGGATCCTCGTCGGTTTCGACCACCTCAAAATGGTGATAGCTGAGGATATACGGGGAGTCAGCTTCTTGGAAAGCCAAGATTTTCTCGCGGGCAGAGTCCAGCTGCAAATCTGCGCAGCGATCCAACTGGGCTGAGTCAAATTCCGGGTGGCTATTCTTGATAATTTGTCTGATCTCCGGCAGGGAGAAGACCTTTAGCGCTTCCTGGATTGGAGGGTTTGAGCCTATTTTAGAGATTTTATAGACTTTGCCGGAAAATCCGGCGCCTAGCATCGAGTCTATCTTCCACGAGCCGCCATCGTACTTTTCTATTAGATGCATGAGGATGCCTCGTTTCTGTGCGCTGTATCAAGGTTTCGTTGAAGACCTTATAGACCGGCCCGGAGCCGCCCGTGGCGATCAGCGAGTCTACGCTCCATAAGCCATGGTACTTTGATATGATGTCCAAGACTGATCACCTCTTTGGCATATCTGGGATATGCCTGACGTCCTGAAAAATGTCCAAACCATATTTGGGTTGCATCTTGATTATAGCACATCGCTATTGGAATGTAAAGAATAGGGGTGGGCTGAGGTGCGGCAAATAAAAAAAGTTGGGATTTTGGGGACATGGCTGGGGGAAAACCGAAAGCCGCAGGGGTTAAACGTTTAACTTCGGGCATGCGGGTCGATAGGAGCAAGAAAATGCGGAAAACCGCCAACCTTAGAGAGTTAAACGTTTAACCTAGGACTTGCGGGACGAAAAGGTATGTCAAGAAACGTGCGCCGCAGGAGGTTAAGCGTTTAACCTTGGGCTAGCGGGTGCGGGGACGCTAAAACGAGCTGGATTGCGCAACGCTTGAATAAAAAACGACAACGCGGGCTGGCGGCAACGCCGCCAGCCCGCATGAAAAGTAACGGGCACTTTTCTATCTGCCTATCCCAACAGCCCCTGCATCACCCTCATCAAAAACGGCATGTCGGCGGGCTCGAAGAAGTGTTCCATAAACGCCCGCTGGAGCGTCTGGGGGTCTATGCTTGTAGAGACTTCCGCTTTGGCTTCTGGGGACATGGACTGGCTCATCATAGCCAAGAAGCCCAATGATTCATTGAGCCTGGCCTCTCCGGTCAGGTTCCAGCTCTCTTCTGGAATCAGGCCCATGTCTGCTGGATGGAAGCGGGATATGAACAGGCGGAGCCTTTCCAAGAACTCCTGGTAATCGGAATTGGTGCCCCACATCTTCTCGGCGGCGGCGTAGAGCCTTGGGAAAAGCTTTTCTTCCAAGCCTTTGTTTTCCCTGATGTGCTCAGTCCACAAGCAGCACTCGATGCCAAGCAGCCCAGGATTGTCTGAGCAATCCTCGTCACCCAGGGAAAGCTTTTCTTCATAGACCCTTTGGAGCTTGGACATGCTGTTCGGGTAATCGAAGTAGTAGGTGAACATGTCAGAGTAGATAAATTTGCCGCCAGAGCTGGCCCAGTTCTTCGTAGCCTCAGCTCCTGTTGGCATCCAGTACTGGATTATGGAGCTCTTGTCCAGGGCGGCCGCTTCAAGTGACTCGTTCCAGCATACCGGGGTTTTGCCTTTGGCTTTCAAAACTTCTATTATGCGGTTTGTGAAGTAGCCTTGCAGAGCCTTTTCGTCCGGAAGGCCCTCTTCCTTGATCTTCTGCTGGCAGCGGGGGCACTTCTCCCATTCCCGCTTTGGAGCTTCGTCTCCACCCACGTGGAACTTGCCGCTTGGGAAAAGCGGGCAGATCTCGTCCAGGATCTCGGCTATCAAAGCGTAGACGTCCTCGTTTCCGGCGCAAAGGATGACAGGGTAGATCCCTCCGCAAGTGGCTGGCTCAACTTTCTTGCCTGAGCAGCTCAGGTCTGGGTGAGCTGAAAGCAACGCGCTCATGTGCCCTGGCATGTCTATCTCGGGTATTACCTCTACCCCGCGTGAGTCAGCAAAGGCTACAACGCTTTTGATGTCCTCCTGGGTGAAGTACTCAAAGTTGTGCTGAAGGTGAAGCTCCGGGTGCTTCTTGGACTCGATCCTCCATGCCTGGTCATCCGTGAGGTGCCAGTGCAGGGTATTCATCTTCACAAGAGACATCTGCTCGATAACGCGCTTCACCTCATTTGCGTCAAAGAAGTGCCTGGCGCAGTCAAAGGAAAGGCCCCTGTGACCGTAGCGGGGCAAGTCGCGCACTTGCGAGAATGGGATCTGCCCGTCCTTGCTTAGCTGAAACAGCGTTGTCAGGGCAAGCACAACCCCGTTATCCGTAGAAGCTTTGACAGATACGCCTTCAGCTGAGACGGTCAGCTCATATTCCTCGGGGGCGAACTCTTCGGATCTCGAAAGCGAAATGTCCGCGCCGACGCTGGCCTCAAGGCCTGTGCGATCTAGAAACGCCTGAACCGACTTCTGGCTGAACGGGCCCAAATCTATAGCAATCTTGCCTTCTGGCAGGGCATACGCCCCTTCCGCGCCTAGCGATGCTGAGCGAGGGTTGGGAATGACATTCATGGGTTGCACTCCTTCGCGAATGCATATTCAGGGCATGTCCAGCTGGGGAAGAACTTGCGTTTTGGGCATGCCGCAGGTTAAAAATCACTTCTATTATCTCTCTTGGGAGTGGCAAAATCAACTGATATTGAGTAGCATTTTCATATTGCCATAACAGGCAGACTTGGATTTCTGTTGAGTTTCAGGCATTTGTTTTAGGGGCGGAAAGCCTGAAGCTGCTTGCTTCTTCTAGCCAATGTTTGGAGATAGCAGCATTAACCGATGATTAGGCTTGAATGTTTAGAATAAACACGGGACGCCACCCTCAATCTGTGGTAAGCTTTAGTCAAGCAAATAAAAATAGCAAAACCAAACCAAACCCAGGAGGTGTCCAATGCCCAAAACCAAGTCCGACTTGAAATCCCAAGGAATAGCCGCAAGAAACGCCATTCCTGCCTTAGAGCGAAAAAAGCTCAGCCTCGCCATCTGCGAAAGGGTTATCGCTTCCGAATGGATAGCGGCAGACGTCATTCTTTCGTATAACGCCTTTAACGGCGAGGTTGATATGGAGGCCTTTAACCAATGGGCCATTGATTCCGGGAAGAAGGTCGCGTTTCCCATATGCAAAGAGGGCTATATGCTTGTGGCGGCGGCACCCCATGGGAAAGATGGCTTGAAGGTAGGAAAGTACGGGATCATATCTCCTGTTGAAGGCAAGTGCGACTTGATAAAAGCAAGCGACATAGGCCTGGTCATCGTCCCATGCACCGCTTTTCACGCCTTGACTCGCGCAAGGATTGGAATGGGCGCGGGCTATTATGACAGGTATCTCCCCCAGTGCCTAAACGCGGCAAAGATAGGGGTCGCCTTTGAAGCGCAGAGGGTCGAAGAGCTTGAAGCGGATCCATGGGATGTCCCTTTGGATCGCATAGCGACGGAAAGGCAATGGCATTGACAATTTAAAGAAATTAGAAAAAACCTCGATTGATTTTGCAGAATGCTCTTATCACTATCAGTGGTTGCCGGACATCTCAGTTAGTGATACGCTATTGATACGGTCGAGGGTATGCTAATGAGTGAAAAGAACTGCGCTTTTCGCTTGGGTTGTGGTTATGCAAAAAACGCGAAATTGAGAGGTGCATTATGGATATAGTCAAAAAAGCGAGACAAGTAGGCGTTACGCTTTTTTTAACAACACTCGCGCTTGCCGCGCTGAGCGTCCTTGCTGACAGAAAGGATAAAGAGGAAGGCGCGGACAGCGACGACTTTGAGTGAACGTTAGGCAGTGGAGAAGCAGGGCAGTAGAGAGGCTAAGGCAGTAGAGAGGCAAAGCAGTAGAGAGGCTAAGGCAGTAGAGCAGCAAGGCAGTATACAAAGAGTGCCTCCCCTTAAATTGGACGGATATTTTCGCAAAACCCCTGTGGACCCTACCACGAGTGTGAGCTAAAAAGATGAAAAGGCCGGGATTCCCGGCCTTTTGTTTTATTAAAGACAAGACAAAGGGAGCCGCGAGGCTCCCTTTGTCTTGCGCTTTATGCTCTGCCAGAAAAGTCACTGTAGACCATCCGGATCCGGATTTACACACACAAACGCCTTTATCAAGCAAATCTATCCCGCTTTAGGCTGATTCCTCATATGGCAAGCCCACATGGCCGCGCCTATGCCAGCGCCCCCAATTATATTTCCCAAAGTGACTGGAATCAGGTTTCTAAAGAAAAAGTTGGCCCAGGTCAGGCTTTGCGTTGATATGCCGGCGCTAGCCACCAGCTGGGCGTACTTGGGCACCTGAAGCGCGAAGATGCCTGCTGGAACATAGTACATGTTGGCAACGGAATGCTCAAACCCGCAGATTACAAAGAAGGCTACGGGGATGTACGCGCCGGCTATTCGTCCTATTGTGTCCTTTGCCGAAAGGCTGCAAAGGACTCCAGCGCAAACAAGTATGTTGCAGAAGATGCCAGCGACTAGCGCGTTTTGAAATGGAATGGATGTTTTGGACGCTGCGGTTTTAATCGCAAATAGCGCCAAGCCTCCGCTTGAGTAATCCAGCTGGCCAAACCAGGCGCAGCCCATAGCCAGCGCCAACGCGCCAACGAAGTTTGCGAGGTATACTATGAGCCAATTGCGAAGCATCAGTTTGGCGGTTGTTTCCTTGCTTAAGACCGAGATGGCAATCATTGTGTTCCCAGTGAACAATTCAGCGCCTGTGAGCATGACCATGCCAAGCCCAAATGGGAACACCAGGCCGCTGATTAGCCTGGCTAAGGAGACGTTATCAATCGAGTGAGAAGCGGTGCTTGAGGCAGCCGCGCCAAACGCTATAAACAATCCGGCCAGGATTCCCATGATTGCAAGCTTCCCGGTTGACTGAACAGACTTCGCCTTTCCGATCCGGGCATATGCCTCGGTTATTTCGCGTGGGGTGAGCATATTCATATTAGACCTCCGCACACAAGAGCTGGCTAAACCAGCTCTTGTGTGGCATTGTTTGATCTTAAAACAGCCCGGTTATCTTCCCGTTCTCATCTACGTCTATGCGCTCCGCGCTTGGGCTCTTTGGCAAGCCTGGCATGGTCATTATGTCACCTGTCAAGGCGACTATGAAGCCCGCGCCCGCGCTGGCTTTAAGGTTTCTGACTTGGACTTTGAAGCCTTTTGGAGCGCCAAGAAGGTCAGCGTTGTCTGAAAAGCTGTATTGGGTTTTGGCCATGCATATGGGAAGCTTTCCAAAGCCCAGAGCCTCCAGCTGCTTTGCCTGTTTTTTCGCTCCAGGGGCCAGCTCAACTCCGTCAGCGTGGTAGACCTTCCTGCATATGGCATCCAGCTTCGCCTCTATGCTCAGATCATCTTCGTAAGCGAAGGAGAAGCTCTTTGGCGCTTCACATAAGCGGACAACCTCTTCTGCCAAGGCTATTCCGCCTTCTCCGCCTTTTGCCCAGACTTCGGAAAGGGCAACGTTGACTCCAAGCTCCCTGCACTTGTCTTCAACCAGCTTAAGCTCAGCTGGCGTGTCTGTAGGAAACGCGTTGATTGCCACCGCCGCTGGAAGCCCGAAGACCTTTGTTACATTTTCAACATGCTGGAGCAGGTTTGGCAGCCCTTTTTCCACCGCTTCAACATTCTCTGTTGAAAGCTCCGCCTTTGGAACCCCTCCGTGGTGCTTCAGCGCCCTGACGCTTGCAACTATGACCACCGCGTCTGGAACAAGCCCAGCCATGCGGCACTTGATGTCAAAGAACTTCTCAGCGCCTAGATCAGCGCCGAAACCTGCCTCAGTGACTGCGTAATCTCCAAGCTTCAGCGCCATCTTAGTCGCTATTACGCTGTTGCAGCCATGGGCTATGTTTGCGAAAGGCCCGCCATGTACGATGGCAGGGGTTTTTTCAAGGGTTTGAACCAGGTTTGGCTTTAGGGCGTCTTTCAAAAGAGCCGCCATTGCGCCTGCCGCTTTAAGGTCAGAGCACCTGACTGGCGCCTCTTCCCTGGTGTATCCTACTATGATGCGGGAAAGCCTTTCTTTCAGATCTGTGATTCCGCTTGACAGGCAAAGCACCGCCATGATCTCGCTTGCCACAGTGATGTCAAACCCGTCTTCTCTTGGAACCCCATTGGTTCTTCCACCAAGTCCGTTGGCTATGAAGCGGAGCTGGCGGTCATTCATGTCTACAGCCCTTTTCCACGTGATGCGGCGGGAGTCTATGCCAAGGGCGTTTCCTTGAAAAATATGGTTGTCCAGCATGGCGGCAAGAAGGTTGTTGGCCGCGCCTATGGCATGGAAGTCTCCAGTGAAGTGGAGATTGATGTCTTCCATTGGCACCACTTGGGCGTAGCCGCCGCCAGCCGCGCCACCCTTGACGCCAAAGACCGGCCCCAAGCTCGGCTCCCTCAAAGCCACGACGCTTTTCTTCCCGATCCTTCTTAATCCATCCGCCAGCCCTACAGTAGTAGTTGTCTTTCCCTCCCCTGCGGGAGTAGGCGTAATAGCTGTAACCAGGATCAGCTTTCCGTCTGGCTTCCCTTGCATCTCATCCAACAGCTTGTTGCTAATCTTTGCCTTGTAAGGCCCGTATTGCTCCAAATGCTCCTCGCTTACGCCAAGGTTTTGAGCGATGCTGTTGATCTTTTCCATCTTGGTCTGCTGCGCGATTTCAATGTCTGAAAGGTAAGCCATTGTTTCACTCCTTGTTTTTTGATCTGGCATGCGCGGCCAGGAGTTCTTGCGCCTTTTGGGGCGGCGAGTCTGTTGCTTGGACATGTCCTGGAATCCTGCCGGGCAGAGGGCTCGGAAGTTTGCGTTGCTCCAGGACTGTCTTATCTGGGGTATGCCCTTAATAGCTTATCTTTTAACGCCCCAAAAGTCAAAACATAAAGGTGATAGCTGATTATAGCAGGGAAGTATAAGCGGGGTAAGAGAGATAAGAGAGGCTTGGGAATTTAAGGCGAGAAGCAAAAAAAACCAAAACAAAAACCCAAAAAGCCAAAAACCCAAACAAAACCCAACCCCCAAAAACCCATATAGCATCGCCAAACCAACAAAAAAGAAGGCGGAGTGTTTCTCCGCCTTCTTTTCAATCGAACTGGGCTTTGTAGTAGAGGTACTGCTGCGCGAAGCCTGCGTTTGAACCGAACTTGGCCAGGGCTAGCGCTTGGATGTCCTTCAAGGGCACTTCTTCGCCTTTGAAGTACAGGTTGCGCATTATGCGCTGGATCCAAACGTCGGTGGGGAAAACCTCTGTCCTGCCAAAGGCGAAGAGAAGCTCGCAATCAGCTATCTTTGGGCCGACGCCTTTGAAGGCCATGAGCTGCTTTTTGAGCTCCAAGGTCGGAAGGTCAGCCATGGCGGAGAAGTCGGCTTGGCCTGAGTGAACCCTTTGCGCTGCTTCAAGTATGTACTTCGTCCTGAATCCGGCCTTGCAGACAGCCATGTCTTCATCTGTGAGAGAGGCGAGCTTTTTGGGCGTAGGGAACCCTTTGACGCCCCAGCCTATGGAGTCTCCAAAGTTCTTGCACAAGGAGTCTATTATCTTTTTTATCCTTGGGATGTTGTTGTTCTGGGAAATGATGAAGGAAACCAGGCACTCCCATGGATCCTGCTTGAGGATCCTGATGCCGCCACCTGCCTGGGCAGCTTGTCCCGCGATTGGATCCCTTTGCTTGAGGTCATTTTTTATGGAGGCATAGTCTCTGCGCGTATCAAAGTAGCTGGCCCAGATGGTCTTGTATTCCTGCCGGGTAGTAGGGTACAAGTAGAGGAGATCGTCAGCCTGCCTGGCAAGGAGGAGCTTGCCGTGTGCTGTAATGCAGTATTCCTTGAACCCGGGAGCGCCGCTTAGCCTTCTGTACCGGAAGCACTGCCCGCATTCCAAGGTCTGTCCTATATCAAAGCTGTCAAGGCCCGAGAGCACTGCCATGTCGCCATTGTGATCATATCGCATTTTATAGCCTCTTTTCCAAGGCGCGGCAAGCCGCGCAAAATGCTTTCTTTGGAGGTGATATACTCGCGAACGGTGCTTTGCTCGCGCGAAAAAAATCCTAATTCTAATAATAGGCCTCTCTTTTTTAATGCAAGCCCCAAAATGTTATGCTATACTTCCCATAGGAAACACGGCTGGGTTTGACGAGGGCTTGTGCAAACGATTAACTAACGAGCGCTAAAATATGGAGTTATTTATCGTTGCCCGCATGAAGGAAGGCGGATATGCTTTACTAACGATAAATAAATTATAGTTTTGCCGCTCGTTGGCATAACAGGCTTTTTCCTTGAAACTTGGAAGCCTGAAGGTTTGGGCAAGTGCAAGCGCTTGAGATTTATGGGCATATCCCAAAATTAATTTTATGGCTTGTGAAAGTCACGCGTAGAAGCATCGCGCCACTGCCGGAATTTTGGGATATGCACTAAGAAATTAAACAAAGGCTGAGGATGTCGGGAAACTTAGCAAAACCTATGCAAAAGCGCGGAAATCCGGGATCGAATGATAGGACTGGTGTACAAAGCTCTTAATTCCGGGAATCCGTTAAGCAGACAAAGCGATAAAGCTCGAAAACACGGGATGTTCCAGAAAAACAGCTGGGACAAGCCCGAATTCTAAACCAAAGACAATCCTCATCAGAAATCTAGGCGCATCACTGATGCGGCTGCGGGAGGCAAATATGAAAGAAGAAATATACACCATTCCGGTCATGGACGCGTTCAACCAGGACGGATGCCCGTTTTGCGCCATGAGGCGCAAGCTGGAGAAGGACAGCATAGACTTCATGCTTGGCCCTTCCTATATGGAGGACGACATCCGGATGGAAACAGACCGCAAGGGATTTTGCCGCAGGCACCTGGTAATGATGTATGAGCAGCAGAATCGGTTGGGTCTTGCGCTGATGGTTGGAACGCGCCTGAAGAGGGTAATCAAGAACATGTCGGTTCTTCCCAAGGAGACATCTGCCAAGCGCAAGGGCTTTTTCAAAAAGGCGGAAGAAGCGGGTTCAAGCGCTTATGGAACAGTACTGGGAAGCTGCTACATTTGTGACAGGATCGGCGGAACTTTCGACAGGTACGTGAGCACGTTCTTTTACATGTGGCCAAAGGAGAAAGAGCTTCGGGCCGCGTTTGAAAAGTCCCCCATTTGCGTTCCCCATTTTGCCATGCTCAGGGAATCTGGGAAAAAATACTTGAACGGAACCCACGAAGGGGAGTTCCAGGCGAAGCTGTCAGAAACAGAAGACAAGATATTGGCAAAATTAGACGCTGATCTCGACCTCTTCATCAGGAAATTTGACTATCGCTACAAAGACGAACCCGAAGGGGACTCCAGGGACGCTTTGCCGAGAGCGATTAATGCGCTTTCAGGAGAAGATGGCGCGTGAGGCCGTGCCCTGCGCGAAATTTGGCTGCATATGCGCAGAATTTCACTATGCGCGCATCAATAGCGACAAATAAAGTATAATCCGAAAAGAGAGAAGATGCAAGTGCCATGCTGGAAAAAGTGAGCGAATACTGCCGGCTTGAGGCGGAAAAGCTCAAGGGAATGAGCTTTAAGGGAAAGTTGGAGTATATTTGGGAATATTACAAGATACCCATAATAGCGACGCTGGCCGGAATATTTATCATCTGGAGCTTGGTTGACACGATCTGGATCCATCCGCCGAAAAAAGCCTTCGTTCAGACGGCATTCCTGGAGGGATACCAGACAGACGAGGCTTTGGACGCTTACGCAAGGGCTATGGAAGCGGCTGTCATGACCCCGGAGGAGCTGGAGGATCTTGAAGCCATGGCTATCATGTTCATGAGCGAGTCCGGAGATCCCCAGGTAGACATGGCAAACGCGCAAAAGCTCTTCGCTATGGTGGCCGCAAACGAGATTGACCTCATGCTATTTCCTGAAGAGCTATTGCCTACTTACGCCGAGCAGCAGATGGTTCAAGACATCACGCCTTTTCTCCCTCCTGGGATAGATGAGGAATACTTTGGAGTGCAAAGCGCTTTGATAGAAGGAGTTCAGGTGAAATGCGTCCTGGACGCGTCCAAAGTGAAAGAGCTGTCTGGATTTCAGATAGAAGGGTACGTAATGGGTGTTGTCACTAGCACTATAAGGGAGGACAACATTAAAAGGGCGCTGGAATGGATGCTTGTGAAGTGAGATAGAAAGAGAAGAGAAGAGAAAAAGAGAAAAAAAGAGCGATAAGAAAAGAGCAAAAAGAAAAGATCAAAGAGCAAAAAGAAAAGATCAAAACAAAGAGGCAGAGCTCCGCTCTGCCTCAGTTTGGCGTGGGTAAAAAAGGTTCTGCGTCTGCGGCGCAACGAAATAACCGGATGAGGCGTTGTTCGCAAATAATGGAATCCGACATCTTATAAGAGAGGTGCGCCTGATCCGACTCGCTCCTGAGTGCTTCAACGCGAACTCAAAGCCAAAAGAGAGACCGAAGCCCATTCTTCGGCCTTTATTTAACCCAATGCCCCGCTCACGCGAAAAACTAAGAAATTCCTTGAGTTATCCACAGGCTGTTTTTTGCCGAAAATCATCTCCTTAATCACCTGCTTGACGCGCCTCATCCCACTCGATCCTGGGCGCTTCAACGCGAATTCAAAATCAAACGAGAGGACGAAGCCCATGATTCGGCCATTATTTAACCCAATGCCTCGCTCTGCTAGAAATTCATCGAGTTATCCACAGGGTTGTTTTTTGCCGAAAATCCATACCCTGAGTTCGGCTGCACCGCTACGCACTGGAAGAATTTCACTTCAAGTTATAAAAGGTTTTGGTCTGCCTTACTCGGACGCGGATCTCTTTTGAAAGTGCGCTCGCTTTCTTCTCAGGACAAAAATTACAAAGACGAGAGTCATGAGCTCGGTAAGGGGAAGAGTCAGCCAAATGGCGCCAAAGCCGAAAGCGGCTGGGAGGAGGAATAGAAGTATTAGGCAGATTACGAAGCCCCTGAGCAGGGAGATGATCAGGGCGCTGGACGAAAGCTCAATCGCCTGAAGGAAGTAGCTGGAGACTACGTTTATGCCTAGGGTCAAAAAGGCGAAAGAGAATATGCGGACAATGACTGTCCCATGCTCTATGATCTCGTCGGTTGCATCCATGTACATCCTGAGAATGGCTTCAGGGAAGCAGATGGCTACGGAGAAGAAAAGAAGCCCCATGACAATGGAGGTAATGAGGGCATATTTGAGTATAGAGCTAACGCGGCCAAAGTTTCTGTCTCCGAAATTTACGGAGGCTAGCGGCTGGATCGCCTGGCCTACTCCATAGAACAGGGACTGGATCAGGATGGTTGCGGCGGCCAGCGCTCCGTAGATAGCCAGGTAAGTGGCGTTGGAGTAGCGCATGATCTGGTTGTTGAATATGAGGACAACGAAGCCGTAAGACAGATCAACGATAAAAGGGGAAAACCCCATTTGAGCTATATGTAGAGTCTTTTTCAAGATTTTTTTGGGCTTCACGATCTTGAGCTTGCACTTATTTTTCAGAAAATGGGTGAAAAGAATTGCAATGGAGACCATCTGGCCAAGCATGGTGGCCAATCCTGCGCCTTCTATGCCCATGTCGAGAGTGAAGACAAAGAAGATGTCGCCAAATATGTTAAAGACGCCGCCGCAAATGACTGAAAGCATTGCCAAGAACGGGGCGCCGTCATTGCGGATGAACACGCTTAAGATCACGCCCAGGAAGAAGGCGGGGATGGCTACGATAACCCATTTGATGTAAGCCAGCGCATAGGGGAGGACTTCGTCATTCGCGCCGCAAAGGCGCAAGAAATCTTCCCTGAATATTGAGATGAAGGCTGTGCAGATGGCGCAAACGATGATGCCATAAAAGAGGGACAGGGTAAAGAACTCATTTGATTTCTCCTCATCCCCTTCTCCCCTCAATATGCTCATGGGGATGGCGCCTCCGATGCCTATAAGAAGGCTTAGGCACATGAAGAGCGTGAATATCGGGGTGATGACTGAAAGCGCGGCTGTTGCCACGGGCCCTTCATACTGTCCTGAAGCCATCGTATCCACAGTGGTATAAATGGAGCTGATAACAGAGCTGCCCATCCCTGCAAAAAGGTAGTGGAAAAAGAGTTTCTTGATGTTGCCTGTCTTGATGTCCACAATTGCCTCCTGTTTTTGCCGGGATCAAAAAACACCGGCAAGATTATCCAAGCTCACTTGGCATCTTGTCGGTGCATAATTACGATTATGCCCCCTCCGATGACTGCTCTTGCACTAGGTGCAAGTTCAAGGGGATTTTATCATAGCTCAGGATTTGAGTCAATAGGATGCTGAGGGAAGGAAGGCGTGAATAGGGGGGTGGGAGGAAAGATCGGGATAGGGATTAATTGGCTAGGGGTTAAGATAGGAATTGATTGGGCACGCTGTTGCGCTACGTACCATAATCCACCATGGAATTTAATCATTGATACCAACATTCTGGCAAAAGGCAAGCCAGCAATCACGAGGCAAAAATGTTGCATAAAAGTATTGACAGTTTTTTCGCTTGATGTTATAATACTTTTCAATGAGGAGAAACGTTGGGATTTGGCGGTTCGACTCACGTAAGCAAGCGTGCAGGGAATTTTATAATCAGGGAGGAATAATATGGGCACAAGAGCGTTATACGGATTCAGCTACAAGGGAGAATCAAAGATAGGCTACTGCCAGATGGATGGCTACCCTGACTGCCTGGGGCGCAAAATGCTGATATTTTGCAGGAAAAAGAGCCTGAAAAAGATGCGCAAGTGCTTCAAGAAAATCATTATGGTGGACTTGGATTCAAGGCCTACGCAAACACAGATCCTGATGTGCATGCCTTGGCTGGATTTGAACGTGTCGAACAAAAGCGCTGACGATTGGTACTGCCTTCTCCGGAAGACGCAGGGAGAAATAAGCGCATACTTCGGTAAGGGAAAGTGCGAGTACATGTTGGACAGTTCAAAGATTGAGAACTTCGAATACAAGTACATCATCAACCTGGATACAGGGAAGCTGGAGTTTTGGAGCAACGGCAAGGACTTGACATTGGACAGCGAGGTGGATTTGCGCGACAAGTCAGAGGTTGATGAGGCGATTGACGGGTACGAGGGCGCATACTGATAAAATTTGTTAGTTGGGAAACTCGTTGCTAAGCAAGCGTGCAGTGCAGAATTAATGAATTGGTCGGGGCGGGAGGACCGGAGACGTTATAGCCTATGCGCTTGCTTTTTCAAAACGATAAAATTTTTAGGGAGGCGCTTCATGAGCAAAGGAGCACTGTTTGGCTTTCGCTATAAAAAAGACGAGAAACTGGCTGTATGCCACGAGGAAGGCGATCCGGGCACGCTAGGGCGTGAAGTGGCGCAATTCTGCGTCAACAACAGCTTGCGCGTAATGAGGGCGCGTTTCGAGAAAGTCGCGCTGATGGAGTTCAAGTCAGGGATAAAAGACCTGGAGGAATACATGTATAAAACGATGGGCTATGTCCCTGGTGTGCCGTACGAAAAAGAAAGCTTCAAGTACAAGTACGTCATCAACCTGAACGAGGCGAAAATCGAGTTCTGGCGCTTTAACTATAGGCAATGGAAGCTGGCTGCGGAACTGGAATTCAACGATTTCCCTGGCGTTGATGAAGCGGTTGAGGCGATGAAGGCGGCGGATGCCTAATAGGGGGATTCCATGAGCACATTGTACGGCTTCCGCTACAAGGGGGAGGACAAGATCAACTATTGCCACTGCGATGGCTATCCAAGCGAGCTGGGCGTAAAAATCTTGGCGTTTTGCAAGAAAAAGAGCTTGAAGAAGCTGAAGAAGCGCTTCAAAGAGATAGTGATGGTAGCTCAAGACTCTCATCCAACGACAGAGCAGATCCTCTCGTGCATGGCTTGGCTGGACCTGAACGTGTCAAACAAGACGGCAGATGATTGGTACTGCCTTCTCAGGAAGACCCAAGGCGAGTTGGGCGCGTACTTTGGAGAGGGAAAGTGCAAGTACATGATAGACATGTCCCACCTGCACTTCTCATACAAGTACGTGATAAACCTGGACACTGAGCGTTTGGAGATTTGGGAAAACCACAAGGAGCTCACGCTGAACAAGGAAGTTGATCTCTGCGACCAGTCTGCAATAAAAGAGGCGATTGCGGAAATGGAGAACGGGGAATACGCTTAGTGCATCCCAAAAGTAATTCCGAAGCACCGAAAAAATCCGGATGTTTGCTCGCAAAAGCCCGAGCAAACTAGTAGAAGCATTCGCCAGGATTTTTTCGGTGCCATGCACTAAGATAGCCATGTTTCAGAAAAAAATCGCTTGACAGGAGGATTCAATGGGAACACGCGCTTTGTACGGTTATAAACGCAATGGCGAGCAGAAAATCTCTTACTGCCATTGTGACGGCTACCCAAGCGGCCTGGGTGTTACAATGCTGGACTTTTGCAGGAACAGCGACTTGGGAGAGATGAATAGCCTTTTCGACAGAATTGAGTTGGTGGAAGAAATGGAGTCTGTAAAAGGGAAGAAACTGTTAGACTTGCCCTGGTCGTACTTGACGCCCAACAGCGATCACTCTGAGGAATGGTACATGTACGACATGGCAGATTTCACTGACTACCAGTACAAGTATATTATAAATCTGGACACAGATTGCCTGGAGCGCTGGGATAGCAAGGATTTCGGCTCAACCTGTTCCCTTGTCAGCGAAGTCAATCTCCGCGACTTGGCGGAAATCGACAAAGCGATCACGAAGTGGGACTCGTAAGCTGAGGGGTGGCGCTTGGGGGCTGCTTGCCATTGGTTTTTTGGGATGATGATCGGAAAAGACCGGAAAAGACCAGCCCAAAGCGTCGATGGAAATTTGTTGTGATATTGGCGATTTTCTTAGCTATCGTATCTAGAGACTTAAAAACTTAAAACTCGATATCTTGAAGACGGGCGCAATCTGCCCGTCTTTTTGCATGCCCGCAATTGGCGGCACTGGTTTGATCTTGTCTAATAAAGTGGTATAATGAATTAGATTTGATATTGATTTTTACAATTATGGGAGGATGCAATGAGCACAAGAGCTTTGTACGGTTTCAAACGCAACGGCGTAGAGAAAATCTCTTCATGCGAGTCCGACGGCTACCCATGGAGTCTAGGTGTGCAAATGCTGACTTTTTGCAGGAATAGCAATCCGGAGGAGATTGGAAGACTCTTTGACAAAATCGAAATGGTTCCATTCGGAGAATCCATAGACGGAAAGGAATTGCTGGACTTGCCTTGGGATTTGGTGTCAATGAGCCAGCGCTCCGAGGAATGGTACATGAATTCGTATGACTACGAAGATGATTTGAATTACCTTTACTCGTACATTATAAACCTGGACACTGAGCGCCTGGAGCGCTGGGATATGGATTTAGACACTGATTTTTTCCCCGCCAGCCCCAGTGAAGAAGTCAATCTCCGCGACTTGGCGGAAATTGACAATGCGATCACGAAGTGGAACTCGTAAGCTGAGGGGTGGCGCTTGAGGGTTGCTTGCCATTGGTTTATGCGATGAAGAGCGCTAAATACCGGAAAAGACCCGCCCAAAGCGTAGTTGGAATTTT
>JAISWZ010000157.1 GCA_031270945.1 Clostridiales bacterium | reverse complement strand
CTCGATACTTTTTAACCACAATTGCAGATATCCACACGGCTTCATGGGCCATAAAATCCCATTGGAATGTTGAAAACAGGGTTCATTGGACTCTGGATGTGATATTTGACGATGATAAGTGCAAAGTAACAGCTAAACACGGCGGCGAATTCTTAACTTCAATAAGAAGAGCGTGTGTTACAATGTTCACGTTTATATATGCTTACTATTCAAAAGAATATGCATATGACAGCATCTGCGATGACCTTGAGCGTAGTGTCATCTTAGGAGATGACTCTAATTTGAATAAGTACTTAGGTGTCTTGAGTTTAGGGCTGAAATTGTGAATTTATTGCAAGCGTTAGTGTCGGTGGTTTTGAGCAAGTATTGAATCAAACGATGATGTAACAACAGAACCGGCTTCACAGTATAATTCATTTGCATCTCCTGTCAACAATCATCTATTTATATAGAAGTTGCTAACATGTCGATTTACGCCGCCTTAAGCGTTGCTTAAATCGACATGTCTTAAAGATTTTAGGATAAATAAAAAACAGCAAGTAACGAATAATTTTTGGATACTTTCAACAAATTATTACGCAGTAATCCGATCGATGGAGCCGATTTCCAAATAACGAAAAAGTCTGGTCACAGCTATCTTGGAGTTGTTAAACAGCAAAGGAAGTTCTACCGCAAAGTCCGTGAATTTGTAGGGAACATGAAAGGACGAATATATGGAAGACATTAAGTTTATAGTAACGCCTAATAAAGTTCTTATAGGATACAAATGTCTTCGAGATGACCTTGGCAAAGTACATACTGTCTTTCTGCCAGATGAGATTGAAGTTATAGGCGAGAGATCGATGATGAATTTTACCTGCGCACGTCTTGTCATGCCGCGATCACTGAATGCAATCTGGAGCAATGCTTTTAAGGGTGCCCGAATTGATGAGATAGATTTTAATGGATGCAACCTCTTGAATATTGATAGCGAGGCGTTCTGTGGATGTTTCGCCAAAACCGTTTTGCCAGATAGCATTAGGAGCTTAGGAAAGGAGGCTGCAGCAAACCTTAGACTCGTAAAAGAAGAAAGGTTGAGACTTCCAGACTCATTAACTCGCATTGGCTTGAGTGCAGTAGATTTGAGAAACGTTAAAATTTTGGATGTGGATGAACGCTTGGTGACACGAGATTCAGGCTTTGAAATCTTTCTTTTGATGGAAAATAGCTTTTATGTCAAATGGGTGATTCTCTATATGAGAAGAGACGGAAAGTTGGCATACAGGGTTCCGCTTCCAGTAGGAGCGTATTTTTCCAATAGTTTGATTAACGAAAAAGGCTTTGACTGCTATGCCTATGACGATTGGATTGCGAATGAAGGCAAGCCCATAAAAATAATTATGGCCGCATTTAGGGTTATGTTCAACGAAGGCTTGAAAGAGACTAAGGAGCTCAGGCGCTATGTCCTCGCCAACTTCTCTTCCTTGATGGAGGGCTTTGAGGAAGAAATAGATACTATCAAGCTCTACACTGACGCGGGCTTAATTACAAACTTTAGACTGAAGCAACTCCTGGAGAACGCAACGAAAAAGAATAATGTCGAGGTCGCCGCAGCGATCTTGGAGTTGATAAACAGCAGAGGCAGTTCTGTAAAGTCCCTGCATTTATAGGCCTTGCGAAGGAGGAATATATATACATATGAAAGACAGTGTTCCTCAATGCGAGTTTGTGATATCAGATTCAAATGTTCTGACGGGTTACCGATGGCACCCAAATGCCCCTGACAAAGTACATACTGTTTATCTGCCAGATGGGATTGAAGAAATTGGATTTAAAGCGATGAAGGATTTTGAGTGCACACGTCTTGTCATGCCGCGCTCCCTGAAGGCAATTAGGGAAAAGGCTTTCAAATATGCCGAAATTGAGGAGATAGATTTTAACGGTTGCAACCTCATGACCATTGATTTAGGGGCGTTCTCTTACTGCAAAGCCAAAACCACGCTGCCCGATAGCGTTAAGAGCATAGGATATGAGGCTGCGTTTTACCTAAAACTCGAAGAAGAAAATAAGTTGAGGCTTCCAAGCTCGCTCATCCACATTGGACAAAGAGCAGTGTGTTTGGAAGATGTTAGCGTTTTGGAAATTGATGAACGTTTGGCGACACAAGATTCTGACTTGGGTAATTTGATAAAAGAAGACTACGCTAATACCTGGCTGATCCTGAATGTGAGGAGAAACGGAAGGCTGGTCTGGCGGGTTCCTGTTACATTGGGAATAAGCGAAAGGAGTTTGTTTTGCGAAAAGGGATTCAACTACTACGCATACCAAAACTGGTATATAGATACAACTGTTAGGCACAAAAAAATCATTATTGCCGCTTTTTTGATTATGTTCGACGAATCGATGTGGTTTAAAGTACTAAGGAAATATATAACATCTAACTTCTCGTTTCTGATGGATGGTTTTGAGGAAGACATTGAAATTATCGAGTTCTACAATGACGCGGGCTTAATAACAACATATAGATTAAAGCAACTTCTGGAGAACGCTATACAAAAGAACAATGTCGAGGTTGCCGCATCAATCTTGGATTTGATAAACTGCAAAAGTGGTTTTACTGCAAAGTCCCTGCAGCTATAGACTGAGATTGAAAACAGCAGTAAAATGAATTCATTGTTTCCTTGGTGAGCATGCACCCGCTTGAGTGAAAAGCTCAAAAGGAGGAATATATGGAAGACAGCACTCCTCAATGCAAGTTTGTGATATCAGATTCAAATGTTCTGACGGGTTACCAGTGGCACCGAGATGCCCCTGACAAAGAGCATACCGTCTTTCTGCCGGATGAGATTGAAGAGATAGGCTGTAGAGCACTGAAAGCGCTTAACTGTCAACTTCTTGTCATGCCGCGATCATTGAAGATTATCAGGAGCAAAGCTTTCGAGTCTGCTCGAATTGGTAAGATAGATTTTAACGGAAGCAACCTCTTAACCATTGAATCCCAAGCGTTTGATTATTGCAGAGCCCAAACCGTTTTGCCGGATAGCGTTAAGAGCATAGGGGATTATGCTGTATTGTACCTGACGCTCACAAAAGGAGAAACTCTGAGGCTTCCAACCTCTCTTAGACATCTTGGCGAAAGCGCGGTGAATCTGCATTCCCTTCGGCTTTTGGAAGTGGATGAACGTTTGGTGGCAGAAGATTCTGGTCTGGAAGACCTGATCTCAGTGATATCAAGCAAGTATAGTCGTGGGTTGATACTTGGCGTGATCAGAGACGGCAAGGTGGTTTCTAGAGCTCCAATGCCATTTGCAGGATATAATTGTCTATATCAAGAGCGCTTGATTGGCAAAAATGGCTTTAACTATCCTGCTTTCGACAGATGGTTTCGAGCAACAACGGATAGGCACGTTAAATCAGCTATAGCCGCCTTTAGGTTTATGTTGCCCAAAGGCTTGACCTCGGATGCAATAGAGGCTTATAGAACCTACGTTATATCCAACTTCCCTTGCCTGATAGACGGCTTTGAAGAAGACATAGATGCTATCAAGTTTTATGATGGGGCTGGCCTTATAACGCCATACCGGTTAAAGCAACTCCTGGAGAACGCAAGGAAAAAGAACAACGTCGAGGCAGCCTCGGTAATCCTTGATTTGATAAACCGTAAAAGCGGTTCTAATGCAAAGTCCCTGTTTTTGTGAACAAGTGGCACGAGAGGGCTTAGCGCATATCCTGAAGTTCTGTAATGGTGCCGGATAGCGTTTGCCTAAGGGCAAATCGCCCAAGTCCTGGCGAATGCCTCAACGCCGGACTTTTCAGGCACCTCGGATATGATTTTGGATATGCTCACATGGAGGGCAGAAAAATGGAAGACTCGACGCCCCAGTGCAGTTTTCAAATAAGAAATAAAGCTTTGGAAGGCTACCTTAAGAACACTAACGAAAAAATGGATACTGTCATTCTGCCGGAAGGGATTAAAGAAATAGGCAACCATGCAATGAAAGAGTTTGAGTGCACACGTCTTGTCATGCCACGCTCACTGAAGGCAATTCGGTATGAAGCTTTCGCTTTTGCCCGAATCAAGGAGATAGATTTTAACCATTGCAACCTCGCAGACATTGACCACCGGGCGTTCTTTGGCTGCACAGCCCAAACCGTTTTGCCGAATAGCCTTAGATGCTTAGGGGATGAAGCTATACGGCACCTCGATCTCATAAAAGGACAAAAGCTGAGGCTTCCAAGCTCGCTGAGCTACATTGGCTACCATGCAATGTTTCTGGGTGGCCTTCGTGTTTTAGAAGTGGATGAACGTTTGGTGACAAATAGTTCTGGCCTGGAAGACTTGATTATGACGACAGAAGACCATTCTGCACACTGGCTGTTTCTCAATGTTAGAAGAGACGGAAATTTGGTCTGCCGGGTTCCGTTTCCAAGGGAAAGCGGCTACTCCAAAGGCAATTTTATTGATGAAAACGGCTTTAATGGCGATGCCTTCGACGATTGGTTTCTAAGAGCCAATGATAGGTACATAAAAGCCGCTATTGCCGCCTTTAGGGTTATGTTCCCCAAAAACTTGACATGGACTAAGGATTACAGAAACTATGCCCTTTACAACTTTTCGTTCCTGTTGGACAGCTTCGAGGAAGACGTGGAAACTATAAAGCTCTACACTGAGGCAGGTTTGATAACAGCCTACAGGCTAAGGAAACTACTGGAAAGAGCCAGGGCCAAGAGAAATGTCGAGCTAGTCGCTGCAATCATGGAATTGTTGGACTTCAAATGCGGATATTCTGCAAAGATTTTGCGTTTATAGGCCTTGCGTAAGGAGGAATTCATGAAAGACAGAACAGCCGGTTATGAGTTTATGATAACAGATACTGGAATTCTAAAGGGATTCAGACGGCATCCAGATAGCCTTGCTCCAGCAGATACTGTCTTTCTGCCGGATGAGATAGAAGAAATAGGCCAAGATGCAATGCAGCGTTTTTCTTGCACACATCTTGTCATGCCACGAGCGCTGAAGACAATCAAGAGTGGAGCTTTCGTTTATGCCGCAATTGAGGATATAGATTTTAACCATTGCAACCTGCTAAGCATTTATTCAAACGCGTTCCGTGGTTGCCGAGCCAAAACTGCTTTGCCGGATAGCATTGAATCATTAGGGGAGGCAGCTGTACGAACCCTTGATCTCGCAAAAGGAGTAAAGCTGAGGCTTCCAAGCTCGCTTAGGCATATTGGCTGGCATGCAGCGAATCTGAATGGCATTCATGTTTTGGAAGTGGATGAACGCATGATTGCACGGAATTCTGGCTTGGAAAAATTGATCATTAGCACAGATGGCGGCCGACTGATTCTTTATGTGAGAAGAGACGAAAAATTGGTCTGCAGGGTTCCGTTTCCAATGATAAACGGTTACTCCAACCCCAATTATTTTTGCGAAAAAGGCTTTAATTACTCCGCCTACGATGAATGTTTTGAAGCCGCAACAGGAAGGTATTTGAAATCTGCAATAGCCGCCTTTAGGGTTATGTTTCACGAAGGCCTGACGCTTGAAGAAATAAAGGCGTTCAAGAACTACGCCACCGCCAACTTGACTTTCTTGATAAAAGGATTTGAGGATGATATAGAAACGATCAAGCTCTACGATGAGGCGGGCTTTATAACAGCCTACAGATTAAAGCAGCTCCTGGAGAACGCCAGGATAAGGAACAATGTCGAGGCAGCTGCGGCAATCCTGGAATTGTTGAACCGCAGAAGCGGAGCTAAGACAAAGTCTTTGCGTTTGTAGGCATAACGAAAGGACAGGATAAATGAAAGACACTGTGCCACAGTTCGATTTTCAAATAAAAAACGGGGCTTTGAATGGTTATACATACATCAGGGGCACTGACGGATGGATGAACACAGTCATTTTGTCGGATGAGATTACAACAATAAATATGTGCGCGATGAAGAAATTTAGCTGCATGCGACTTGTCATGCCGCCATCACTGAAGACCATAAATCATAAAGCTTTCGATATGGCCCAAATCGACGAGATAGATTTTAGCCAATGCAAACTGCTTGAAAGAATAGAGTTCCAGGCATTCCTTAACTGCAGAATCAAAGCAACGCTTCCCGATACTATTACTTATTTAGGAGACGGGGCCGTTCATGGCCTTATTTTAGGAAAAGCGGAAAAGTTAAGGCTTCCAAGCGCACTAAGCCATATTGGCAGATACGCATTTGATCTGAGAAACTTTCAAGTGCTGGAAGTCGATGAACGATTGGTGGCACAAGATTCTGGCCTGGAAGAATTGATGTTTTTGACAGATGATGTCTATAACAGCTCAATGATTCTTAACGTGACCCGAGACGGAAAGTTGGTTTGCAGAACGCTGATCCCACTGAACAGAGAGATCCGCAGGTACAAAAACCGGTATATTTGCGCGGAAGGCTTCAATTACTCCAATTACGACAACTGGTATAAACATGCAAAAGACAGGCAATCGAAATCCATCATTGCCGCATTTAGGGTGATGTTCCCTGAGGGCTTGACTGATGAGACTATAAAGATTTACAGAACTTACGCGACGAAGAACTTGCTTGCCATGATTGAAGGCTTTGAAGAAGACATGGAAACCATCAAGCTCTACTATGAGGCGGGTTTTATAACAACATACAGGCTAAAGCAGCTCTTGGAGAACGCCAGGCAAAAGAGCAATGTTGAGGTAGCTTCGGAAATCCTGGATTTGTTGGAGCGCAAAAACGGCATTGCTGCAAAATCCTTGCGTTTGTAGGCAACGCGCAATGAAAGGGCGAACTATATGAAAGACATAACGCCTGATTGTGACTTTATGATTTCGAAAGCCAAAGTGCTAACTGGATACAAGTGGCATCCAAATAGTTATGGCAGTCAGAATCCTGTCTTTCTGCCAAATGAGATTGAAGAAATAGGCTTCAGAGCGATGCTGCACTTTATTTGCCCACGTCTGGTCATGCCGCGCTCGCTGAAGGTAATCAGGTTGGAAGCTTTCGCTTTAGCCCATATTGATGAGATAGATTTTAACGGTTGCAACCTCTTGACCATTGATTGCGATGCGTTCGTTGGTTGCAAAGCCAAAACCACTTTGCCGGATAGTGTTAGGCACATAGAAAGCAAGGCCATCCAGGAGCTTGAACTCAAAAAAGGGGAAAAGCTGAGACTTCCAAGCTCTCTTAATTACATTGGCAGACAAGCAATAGATCTGAGAGGCCTACGGATTTTGGAAGTTGAAGAAGCTATGGTGACGCAACAATCTGGACTTGAAGAACTTATCGTAAATACGTATGACCTAAATAAAGAAGGGCTGATTCTCTATGTTAGAAGAAATGGGAAGCTGATTTTCAGAGTTCCATTTTCATTCTACTATGGGTATATCAAGCCCGGAACCCCTTTTATTTCTGAAAAAGGCATAAACTACTCGTTTTACGACGAATGGTTTTCAATCTCATCAGACAGGCAACTAAAATCCATGATAGCCGCCTTTAGGTTTATGTTCACTGAAGGCTTGACTGCTGAGGCTATAAAGAAATACAAAAAATATGCGTCGAGTAATTTCCCTGCCCTGATTGATGGTTTTGAAGAAGACATTGAAGTTATCAAGCTCTATGATGATGCGGGCATTATATCAGTGAACAGGTTAAAGCAACTCCTGGAGAACGCCAGCAAAAAGAATAATGTCGAGGCAGCTGCAGGAATCCTGGAATTGATGAACCGCAGAGAAGGATCTACCGTAAAGTCCTTGCGTTTGTAGGCAATCGGCCAAAAATCAAGGCTTGAGTAAGACTAATGCTCACGAGCGAAAACAGGTAACGAAGTTTAGAGCATATCCCAAAATTATATCCAAGGCACCGGAAAAATCCGGCGTTGAAGCATTCGCCAGGATTTTTCCGGTGCCATTACGGAATTTTGGGATATGCACTTACTGAGTTTTCGCTCGCGATTTTGTAAAGGCGCACAAGAATTGCAGCTTATGGGAAACGACCAGATATATAGATGCTTTATATTATCGCTATTACAAGCACGCGTTTTCACATTGATTTGACTGCTGTGGTATTGAGAAACAAAAGTCCAGGATATGTGGCGGGTTCTTCATGTTAGGCAAGACAAAAGTTGGTCTGCAGGGTTTCGCTTCCGTTTAGAAGGGTATACTTTTATTATATTGGAAAAATGGGCTTTAATCACACCAACTACAATGCTTGGCAAAAATTAAGTCCTTGCATTTGTAGGATTTATGAAAGGATGAAAATATGGAAGGCTCGATGACGCTATACACACTGCAGATAAATGACGATGTTCTAGAGGGGTTCATACCTTCCAAACTGAATTCTAAAAAATTCCAAAAAACTGTCATACTTCCAGAGGGAATAACAACAATAGGAATTCGGGCAATGAAGGGCTTTAAATGCGAACATCTTGTCATGCCGGCATCACTGACAACGATTAAGAGCAAAGCTTTTTATTCATCCGATATTAACGAGATAGATTTTAGCCGATGCAAGCTGCAAACAATTGATGACTATGCCTTCGATGCCTGTAAAACAAAAATTAAAGCCACGTTGCCGGATACGGTTGAGTCGCTAGGAAAAATGTCTGCCCAAGGCCTTGATCTGGCAATAGGGAATAAGCTGGTACTTCCGAGAGCGCTCCGTTACATTCGTGGCTTAGCAGTTGATCTGAAAGACATTCAGGTTTTGGAAGCAGAGGAGAGGATGGTAGCGAGAAAATCTGGATTTGAAGATTTGTTAATGTATAGGCAACGGATAGATCGGCATGGAAAAGGGCTGACTCTCAACGTGAGAAGAAATGGCGCGTTGGTTTACAGAATTCAATTGCCTCTATTCTTGGAATATTCCTCTAAAGCAGATCGTTTCATTGGCGAAGAATCTTTTGATTGCTCCACTATTGACCATTGGTATGAGAAGTCAACAAATGGACAGTTTAAAGGCATTAACGGCGCTTTTAGGGTGATGTTCCCCGAAGGCTTGACTGCAGAGACTATAAAAGCCTATCGGCATACTGTCACTGCTAACATCCCTGCCATGATGGAGGGCTTTGAAGAGGACATAGAGATTAT
>JAISWZ010000136.1 GCA_031270945.1 Clostridiales bacterium | reverse complement strand
GATCTTTAAAAGTACGTTTGCTTCTGCCATAGACTCAGCCTCTGAGATCTCATGGGAGGGTAGGGGAGCGCTCAGTCTTTTGGCCCAAGGTTCTTGATTCCAGCAAATCAAGCGATGCATAATCTCAGGCTTTTGGTAAACACTACTTTTGAGCATTCAGAAGAACGCTTCCAGCGCAGTGGCGAGTGGCACTGCGCTGGAGGGCCAAGGGATTTTTTATAGAGAAACGGGTATCACTGCCAGAGAGCAGCTCTCTTCGCTTGCCGACTGAGCAAAGGCGTTGCAGCCATGGGGCCTTTTGCTTCGGAAATAGTTGCCAGCACGTATGTTCGATAAAATGACTTTCGCTTTTTCTGGCATACTCTTTGTCAGGAGAGACGCGACCAGATCTCAGTTCCTCTAATGATCACAAGAATCCCATGTCAACGGCAGAGCCGCAAACCATGGGATTCTTTGCGTAATGCTTATCGTTGCTCGATTATGGAGCTAGTAGGCCGATTCTCAATCTCATTTTGTTGGATAACTGATTGATATTTCAGCTTGATGATTCAAAAAGATAAATATCATTAACACCTTGAACTACACCCAAACATGTAGACGCAAAATGCCTACTATTTGTGATTTGTCAAAATATATCGGATCTTGTTTTTATGAAATATGCACAAAAAATGACTGGTAATCGATCTGGGGTGCCTCTGTTTACATTGTTTAAACAAAGTCAACAATCTACTACCCCTCAGATTCATACCCACGATCCAATCTGGCGGCAAGCCACATGAGCCATAGGATGCTTTCGTCAACAGCTGCGGGCCTCGCCACGGCAGGGGTAGGCTAAAGGCGAAAAGCGTCACGAGGCGCGTCTTCTTGCTTGCCCCTCGGATTCATACCCGCGATCCAAGCTAGGGGCAAGCCATGTGAGTCATTTTGTACGTGAGACACTATTCATGAACTGGATCGCAATCAGGATAGTGTCCGCAAATTTGTCAAGCGGAAAATGCATACAAAAACTTGGTCATTGAACGCTTGTGCCTACAGTGCTAAAATCGAAAAAAACCATTACGCGCTAAATCCCAAGGCATCGGCTTTGTAAAACTTATATCAAAAATAGTCATTACTTTGGGCTTGGTTATCCCATATGGATATGGGGCATAATAAATCGTAGAATCGGTGCCAGCGGAAGCATTGCCGGTTGAAAGCGAGCTGCTATTTGACTGAGGCTTCAGAGAACCAAACTCGGAAAGAATAGAACTTGCTAAGGCAGAGTCTCCTGACATCTTAGCATCGTAATATGCCTGAGCCAAACTCTCTTTTTTACTGATAAGCGCTGCCTCATCAGGGTCAGGTACGAAATCGCCTATAACCGGAGCGCCGTCGTGATAAATCTCTGAGTCGTCTGAAATTTGAACCGATTCTGATTCGTTATCATCAGTAGCATTACCTGTTGAAAGCGAGCTGTTATTTGGCAGAGGCTTCAGCGAACCAAACTCAGAAAGAATAGAACTTGCTAAGGAGGCGTCTCCTGACATTTTAGCGTCGTAATATGCCTGAGCCAAACTCTCTTTTTTACTGATAAGAGCGGCCTCATCAGGGTCGGGCACGAAATCGCCTATAACCGGAGCGCCGTCTGGATATATCTCTGATTCATCTGAAATTTGAGACGATTCTGGGACGATATTGGCATAAGCATACGTTGGAGCTACTTGCAGGACAAATATGCTTATCAAAAGCAATAATGCGATGTGCTTTTTCATTGGTTTTTCCTTTCTGCCTCAAGGGCGAAAAACTAAGAGCTGTAGCAAAGCAAGACCCAAAATGGGTAGCCTCCTGAGACCTTAGAAAGCGGAGCGGCCTTTCGTGTTCGAAGTTAACAGGGTACCCTTTAAAAGTACGCATATTTCAGCCAAAGGTTTGACCTCTGCGATCTCATGAGAGAGTAGGGGCGTACTCGCCTTTCAGTTTTAGGCTCTGATTCCAGTAAATCAAGCGATGCATAACCCCAGGGATTCGGGAAACACTACTTTTAAGCATTCAGAAGAACGCTTCCAGCGCAGTGGCGAGTGGCACTGCGCTGGAGAGCCAAGGAAATTTGTATAGGGATACGGACTTCATGACCAGTCCGTAGCTCTCAAAAAAATATCTCCTCCGCCCGTTTGAGCGGTATATAAAACCAAAATCCAGCCGATAATAAGATAAGCTCTTGAATGGGTGAGGTCCTTATCTCAAGGCCATGCTCACTTGTGCAGAGAACAGCCCTATGGTATCCCTTCAACGCCTTTGCTCTGAGCGAAAGTGAAGCTCTCTTCGCTTGCCGACAGAACAAAAGCGTTGCAACCCTACGGTCTTTCGGTTTGCTCAATGCATTCAAGAGCATGTATTCGATAAACTGAACTTTTAAGTACATATGTTCGATAAAATAGTCTGGCGCTTTTCAGCCAGTATCAGCTCAACCCGGAACTCTAATCCTCTCGTGATCACAAGAATCCCATGCCAGCGGCGGAGCCGCAAACCATGGGATTCTTTGTTCTGCCCAGAAAGTCTAGGCAGCGATCTTTCGAAAGCGGCCCAATGAAAGCAGCCCCCATGGCGAATGCCTGGGGGCTTCTTGTGACTTAAGGCTTTGGAAGCGCAAAAATGCGCAAATGGGTGCCTTGCTGGCTTTGGATAACTTCCTGCCATGCCCATCTTGCTGATTGCGGCATGACCTGCTTTTTAGTCAATCTCGTCCAATCCCTCAAGCTTCTCGATTATGTCCAGCCGTCTCTCATGGAACATAAGGTCCTTGTTGTGCTTGAAGTACGACTCGCAGCCGTAGCGCAATATGAAGCTTGACGTATGCTTCCTGGCGGTCAGTTCAGTGACAAGTATCAAAAGCTCCTGGCCGTCAGGGAAAACCTCCTCGCAAAAAGAGAAGATGTTATCCAAGTGAGCGGTAACCTCTTTTGCGTCTTTCTTGATCTTCGCCACATGCTTGTCAAACTCTGCTTTGACCGCCTTAAACGCTGCCTTTGGATCAGCTGGCTTGGCGCTTGATAGCGCTGGATTCATCTTGTAAAGGGCTTCTGTTGCCCTCTTCATGACGCGGATTGCATCCTCTGCCATGCTGGAGGACTTTTTGCCCGCTTCAGCTTTCGCTTGAAGCTTGTTAGCAGCTATCATGATCTGCTCGTTCGCGCTGCCGCCTTTCATAAGCCCTTCTTGAATCCCTCCAAGCGATTCCGCAAGCAACTTCACTGACTCGTCCCGCTCGCAAATCGAGCGGGCTTCAGCAGCCACAGCGTCTATCAAAATGCCCATGAGAGCCAGCCGCTCATCGAACTTCGCTTTTTTTGCGCTCTTCTTGATGCTCTCTCGCACCTCTCCGCCCAAAATGGCTTCAACGTTGTAATCGTTGCGGTACTTGACGAAGAGGTCGTAGTAGATCGCAAAGCTCTTGGCAATTTTAGCGTTTTGGAGATATTGGGACACCAGCTTTTCATCTACTGCAATCCCCTTTTGCTCATAGAGCTTGATCATGTCAGACAAATCAATCCAGCCTCTTGCAGTGACGAACCGCTTGCCATCCACTGTGGACTCAATGATGTAAAAGTCCGTCCGCTTGATCTCAAGGTAAGTCATGATAGCGGGGTGAACCCCTATCTGGCTCCCGTATTCCTTCCACACAGCATAGTCCGGCTCCACGTCAACGCGCTTGAGCCTGTCCCAAGTCGCGATGTCAAACTCTCTGACAGAGTTGTTGTACTCTGGTGGATTTCCTGCCGTAACCACAATCCATCCGTCAGGAACCCGGTGCCTGCCAAACGTCTTCTTCTGCAGGAACAAAAGCATGGCGGGAGCAAGGGTTTCCGAGACGCAGTTGATTTCGTCCATAAACAGTATGCCTTCGGAAAGCCCTGTCTCCTCCATCATGTCGTAAACGCTTGAAATAATCTCGCTCATGGTGTACTCAGAAACCTCGTGCTCCTTTTCGCCGAAGGTCTTGTGAGTGATAAAGGGCAAGCCCAGCGCGCTTTGGCGCGTGTGGTGCGTCATGGAATACGAGACCAGAGCCACCCCAAGCTCCTGCGCGATTTGCTCCATGACGGCAGTCTTTCCGATGCCCGGAGGGCCCATCAAGAACACTGGGCGCTGGCGCTCTATGGGTATGGCGTAATCACCGAACTCGTTTTTCGTGAAATACGCCATTGAAGCGTTTTTGATTTGCTGCTTGGCATCCTTTATGTTCATGGTTTCCCCCGTTTTTTCTTTAGCGCCCCAAAGCGGTACGCCTGTCTCACATATTGCATCAGCCTGTCGTACCTGCCCGAAAGGTCCTTTTCAACCTCGGTTATCACCCCGACCTGCCCCATCCTGGCGCCGCCAACCAAGACCCTGTTGCCTGCCTCTACAACATAATCGCAGATGTATTTGTACGAAACCCCATCAGCGAACTTCACCCGCACGATGTGTCGCTCGGCATATTGCGATATGGTTTCCATCCCCTTGGTTGTCAGCTCGCCATGCTCGGCAAAGACAGCTGACGCCTTTTGCGCTTTTTTCGCTGCCTTTGCAATTTCATTTTCAAGCTTCAGCTCTTCCTGTTTTTCCACTTCTTCATCCGATATGCTCTTCCTGCGGTAATCCATCAGAAAGGCTGTTATTTGGGTCGCGTTTGCTTCTTGCGCGGCTTCAAAGAAAACATCGAAATTCTTGGCCGATATCTCAGCGTACCTTGACAGCCTTTTTATATTTTCAACCTTGTCATCAGCGCAAAGGGCCGGCAGTATCTTTTTGAGATTCTTGGAAACGTTTTGCTTAAGAAACATCTGCTCGCTGTCAAAATGCGCGTCATATTTGGCCAGGAGCACAATGCTTGTGTAATTCACCACCTGGTAGGCGAAATAATCGAAAGGCACCGTCTCAGCCGTTTTGATTACCGTGCTTCTTTTATCGAATGTGGGTGTGCGCGGTTCGCTCTCAAGAGCAACGTAATCAGTCTCTCCCAAGCAATGCGCCGTGAAAGGCCTATGGCACCCAGCAAAAACGCTGTTTTCCAGCTTTTTGACGTTTTTGGGAATCACAATATGCCTTAGCGACTTGCAGAAGCTAAACGCGCCTTTGGCAATTGTCTCAAGGGAATCTGGCAAGGTTACGGATTCAAGGGATTCGCAGCTTGAAAAAGCGCGATCCTCGATTGACTTTACGCCCTCAGGAACTGTCACTGATATGAGATCCTTGTTTGCCTTGAACGCATCTTTCCCAATTCTTTGCACCCCCTCGGGCATGTCCACATGCGTCTCGGCTCCCGCGTACTTCTTCAAAATCCCGTCGTCAGTGACTATGAATCCGCGAGCCCTCCCTTCATTGGCCCGAGCCTCCCAAGCTTCCTCCTTGGCTCTCACAGCCAGCCTGAAGGCCTCCAGCTCTTCTTCTTCAGCCAGCAAGCCGCTAGCCTTGAGATCTTCCAAGAACCCCAATATCTTTGTTGCCCTCCCGATCCTGGCCAGTTCATGAACCTCGTCGAAGCTTTCAGGCGTAATGCCAATGATCCGAAAGTATCCCTTCATTTTTTCCAAATCATCAGAGCTGATTATGAGCCCCAGGAAATTTCGGCTCCTTGACAATAGCTCCTTCGAATCTTGCGTCCCAAAGCAATGCAGGCTCTTGCCAGATGAGAAGAACGCAAGCAAAGCCTTTGTCTCTTTGTATCTATGCAGGCTTTGCGCGGCAACGCTCTCTGGCGCTATTATCGCAACATTTTCGCAGCCCTCAAACGCATGAAGTCCTATGCTGGCCGGGATGCCAGCAAACACAGCGCTCCTGAGACCCAAGCACCCGTAGAACGCGTGCCTGTCGATGCTTGTTACGCTGCCAGGCAGCACAACATTCGTGAGCTTGGCGCATCCAGAGAACGCCGCCTCCCCGATGAATTCCAAGCCTTCAGGCAATTCGACGGCAGCCAGTTCCCGGCAGCCGCCAAACGCCTGGCAAGGAATTTTCGCCACCTTCCCAGGAATTGAAACTGATGCCAGCTTGCCGCAATGCGAGAACGCCCAGCTGCCGATTGTTGTCACGCTTTCAGGAATTTCAACGCTTGCCAATTCTCTGCAGCCGCTAAACGCGTAATTGCCGATGCTTTCCACGCTGTCAGGGATTATTGCGCCCACAAGCGTCTTGCAGCCAGAGAATGCCTTGGTGGCGATGCGGGTAACGCCATGGGGAATGGCAACATTTTCGTCCCCGCCTGTGTACTTTCTCAACTCGCCATCCTTGATCAAAAAAGTTTCGCCGCTCATTTGCCGTCCTCCAAAACTCTTATCTCATCCCCAATTGCCAGCTTGATCGCCCAAGGCGGCACATCAGGAAGCTCAACCCCTTCATCCATGAAGACAAAAACTGTCTCATAGGCAGGCTTTCTTGAAGGAAAGACTCCATAGCCATCGGTGAAATATATAAGCCCTTTCAGGTTGAAGAATTCGCCCTCAGCAATCATCTTGTCCACGCGTTCAAACACGGGGCGAAAATCCGTGCCCCCAAAGCCTCGTATCACAAGGTTGTCGAAATATTTTTCCATGTCTTCCTTGTTCGAGATTTTGGCGACTGACTGTATTGCAGCGTCGCATTGCATGATGCAGATGTTGACCTTTGTGTGAAAGCTCTCCGTGGTCATCAATATGTTGTAGGTCTTTTGCAAGAAAGCCTGAACCAGATCGCCTGACACTGAGCCAGAGGTGTCTATCGCTATGGCGAACTCTCGCACAAGCTTCACTTCCTTGTGCTCAAGCGGCTCTATCAAGGGCATTTTGCCGTAGAGCTTCATCCCATACGAGTAATACACATAGTCAAACTCATCGTCGTTGATCTTCATCACCTCACCTAAAACCGTGAACTTTTTGAGGAACGCTGAATAGTCATGGCGCTCGCGGTTGACAGACTTGAGGTTCTCTGTAAGGCTTCCCGTCTGATCCCCAATAACTTTGGACAAGGTTTCCAGGTCTGTTCTTATGCCATCCCCAATTTCTTTCCAAAATTTGCTCAGCTCTTCGCGAGACTGGGCAAAGCCGTCTGTTGATGAGCCGTCGTCAATGCTTATCAAAAGGGCAGGCCTGTGCCATATTTCGTGATCGTCTTTGAGAAAGCTCTTCCTAAGCAGCTCAAGCTCTTGCTCTTTCAGCCCCTGGTCAAGGAAATGGCGGCACAAATGCTCCGCTGTGAAATGCTTGACTTCAGACCTCAGTTTTCCTATGTATGTGTGCTCCTTGCGCCCCATCATCTCAGCCGCCGCAGCTTCCACCACGAGGTCGCAGGCCAAGTCCCATGCAGGCTCGTTGACGATGCCAATAAGCATGTGGCGAAACACGCAGTGCAAAAGCGAATGCAAAACATCTGTCGTAATCTTGTGAATGTCCGCCTTGCTGGTTCTCAGCACATGCATGGCGCCGTAATACAGCCACTTCCCGTCTGTCGAAAGAGTTGTCTCAGGATCTGGCTTTGGCCGCAGCTTATGGATTGCAAGGCTTAAGTACCGAAATCGAACGTTAAGAGTGCCCAACGCCAACGTTACGATTTCATCCGCTAAATCTTCTGCTTCCTTTGTCATTTCATCACCTCCGCGCGACCCGATCCCCAATGCCCAAAAGAGGGGTGAACGCGGCCCGCTTTCGCAATTAACGCCAAGCCATTTGCCATGGTTATGTCTTGAAGCATGATAACTTAGTTGAACAATTTTGCGGCGCTTGCTTGGCTATTTTAATATCGAATATGATTTTTGCAAAGCCAAGCGACTGCCGGAATTGCCTGCTTCAATTCTTAATTGTATTGTATCATATGCCGCTGGTGTAATTCAAATTCAAACAACTTATATTGTATCATATGCCGCTGGTGTAATTCAAATTCAAACAACTTATATTGATAAAAAAAAGCAAGGGATCGGATGCCCGATCCCTTGCCTTGAATGCTCATCTTATGAAGTTTGTGAACACTTTCTTGCTGGCTGGGTGATCCAGCCCGTTCTCTTTCGCCAGCGCTATGCTCTTGATAAGCCACGCCATGTTCTTTCCGATGTTCCTCATGGTGGTGAGCCCTTCGAGGTCTTGTGACACATTTGAGGGAAACGCAGATTGAAAGTCCATTCCAATGACTTGGCCAAGAGAGCCAGAAAATGAGATCCATAAATTAACAGAATTATAACAACGCTCCCATCAAGACAACCCAATAAATGGCCTCTTCGCTGGCATATGATAGCGCCATTGATCTCACATAGGTTGCGATCTACTTCATCTTGAATTTACGTGACTTTTACCCCCCCGGGAGGTATTTTAAATCTAATCGGTATTACAACTTTTAATAGCTTTGCGATTTCATTGTGGATCTTTTTCGCGTCAGAAACTTCGGCGCGGTCATTAAGAATTGTGACTTTAATTTGCTTAAGAGTAGCTAAAGCCCGTCTGATACCGTAAGAAAGTTTTTTCAACTTTTTGTTCACTTCACAACAGGCTATTAATACCATGAATGAAAGAAATAAATGTCCTCTAAGGGCTATATCACTGTGAACCCCTAAAGGAAGTACAATGCAATAATTCTTAAAGAAATCAATCATTTGCTCAATCTCTTGTCTCGTGTAATATAAAGGCAATATTTCAGTAATAGGGACGTCTATAGTTGATATAAATATAAAAACTCCAGCATTAATCCATTTAAACGCCTTGGTTTCTTCGAATTTTTTGATAGCTTTTTCTATTTTCAATTTTTCTTCCGGCGTTGCATTAGATGGTATCTTTGGAGCTTTATTAGTTGCATATTCTCTTATAAGTGTTAATGTATCGGCATCGACTCTATCTGATTCAAGTACAACATATGCAATGACCATTTTTTTAGTCTCATGTTCATCTGTCGATTCCATATTGTCATCTTCATCGACTCTTCTTGGACAATATCAAATTTATTGCAAAGACTATCACGCTAAGGGCTACTAGTGCCAAAATATACCATAACAGCGCCAATTGCCCGTCTAACTCCCATTTTTCAACAATCAAGATTGTTCCATCGAGACCGTCTCTTTCTACTAAGACCAAGAAGGCGCAGCGCATGATCTCATAATCGTCTTCAGTTATTTCTGACTGGAACTCCAGCGTTGTAGTGAGCGATTCTGATTTTTCGATAATGTCTACGCTGCCTATCGGCTGGCCATCCTTGTAAAAAAACACTTCCAATTCGGTATGCATGCCGTTTCGATCATCTGCCCCATATATCACGTATGTTAAAAGCGGGGCATCACCTAGCAAAGATTTTGCGTATTCAGTTATATCTTCTCCATCCGCTGACTCGATATAAGCGTTATCAAGGTGTATATTCAATTCGTTAATTGCATAAAATTCTATCGTCTCAGGATGTTCCAGGTACTTCACAATGCTTACCGCTTTATTGATGGCAGCTATTTTATCGACGCCGAGCCTGATTTCAAAAATGACTGGTATCGCGGCCAGTATTCCGACTAGGCACCACAGGTAATATCCAATTGCTTTCTTTTTGTTTTTCTTTTTCTTCTTGACTTCAGCTTCGTTCAAGAGACCACCTCGCTTTTCGCATTAAGCTCAATTCATGTCGTTGCCGCCTTTACTTCATGTAATCCTTCTTTAGCTGCGCTGCCCCTGCAGCCGTTACAGCCTTCGCCGCAAGCAGCCTATCCAGCAAAGTCTTGCTGGATCCTTTTTCGTTCGCGAAAAGAGCATTAAGCATCATCATGACTGCTTCGCCGCGTACAA
>JAISWZ010000359.1 GCA_031270945.1 Clostridiales bacterium | reverse complement strand
CAGAAAGTACTCGTTCTTCGCCAGCGCATACGCAAACCCACAAATGGCGATTAAAGTCACAAATGCTGAGATCAACGCCTTTTTCATAAAGCGCCCCGATTCTGCCTTTAGATCCTTTGCCCTTTCGGCCTTTCTCTGAAAAATAAAATTTAAACCAAACAAAAAGCGGAGGCTGTTAGCTCGTATCCCCAAATTCCGCAAAGGCTCTGGACTATTCCAAGCCTCGTTTTAATTGAATATGCTCTTAGCCTCCGCCCTGCCACTACATTCCCAGCAAGAGCCCTGTAAACCTCGGGATTAACAATAACGCAGCAATAAAGATGACCGGCAGCGCGACCGCTGTTGAAGAAAGCACTACCCCTATAGTTCCAATCCGCTTCCTGCCTAGGCAAAGCGAAACGATCCCAAGAACGATGCCTACAATAGGCAGCAGTATTCCAATGGGCAAAATGGCCAAAAGCTGCCTGTTGATCAAAGCCAGAAACACGCAAAGAACTGGCATAAAGTCAAGCGCCAGCGAGATCGCTGGAAGGATGGACTTCTTTTGGGATGCTTCATCTGGGGCGTTTTCTGCATTGCTCATTGCCTCACCTCCGGTTGCCTTGCCAACTTAAGATAGTTAACCTCGTCAAAAAGCTCATTCCACTTTTAGAGCCCTTCCACTTTAATTATAGCAGAATTTTGCGACTTTATCAACGTCTCGCGGATAAGCGCTTTATTTCAAATATTATCAATATTTCGACATTAGACAAGGCCCCTATCAAGGCTTTCCAATTGCACGGCTTGTGCCTCGATTTCCAGTGCGCTCCGCCATCATCTTTTCCCATCTACCCCCAGCAAATTTGTCGCTCACCAAGCGACCTGCAAGCCCCAAAGGCATGATATCGTTACTTTATAAACAAACGCGCACCCATATCCTTTCGGCATCCCATGCCTTATGTCATATCCCCCTGCCTGGTTGGGGCATACGCAGGCTTGGAGCGATACTTCGCTCACTCTTGCAAGCCTTGCCTATATCCCAATCAGGCCATATCTAAAATCTGGGGCATAAAACAAACCCGGCAGCGCTCGCTGCCGGGTTTGTTTGGTTTTGGTTTTTGGTTTGGTTTTGTTTTGCTTTTGTTTTTGGGTTTTGCCTTACCTAAACCCTATCTCCAGCCTCTCCAAAGCCTCTTTTATCACGGACCTGGGAGAAGCAACATTCATTCTGGCGAACCCTTTCCCCTCTGGCCCGAACATGCCGCCAATATCAAGCCAAAGCTTTGCTTTTTCAACCAAAATCCGCTCCAGCTCTTCCTCGGAGTTTGCCAGTTCGCGAAAATCAAGCCAAAGCAGGTACGTGCCTTGGGGCTCGATTAGCTTGACTTTGGGGAGCTTTTCTTTCAAGAAAGACCTGACCAAATCTATGTTGCCTTTCAGGTAAGCCAGGAGATCTTCAAGCCAGGGGCCGCCATGAAGATAGGCGGCCTCGCAGGCGTCTAGCCCCATGAGGCAAAGCTGGCTTATTCCTGTTAGGTTAGACTCGTCTTCATACATCTGCCTTAGCGTTTTGTCTGGAATAAAGATATTGGCGTTATGAAGCCCCGCCAGGTTGAAAGTCTTGCTGGGCGCGGTGCATAAAACCAGGTTGTCATTAAATGGGAGAGATGAGAACATCACGTGCTTGTTGTTGCTGTAGACAAAATCGCAGTGGATTTCATCTGAGACAACAAGGGTGTGATATTTTTTAGCTAATTCCCCCATGGCAACTAGCTCCTCACGCGTCCAGACCCTGCCTACCGGGTTATGGGGACTGCAGAGAATGAAGAGCTTTGCTCTTTTCATTTTCTCTTCCAGGTCATCGAAGTCTATGCGGTACTGCCCGTTCTCAAGAACCAGGCTATTGGTCAGGAGGGTTCTCTTGTTGTCTATTATGGATGATGCGAAAGGGTAATAAACCGGAGACTGGATCAAACAAGAATCTCCAGGCTTTGTGTAAGCCCTGACGCACATGTTCAAGGCGAAAACCACGCCAGGCGCGGGAACAAGCCAATCCGCATCCAGCTCGCACCCCAGTCTTTCCTTGAACCAGCCAGTGACTGCCTTGCCGTAAGATGAGCGCGGATCGCTATAGCCAAATATGCCATGCCTGGCTCGCCTTTCAAGCGCTTCTATCACTGCGGGAGGCGACTTGAAATCCATGTCGGCTACCCAAAGGGAAAGAAGCCCGTCCGGCTTGCCTCTTTGCGCGGCAAAGTCATGCTTGAGCGAATTCGTGCCCGTTCTGTCTATCAGTTCATCAAAGTCATGCAACCGTTTCACCTTTTCTTATTTAATTATTTATTATTTTTTTATTTTAGCGCCTGCTCGAAGTCAGCTATCAGGTCATCGATGTCCTCAAGCCCAACAGACAGGCGCAGGAGCCGCTCATTTACTCCATTCTCTTCATTTCGGCTTCTTGGGACGTCTGCATGGGTTTGGAAAAGGGGATATGTTATCAAGGAGTCAACCCCGCCCAAGCTCTCGGCAAACTGCACGATCTTAAGTCTTCCCAGAACCGAAACGGCGGCTTCGCCGCTTTCGGCCTCAAAGGATATCATTGATCCAAAGCCTGTGGACTGCTTTTTTGACACTTCTATATCTGGATGCGAATCCAGGCCAACGTAGTAGACCTTTTTAACCTTCTCCTGCTTCGACAGCCATTCCGCCAAGATCCTTGCGTTTTCTGACTGGCGGTCCATGCGCACCGCCAAAGTTTTCAGTCCCCGCTGAACCAGGAAGCAGTCAAACGGAGAAAGAACAGCCCCTGATGTCTTGTGTATGTAGCGAAGCCTCTCAGACAAAAGCGGAGTCTTTGCCACCAGGAAGCCTGAAAGGGTGTCATTGTGGCCGCCTAGGTATTTTGTGCCGCTATGTATCGCGATATCCGCGCCAAGCAGCAATGGCCTCTGGTAATATGGCGACAGGAACGTATTGTCCACCGCCAAGAGAATTTTTCTCTCTTTGCAGATCTCTGCCGCTTTCTGGATGTCTGTCACATGCATCATCGGGTTTGTTGGGGTTTCCACAAACACGCCTTTTGTCTTTTGCGTAAGTCCACGCTTCAGGTCTTCGATGTCCCAGGTCTTGACGTAATTGACCTTAAGCCCATTTTTTGTGCTGATGTTGTCAAAGAGCCTTATTGATCCGCCGTACAAGTCCGTTGACGCCACTATCTCGTCTCCTGGCTCGAACAGCTCCATCAAGGCGGCTATCGCCGCCATGCCGGAGCTGAAAGCCAAGGCGTCATAGCCTGACTCAAGGTTTGCGATAGTTTTCTCCAAGTGCTCCCTTGTTGGGTTCTGCGTCCTGGTGTAGTCATACCCAGTGCTCTGCCCCACGCCAATATGGGCGAAAGTCGCCGTCTGGTAAATGGGATTTACTATGGCGCCAGTCTTGTGTGTTTCATCGCTCGCGCCGTGAATGCAAATTGTGCGGATGTTCATGAAGTTTCCTCCCGCGTTTTTCTGGACGTTGCGGGCCCAGACACTGGGCCCGCACATTTCATGCCTACAGGTAGTACATGTAGTCCTGGCTCTTCTCCAAGGCCATGGCGGCCATGTCAGCCAGGGTCACGCGGGAAAGCGCATCGCGCAGGCAATCGTCCATCTTGTCAAAAACCATAGTCTTCATGGTTGACGTTATAGCGTCTTGCATCTCTTCGTCAGAGAATTCTGTCTTCTCGAACAAGGAGGTCTCAATGGCAGAGAGTATCTCATAAACCGTGATCTCCTTTGCGGGCTTCGCTAGCTGATACCCGCCCTGAGCGCCCTTCATGCTAGTTACTATTCCCGCTCTCTTGATCAAAGAGAAGACTTGCTCCAGATAGATCTTCGAAATGTCCAGCTTCTTTGCCAGGCTCACGACAGTCACGCACTCGTCTGAACAAGAGTACGAGACCATGCTGATCAGTGAGGACATCCCGTATCTGGCTTTTGCTGAAAGTCTCATTGGCCATCTCCTTTAGCGCCTGATGGCGCGAGAAACTTTGCTTTCTTGGCGTTTGTCCGCCGATCCTCCCAGGGCGGCCTGGCGAGGACTTTTCGGCATATCTCGCGCTCCCCCTTGCGCAGACGCCAAAGCGCCGCGCAGCGCACTGCATTTCGCCAAGATTTGTTGTCCCTCGAACAAGCCGTCTGCCGCCTTGTTCGTCTGAGACTTCTATTATATGCAATACTTCAACGATACCACTAATCCAGGTAAATGTCAATGCATAGTTTTGGTATATGCTTTAGATATCTGGGTTATGCTAGCCGGATATTGCTAGTTATTGCTATGACGACTTCGAGCAAATCCCTGGTTTCCGGGATTTTTACCCTTTCCATTGCTTGTCGCATTTTGATTTCATCTTTTCCTCCTTATTTATCCATTAAGACATTTTGTAGATCAAAAACAATTGCGACCTTTCAGGAATAAAATGCTCGTTCCTTACGTTTATATAGTTGCTTGCGAATAGCCTCAGCAGGTTCAGCCTAGAGGACTGGAGCATTGCCGCTGGCCAATTTAAAGAAAAAAGAAAAAAACCAAAAAACAAAACCCTTACGGCTCTTGGCGCGCAGCGCCAAGAGCGTGAGGTTCAAAGAACCCTCGGGGTTCAAAGCACCTCAAAGAACCCTATGGCACCAAAACGCGCCTCTTTACGCATCAAGACAGCAACAAAGACATGCTCTAAGCCGACTATTGCAGCATATTATGCATATGTATCGCGAAGGCGCGTATGAGTGCGCATCTCAAATTTCGAAATACCGCGCAATTAATATTTATATTTGGGAGCGCCTGACTGGCTTTCTTCAGAAGGGACTGGGGATATGGGCGAGAAAAAGTGCCGCGGCGTTTTTGAGGGCGGCGGAGTGAAGGGCATAGGGCTTGTTGGAGCGGTTGCTGGCATTGAAGACAATGGGTATGAGTTCGAGAACGTGGCAGGAACGTCAGCCGGAGCAATCGTAGCTTCGCTTATCGCGGTAGGCTACACGGCTGCAGAGATCAAAGAGGAAATGATGAAGATCAACTTTGCCAACTTCTCTAAAAGCGATTTCTTGGCCAGGCTTGGCTTTGTGGGGATCGCGCTAAAGTTCGCAACAAAGAACGGCGTCTACAAGGCGGATTACCTAGAGGAATGGCTGGAAGGGCTTTACGCGAAGAAAGGGAAATCCCGCTTCAGGGATCTGAGGATTGAAGATGCCACAAGCGAAAGGTACAGGTACAGGTTCCAGGCTGTCGCGTCAGATCTTTCTGACAGCTCAATCCTGGTTCTTCCTGGAGATCTGAAAAAGTTTGGCATAGATCCTGACAGCTACAGGATCGCAAAGGCTGTAAGAATGAGCATGAGCATTCCTGTATACTATGAGCCCTTCATACTCACGGACGCTGACGGCAGAAAGCATGTCGTAGTTGATGGAGGCCTTCTGAGCAACTACCCGATCTGGCTCTTGGATGACAAGAGAGGCAAATCCCGCATTCCCACAATCGGGTTCAAATTCGTAAGCTCAGAGGCGGTCACAGGGGTGGATCCTCTCACAGTGGACCACAAGAAAGTGCACAGCATGTCAGGCTTTACCCTGGCGCTTATCCGCACAGCCCTAGACGCGCACGACAAGCATTACGTCAGCGTCAAAGGGGATTACCAGCGCACCATAGCAATATCCCCGCATATAGTCCTTGGGGACAAGAACGAGACCATAAGCACTGTTCAGTTCGACATCACGGATCCGGAAAAGGAAGCCTTGTACCAGAACGGCTATAACGCCGCGAAAAGCTTCCTGTCTACCTGGGACTTTGAAGAGTGGCAGAACAACCACCAGAGAGATTAAAATAAAAGCCTAATAACCCCCCAAGGCCTCCTTGGGGGGTTATTAGTTTTAAGAGAATAATCGCCTTACCGACTCGCCAATCTCAAGCCTAGCTTGAAGCTCCATTTTCCTGGGCGTTTTGTCTCCGCCCAGAGCTTTTAGCATGCTCTCAGCCGCCGCTCTCCCCATTTCCTCCATAGGCTGGGACACCAGGGTCAAGCATGGCTTTACTACCCTGGCTAGATGGATGTTGTCAAAGCAAACCAAGGAAACGTCTTCCCGTATCTTAAGCCCCAGCTCGTTTATAGCTATTATGGCCCCAAGGGACAAGTCGTAGCTGGTGGCGAAAAGAGCTGTAGGTTTTTCCTCCTTCAATATCCGAAGCGCGGCTTGATATCCTGCTTCAACAGTGTATGGGCCGTGGTTTTCCAGCCCTTCAGAAATTTCTATCCCTTTTTCTTCTAGCGCAAGCCTGTATCCCAGATGCCTCTGGGACGCTGTGAAAACATCTTCGGGGCCTAGCAGGATGCCTATCCTGGTGTGCCCGTTTTCAGCCAGCAGCCTTGTGGCGGTAGCAGAGGCCTCCACATTGTTTATGACAACAGCGCTTGCCTTGTCTTCAAAGTCGGGGATCATTCGATCAAGGAGCAGAATGGGGATGTCAGCCTCAATGGCTGGCAAAAGATGATCACCGCTTCCGGAAGCGGGCATGTTTATAAGGCCGTCAACCCGCTTTGCCAGCAAAAACTCTACAGCTTCAGCCTCTCTTACCTTGTCCGCGCCGCAGTCGCATATGATGGCCCCATATCCGCTTCTGCGAAGAATGTCTTCTGCCACTGTCACTATGGCTGCAGTGAACAGGTTGCCAAGCTCGGGTATGACGATCCCCACTATGCGCGACTTGCTTGTCCGAAGCCCTCTGGCCAGCTCATTTACCGTGAATCCCAGCTCAGAGATTGCGGATTCTATCGCAAGCCTGTTCTTCTCCCGCACATTCCCTCCATTGAGGTACTTGGATATGGTGGCGAGGCCAAGCCCGGTCTTGCTCGCCAAATCTTTGATGGTAGTCATGGGTTCCCCCTACTTGGCAATGGTGATGAATGCGCCTTGGTTTTTTTATTTTTTTTGTTTTTTTTGTTTTTTCTTTTTTGTTTTTTGTTTTTTTCTTTTTTGTTTTTTTCTTTTTTTTCTTTTTTTCTTTTTTTTCTTTTTTTCTTATTAAAAAACTCTTTTCTTGAAATCCCGGCCTTGTCTTTTCTTTCGCCTTTTTTGGCATTTCGGAAAATGCATTACTATTATAGCGTATCGCTAGCCTATGCGCAAAAGATCTTTTCCGAAAGCGCTGTTTCAGCGCTTCTTTTTTTTGACGGGACAAACTGCGGATCATTTGACAAGATCTTTCAACTATGCTAAAATGTTTTACAGCCTCATCTTTCCGTGCTTCGCGGCAAGACAGGACAGTTTCTTTCGAGTTGGAGATCAGAGAAACGGCAAGCGCCAGTCGCAGGGGCACCCCTGCTCACGAAAAACTCTTTAGAGGAGATAATATCATGACCCTAGACGAATGCAACAAAGTATTGCAAGAAGTTGGAGCCTCCATTCCAGAGACCACCGAGATACTGGTGGTGGGAGGCTATTGCATGCTAGCCCAAAACGCCAGATTACAAACAAGCAACATCGACTTCATCCCGGCTTACAGGGATGTATCGATGCCAGCTAAGTTCGATGAGGTGCTGAGCAGCGACATCACTCTCATACCCTACCTGCACCTGAGCTTCAGGAAGCTGAAAAAGTATTGCGCGAAGGTGATGACCTTCGGACGCTTGATCGTATATCTGGCTGGCAACGACTTGCTTATGGCGCTTAAGTTGATAAGCGCCCAAAACAGGAGCTCGGAGCAGGATCTCATAGATCTGACGGCGCTTTGCGGCAAGGCCAGCCCCAAGAAGGCTTTCGAGGCATACTCGCTGGTTTCCACCAGCTCCACAGACTACAGGTCCTTCAAGGAAGACTTGGAGATAGAGACCCTGCTGGCCAAGTCGATCAGCTGCTAGGGCTGGGGTTGGCAAAGGGCTTGACAAAGAAATTTTGGCCGCTGGCTCAAGGGCGGGCAGCGCATATAAAGGCGGACAACGCATATAAAAGGCGGGCAACGCATATAAAAGGCTTTTGGCAATTTCAAGCAAAACAAAAACCACTGGATTCATGACGCAATAACTCGTATGCTATACATAGGGTTTTCCTTTGGTTTCTCTGCAGATGCGCCAGACCAAGAAGATTTAGGTTCAAACACAAAGGCAGCCCGGAATCAAACTCCGGGCTGCCTTTGCGGGCACCGCTATTCTCTCGGGATTTTAACTCCAAAAACCCGCTTTTCAAAAAGGCTCGTTACAATGCTGGGGGTTTTCATCTGGGCGATTTGGATGTTAAATTCTGAATTTTCCTGATGAAAGTAGCCTGGATCGTAAACCATGGTTCCACGTGTATGCTTGCCCTTCCTTTCGACCTTAGCCAAGACCTTCTTGTATGTGAACCGATTGGGGCTTATCAAGGCGCAAATGGGAAATGCGTCATGCAAGTACAAGTTGGAGTATCCAATTTCACACAGCCATAAGTCTACCTTTTGCGCCACAGTGGCAATGGGATCTGGGAAGTTCTTTATTGTTATATACAGGTCTTCCGTGTCAAAAAAGCACTTGGTTGTCAGCTCAAGCCCAAAAAACCTGATATCCGAGACGCCATTAATAACAATTTCCGCCGCTTCTGGGTCTTTGGAGATGTTGTATTCGGGAAAAGCTGAATCAAAAGCGCCGCCCATTGCGTAGACAGTCGCCTTTTCCATTACCTCGGGCTTTAGTTCTACAGCGCAAGCTATATTTGTGAGAGGCCCCATGCATACGATAACGGTATCGGGATCTTTAGCAATGGTTTGAACGATAAAGTCAGCGGCCTCCTTTAGGTTTGAACTGTAAGTTCCCAAATCGCTGCCTTCCCAAATTTCCGGCTTGTAATAGCTATATCTCTTCCCGGTTAATGGATGCTCGCATCCTTCGCAAACAGGGACATCCTTCAAAGAAAAAGCGTCCAGCTCCTTCCTTGCCATTGCCGCTCGCGCGGCAACATCTCCGTGCACTGTAGTTACCCCAACAATTTGCAATTCGGGAGACTTTGCCGCCAAGGCTATCGCCATATGGTCATCAATGTCATCCCCGATATCTGTGTCTATTATTATCTTCTTGCGTTCAATAGCGCGATCCATTGTGCAAGCCCCATTTCTGGTTATAATTCAAATTTGAGTGAAAACAGTGATTTATATTTTCAAGTTTTCTCGCTCAGTGGCAACCCCAAAGCTTACAAAGCCGAGACCAGCGCCTTAAGCTCCGCCAAGGACCTAACTACAGCAGCGGAATACCTGATCATCCCGCTGAGATAGTCATCTGCCACCTCAGAATGAAACCTCTGCTTTTTGCTGCAGTAGACAATAGGCTTGCGGCCTATGCCGTAGGCTATGCCATGCAGTATGGCTGAATCTATGTTTGGCTCGAAAACGTCCGAGAAGAAGATGGCTTGGCCGCTTTGGCGCAGATTCGTGATGTCAGCTTCGATGTCTCCCATGTTGTCGCCCAGGACAAAGGTCTTGCCCGCTTGGGTAATGGCGTTTTCAATTTCTCTCAGCAACATTTGGCTGGGCTCTGTGTAGTCGAAGTTGGGATCCAAGTAGTAGTCGTAGAGGATTGGAAGTGGCTCTAGCGGCACCTTCGGGGCAACGAACCTGTTGAAGTCATTGATCAAATTTATGCGAAACGCTGTAAAGGCCTGCTCCAGGATATCGACTTGCCTTTGACGGTAAGATGAAATGCTTTGGTTTTCGTTCCATACCGCTACCACTGTTGCAACGTGCTGGGTCAGTTTGCTGATGTGATAGCACTCAGTTGAAGATCCCGCGTACCAGCGCAAGAAGTCCGTGGTTATCAGATGTATGGGATAGCCTTTGGAATAGCCATAGCCGATCTCCCAACCGCAACCCGAGTCGAAGGTAGCGCCATCAAGAAATCCTATGATTCCAACACTTGTGTTGATTGCGTTTACGTCTGCGTTAAAGTAGTCTTCTTCTGTAAAAACATTGTCGCCGTCATCCCTATAGGGAAGAAAGCAGTTTGTGAAGCCTGGGAGAAGGCCTTCGGCTATCCACGAGTCTACTCTATCCGTTAAATCCAGGGAAATCAGCCTTGCGTTGGCGTTGTACAAACGGCATTCACTGTAAAACCGCATGGATTGGCTCCTTTGGGTTAGATTAGGTTTTATCTTGGCAAAGGCTTAGAAAGTCAACGTTTTCGCATTCAGCTTACACTTTTTTAGTTTTATCGAATGAATGAGATGCTAGCTTGTCTAACCGAGGCGGGCAACGATGAAAAATTTCCAGAGCATCAGTTTAGAAATGCCCGCAAGCAAAACCGAAGTTTCGCTTGCGAGCTCCGCTTGCCAGATTTATCGCTATGTACATAATCATTTTATCTATCAAGTATATTGCTATGTTTATTCGGATACATTTATCGCAAAAACTTCTGACGTCCCGCTTAGCGTCGCGCCATAGGCGTCTAGCGCAACCAGGCTGACAGTGACGTTTTCTCCTGCCATGCTGGGCTGAATGGCTATGTCATGCTTGAACTCCAAAATTGAATTGCTGCTGCTTCCGTTGCTGTAAATCCGGTTCAAGCCTATTGGCTTATAGACAGTGTAGAACTGGCCTGTGCCCCAGGTAACCGTATACCTGATTTGGGCTGCATAGTTTCCTACCGTAAATGTGTTGTCACTGTTCCAGGCGATATCCTCTTCGCTCGGTTGCACTGGCGCGACAACACCATAGAGAGAAATGGTCGTACCCGGTTCCGCTATAACGCCATCAGACAGAGTTAAATCGCTTTCCATTGCATTCAAGTCATCCATAACCAGGTTATTGTCGCTTGTAGTGCCCGACGGATAGTCAACCCGTGTCAGCTGCAAGTAATCATTAGACGGTAAAGGGATCAGCTGTCCGTCAAGGCTTTCGTTTGGCAAAGCTATCTCGCCTATATCGTAGTAATTGTACGCGACCCGAAATGAGTTGTAGATGCTCTGCGTATACTGCAGCGCCGCTACCTCTATGCTATATGAAGTGCTGCTTTCGGTTACATTGTACACATAGAAGTGAGCTTTGCCATTCATGTATTCAAGTATGTCGCACAATCTCCACCTAGGATATATCTGGCAATATATGTCATCTCTATCTGCTAATGACGGTATATACTCGTCTGGATACCATATGCCCGCTAATGGAGTGTAATATACCCTGTAGTTGTTTTCAGCAGCAATGTCCATTACGTTATCCAGATGCTCCTGTGGCGAAAAGCGCGTGAGAACCTTATTAGGTACAACGCCAATCGTCACGGGATATTGCGTTGTGGCGATCAGGGTTCCATCACTCTCTTGGGCGGTAACCACAATGTTGTAGTTGCCTGCCGCAAGCGGGGTATATGGGGTTCCATCCTCGCCAATGAGATTGATGTCAGTTGAATAGTTTCCTCCGCAAAAAACGGCGGTAAAATTGGTATCATCATAGTAGCACTTGCGCCAAGCGTCTGCAAAGGTGCCTAAATCCACACCGTCATAAACAAGGTCTGGCATTAGCGAATCCCTGAGAACAGACCGATCTGGCCCATCAAAGCTGAGCAGCGGATAGTCGATATAAAGGCCGTCTTTGAAGTCCCTTTGTGTCGCATAAACTTCGCGAACAGGTATGCTTGAGCCCACTAAGCGCAGGTCTACAGTCAATCTAGCGTCTTCTGGAAGAGGATCGCCAGAAATCTGTCCGACAACATAGAAATCTCGGCCAGGCGTAATGACGTCTTCTTCTACAGTTGGAATTGTGACCGTAAGCGTGGTGGAATCATCCGCGAAAGCTGTTGACGCGGCAGATGCGGCAAAGCTCAGCAACGAGGCGATAATTGCTATTGCTGCGTAGAAAAGCAGCTTGTTCCTGATCGTTTTGTAGGCGCTAGACATTTTCAGCATTTTCCTTTCAATCCAAGCATGTTTCACACTGACGAGCGTTATTATTAAGAATTTTCTTTTCGTTAGCGGGAGCGGCCCGACTGAGTTCTGAGGCGGGCAACGATAAGAAAATTACACATTTGAGCGTTCGTCAGTCTAATTAAGAGCGTATCCCAAGGCAGCATTGACTTGACGTTTATTTCGCATTTGCAGACGGTTGCTCATGCAATGAAAGTATACGCTGATGCAGTTCAAAACGCAAGCGATTTTTCGAAGCATATTTATAAAATTCAATATGTACAAGCGCTTGCTTAACGAACTTATGGGATGATATGAATAAACTCTTTTTTAAAATATGCATAAATCCACTTGTTGCGATGATTATATGGGCATTGCTAAACATAATCGGCACAAATTGGCGCCAAGGCTTTTTGATTTTTCGGTCACTACCTAGGCGCTCCGTAAATTCGAAATGCAGACAGGCTTTCTTCGAAAAAATGCCCACAAGCGAAAACAGCTTTTCACTCATGGGCACCGAAATCCTTTTATGCGGCCTTGCGCCTAACGCCTTGCTTCCTTTGCCGGCGGTTAAACTGGAACACGTCAACAGATATTGCAAGGAGCATGATAAGGCCCTTTACGATGTACTGCGCATAAACGCCCATGTTGGCCATTTGCATGCCATTGCTGAAAATGGCCATAATCAGGATGCCAGCCAAGACGCCATGAAGCTTGCCTTCGCCGCCTCTGATAGATACTCCTCCAACCAAGACGCCAGTGATTACAGTAAATTCTGTTCCAGGCCCAGCTGTGGACTGAGCGGTGCCAAGGCGGGCAATCAGCATTAGGGCAGAGAGGGCTATGAATACGCCGCAAATGCCAGCTATCATGAGCTTGATGCCAAGGACGTTAATCCCTGCTAGCCTGGAAGCCTCGGTATTTCCGCCAAGGGCATAGATATAGCGGCCCCAGTAGGTTCTAGTCAAGAAGAAGCTCATGATCAGAAACAGGACAGCGGCCAATATGATAGGGAAGGGTACGGGGCCCAAATAGCCTTGGCCCAAAAACTTGAAAGCGTCCGGCAGTCGGCTTATTATCCTGGCGTTCGATATTGTGTAGCTGACTCCCATGTAGATGTTCATAGCCGCCAAAGACGTGATAAACAAAGTCAACCCCAGCTTATGCGCAATATAGGTAGCCAGCAGGTTCAGCGCTATGCCAAGAAGAAAGGCGACAAGAATGACAACGGGGATCGGAAGTCCAGCTTCAGTGAGAAGTATGCCTGACACTATGCCGATTATTGACATCTGATATCCACTTGAGAGGTCTATCGCGCCAGAAATCATGATCAGGGATATTCCCAAGGCGGCGATGACAACGTAAGCGTTTTGGTTCAGGATGTTCAATATGTTTCGGGCGCTGAAAAAGTCTTTTGTGAAGCAGGAGAAAACGATGCATTGCAAAACCAGAATCAACCAAGGCACGTTTTTGCTTAAAACAGTCCTTAAACGCCGCCAATACAGTTCCATGGCAAATTCTCTCTCCAATCCAATCCTACTGCATATTTGAGGCTAGCTCCAAGATTCGCTTTTGATCAAAGTCTTCTTTTTCTAGGGTTCCTGTGATTCGGCCTTCGCACATGACCATTATTCGGTCGCTCATTCCCATGAGCTCTTCCATTTCAGAAGAAATCATGATTATGGAGATGCCTTGTTCGGTCAGCTCGTTCATCAGGCGATATATCTCTTGCTTGGCGCCAACGTCGATGCCTCTCGTCGGCTCGTCAAATATAATAATGTCCGTTTGGGCCGCCAATACCTTGGCCAGAACCACTTTCTGCTGGTTTCCGCCAGACAGGTTCTTGAGCAGCTGGTCATAGGACGGGGTCTTAATTTTGAGCAAAGAGGCATAGTAGTTGCTTAGCTCCCGCTCTTTCGGCCTGGATATCACAGAAAATTTGGACATGCGATGCAAGCTCATGATAGAGACGTTCCAGAGTATGGAGTAGTCCTGAAACCCGCCTTCGCTCTTCCTGTCTTCCGGTATCAACCCTATGCCGTGAAAGACCGCTTGCCTAGGGTTTCTTATGCGTCTGTCCTTGCCTTTGACAGTCACAACTCCGACTTCCAAGGGGGCCGCGCCAAAGAGAACCTTTGCTAGCTCTGTTCTTCCAGCTCCTACAAGTCCAGCGAATCCTAATATCTCGCCTTTTCGCAGGAAAAAGTTAATGTCTGCATTGCCATTGCCGGACATGCCCTTAACTTCTAGCACTACCTCGCCGTGTTCGATCTGCCTTTGGGGAAAGCTTTCGCTCAGCTCACGTCCAACCATCAGATTGATCAGGTCTTTGCGTGTCACGTCCCCTATTGGCTGGGAAGAGATGTGCCTGCCATCCCTTAGCACGGTCACAGTGTCGGCAATGCTGAATATCTCGTTCATGCGGTGAGAAATATAAATGATGGTTACGCCTTTTTCTTTTAGCCGCAACACGATTTTCATCATGTTTTCCACTTCAGCCTGAGCTATGGCGGCACTGGGTTCATCCATTATAAGAAGCTTTGTGTCAAGGGCCACGGCCTTCGCAATCTCAACCAGCTGCTGCTTTGACACTGAAAGCTCGCCTACCATTCGCTCTACGTCGATATCAATGCCCAGATCAGCGAAAAGCTCCAATGACCGCTTTTTCATTTTCTTGAAGTCAGGCATCACCTTTCCGCCCACCTTCTGGCCTAGAAAGACATTCTCCAGGATGGTAAGGGAAGGAACAAGGTTAAACTCCTGATATATGACGCCTATCCCCAGTCCCGTTGAAATGGCGGGAGTCATAAACGAGTGCGCCTTGCCGCCAAAGCGTATCTTTCCTTCGTCCGGTTTAATCGCTCCGCTGATAATCTTTATCAGCGTTGATTTTCCTGCCCCATTTTCTCCTACCAGGGCGTGAATGCCTCCTTCGTTGAAGCTGATAGAGAC
>JAISWZ010000347.1 GCA_031270945.1 Clostridiales bacterium | reverse complement strand
AGGAGTGCTAGTCGGATAGTAAGATCCGCCACCACCGCCGCCACCGCTAGGCGGGATAGGTGTCGAGTATACTGGGGACGCTGTTGACGATCCGATGATAACCTCGCCATTGCCCTTGATGTTGACTGTATCAGGCTTCTTCTCCGTGGTGAGGTCAGCTGATACGTTAGCGACCAAAATTGTGCCGTTGCCAACGATCTTTGTGGAAGCGTCAACCGTGATGAGCTTTATCAAGCTTCCGGCTTCGGTCTCGATCTTTGTGTTCGCGCCTCGGACTTCAATAGCGTCTATGACAGCTGTTGAAGACAAGGTAATTCTATTGTCTCTTCCGATAACAGTCAGGTTGTCCACTGTAACGCCAGACCTGAACTCTATGATTGAGTTCCATCCTCTGGCTATAGCGTTCGTTACTGAGGAGCCTTCGTCTACGTCGACACGGCACTCGTTCTTTGTTACATCAAGCTTTCCGATTTTGCAATTGTTCACGTAGATGGAGTTGAGCCCGCCGCCCTCAACAAGGAGAGTGCCATTGACATCAACAGCATCAAGGCGAACGTCACCGTTGCCTACGGCTTTGTCTATGACGAAATCGCCTGAAACAGCGACATTTCTCAGGTTGACGCCAGCGGCGAGAACATTGACCTTTGACGCGCTAAGCTTTCCTGAGGTTGGCCCGAAGGTGCCAGCCAAAGCGAAAGATCTAGTCTTGGTGTTGACGTTGTTGAGCAAGACTATAGCTTCAGCCTTGGTGATGTTGGAAAGGGGGTTGATCTTTCCTTCAGAGCCTGTGACGTAGCCGACGTTGATGCAAGCCGCTACGCTTTTCTGGGCCCAACCGGCGACTGAGTTTCCATCGGTCGCATAGGAGAGGGCAGAGGCGTCAGATCCGGAGACGCCTTCAATTCTTGAAACGATGGCTATCGCTTCTTGCCTTGTTATGGTTTTTTCAGGAGATATCGATCTGGGGCCTGTTCCGGCTAAATAGCCAGCGCTTATGGCCGCTTTGATATCCTTGTAGTACCATTTGTCTGGCGTGACATCTGTGAAGTTGGATATGTCAGCATCGCCTTTATATCCTTTCATGCGATTGACCAGCGCCACGAACTCAGCCCTTGTTACGCTTTTGTTCGGGCTGAATGTTCCCTCGCCGTTGCCTGTAAGCCAGCCCTGGCCTACCCATTTGATAAGCGTCTCTTCAGCCCAGTGGCCAGATATGTCTGACGCCGCCGCATATGTGGTGGTTGGAGTAGTGAACAGGAACAGCGGTATGACTAGAAAGCATAGAACTTTGGCAAATCTACGCGACATTTCATACTCTCCTTTCAGGATTGGACAGGCTTTCGTCGCCTGAAGCGTTCTTTAACGTGCGATATACCGATTTAAGAATCAGCATGCTTTAGTAGTGGGCTTTTATTTTCCTTTTTATCTGCGAATAACGTTGGTTTAAATAGATGTCCCTAGCATATTTAGAATATTTTACTGTTTTATTACGCTACAATATGTAAGATTCTTGCTGAAAATCGCGGTTTTTCAGGCTTTCTTGCCGGGCGATTGACAAGTGTTGGAAGCTAATTATAATTCTTGAAGCTAGGCTATGGATAGGCTATAATGTATAGGCAAGCGCTTAAAAGCAGATTTTTCGTTGCCAACCTTTAAAGCAAGACAGGCCCGCTGACAATTTTAAAAGAACCCTACATAATGCATATCCCAAAATTCCAAAAGAGGCTTCTTTTCGTCCGCCAATATATGTTTCAAAGAAGGTGTCTTTATCAAGCGCATAGAAATAGTCCAAACCGCCCTCTCCAAGCAAGGCGGGCCAGTAACCGCCAGCCAGCTCGCCGACACCCTGGGCCTAGGCCGCGCAAATGTCAGCAGCGACCTGAACAGCCTCTGCGCTCAGGGGAAGGCCTACAAGGAAGGGACGAAACCAGTCTTCTACAAGGCTTTGCCGGGGAAGGCTTCGGTTGCCGCATCTGATGAGAAAAAGGCAATATTTGACGAAAATATTTTCCTTAGAAAAAACCCCAGCCTGACCAGTTGCCTTATGCAAGCCAAAGCAGCTGTCTTTTACCCGCCGAGGGGGATGCCGATCCTGCTTTTGGGCGAAACTGGCGTTGGCAAGTCTATGCTTGCTGAGAAGATCCATCATATAGCCATATGCGCGGGAGTGTTTCAGCCTACGGCCCCATGCGTGATATTCAACTGCGCGGACTACGCTGACAATCCTCAACTTTTGGTCGGCCACATCTTTGGAAGCAAGAAGGGGGCTTACACTGGCGCTTACGCCGATCACGCGGGAATGCTTGAGAGCGCTGAAAATGGGATCCTGTTTCTGGACGAAGTGCACAGGCTTCCGCCTGTAGGGCAGGAAATGCTGTTTAGTTTCATTGATCGAGGGACTTTCCGGCGCTTGGGGGACACTGAAGAAAAGGCCGCGCGAGTGCAGTTGATATGCGCCACCACAGAAGAGCCAACATCTGTCTTGCTAAACACCTTTGTAAGACGGATTCCCATGCTCGTGCGAATTCCGAACCTGGCTCAGCGGACTGAGAAAGAGCGGTTCACACTAATAAACGACCTGTTTCTGGCGGAGTCAGAGAAGATCGGGCAGCCGATCCATGCGACTCCCAATGCCATACGCTGTCTCATGACCTACACTTGCCCGCACAATATCGGGCAGTTGAAGGCTGACATCCAGATCCTCTGCGCAAGAGCTTACGCCAGCTTCTTTACGAAGACTATGGACTTTGTAATCGTAACCAGCGCTGATCTGCCGGATTACATACGCATAGCCCTGTACACGCACCAGACAAGCTCAATCTTCGCAAAGCTCCGGATCATCAACAAGCGGCCAATGCTGTGCTTTGACGCGTCCGCTCCAACCAGCCCTCTGGCATACACCGGGTTTCCGCACTACAGCGTTTATGATCTGGCTGATGACAAGACTCAAGAGATGAAGTACAAAGGGATGCCTGACAGTGAGATAAGCGTGGCGCTGCTAAACGAGATAAAACAATATTACAGCGAGTTTTTGAGAAATGCCAACCAGATGACCATGAGCCAGCTTTCTGAGCTTGTGAATACTGACCTTCTTGCCACAGCCGATCATGTGCTGGATGTTGTGAGGGCGAAGCTTAGCGCTCCGTACTCAACCACTTTGAGAAACGGCTTGGCGATTCACGCCAGAAGCGCTTTGGATCGGACAAAGGCAGGGAGCCCTATAGACAACCCTCACCTAAACTTTGCCTGCTTAGCTTTTGCTGAAGAAAGCAAGGCTTCGACAGAAGCGCTGGAGATCATGAACACTGAGCTGTTTGCCAAGCTTCCTCCTGGGGAAGCCGCCTTTTTGACGCTTCTGTTCCTTGTTGGCTTTCAGGGCGAAAGCCATGCGCAGAACGCGTCTTTTCACATAATCGTAATGATGCACGGCAGCAGAACCGCCACAGCCCTTATAGAGACCGTTGGAGAGCTTCTGATGCATCCCTTGAAGGGCGTAGATCCTGTTGACATTCCCATAAGCGAGCTTTTGACCACAACCTACCTGAACCTGAAAAAGAGACTTGACAGCCTTCCTGAGGGCACAAGCGTCTTGTTTCTGTATGACATGGGCTCCATCTCAAACATCGTAGACCGGGCCAAGCATGAATATCCGACTTTCCAGATGAAGCATTGCCCTTTGGCCAGCACTTTGCACGTTCTTGAAGCGGTCCAGGACGCCGAGTTAGGCTACTCCATGGATTACACATACAACCAGTTGCTCTGCATCAGCACGATCTATTACCGCCCCTTGTCTCGCGACGCGCCAGTATCCCTAATCAAAATGTCACAAATGCTTCTTCCTGTCTTTGGTTCCACAAAATCCGAAAGCGCCGCTCTCTCCGAGAAGGTCAAAAGTCTGCCTATCGCCGCCAGCATGGCGGTTGTAAGCATTTCTTACGCGACCGAAAAAGACCTGGCCAACCGCTTAAAGGCCCTTGGGGCGATGGGGCGCATCCTGGCCTTGATCTCTGAAAAGCCTCTTGGGGTTGACACCCCATACCCCAACGTCCTGTGGGGAAAAGACTGCAGCGGTCAGCTAGAAGAGCTTGTCTTGATGGAAGAGACGGTCAACAACACGGCCAGGAGCCTGTCAAACGTAGTAAAATACATCAACATCCAAGAAGCCGTGAACCTGGCCCGGGCAACCGCCTTGAACTGCGCCAGGAAGCTGGGATCTCCCATTGACACCAACTTTATCATCTGCTCAATATGCCATCTCGTATGCACATTGGAGAGAACATTTGGAGGCGAAAGAACTGCCGCCCCCTTTGAGAACAGAAGCGCTTACATGGCAAAGCACTCAAAAGAGGTTCAGGTTGTCCAGGATGAATGCCAAGCCTTAGCCCAGGCTTTTGGATTGGCCTTTTCCACGGATGACATTTGCGCGTATTCTTTGTTTTTCACGCAGGACGTGATGTGATGCATCGCGCTGCAAAATAGGTTCAGCGCCTACGGCGCAACTCACCCAGTGGTGCGTTACTCGCAAAGCTTGGAATCCGGCTTTTTATAAAAAAAGCAAAAAGAGCGTCAAAGCAAGCTTTGGCGCTCTTTTTCTGACTTTCAATATTTTCAAGGATATCTAATTCAAATATTTTTTTATCTCTGCCTGAAAATTTTTTCAAATCTTTCGCTCTAGCTATTGACCTGCCGGACACTTTGTTATATAATAGGTGCATATCCCAAAATTAATTTCATGGTGCCGAAAAAGTCACGCGTTAAAGCATCGCGATGACTTTTTCGGCGCCATTTTAGGAATTTTGGGACATGCACTCAATATCAAGAAAGTTGAGATCTAAACGATTGAGAGGCGAAAGCATGATAGCTGACGACGGGCTGGCAGAGCCAGCGCATGTTAAAATAAAAAGGCGGGATCTAGGCAAGACGGCGGATTACCGCGACGCTCTT
>JAISWZ010000651.1 GCA_031270945.1 Clostridiales bacterium | reverse complement strand
AAAATTCCGAAATGGCACCGGAAAAATCCTGGCGAATGCTTCAACTAGTTTGCTCGGGCTTCTGCGAGCAAACACCCGGATTTTTCCGGTGCCTCGGATATAATTTTGGGATATGCTCTTAAAACCAGCGCCCTTGCGGAGGGCTCTAGCATCTCTGCTCAGACGCCTAGCATCTCTGTTCTGATGCCCGGCACCTTCGTTCGGGTGCCATCAAATAACGTCTGCGAACCCCTCTAAAAAACGCCGCAGCACGCGATTTTGCCGCTTTTTGCGATTTGTGCCAGTGCTGACACGCGGCTCGATCCTTTAAGAGCATATGGCAAAATAAAGTTTGCAGCTTGATAAGTCACGCATTGCAGCGTCACAATGCTCAATCCTGCGCCCTTTTTAATTTTGACACATGCTCTTCGGCAATTCCCGTTCATTCTTGACAGTCGTTAAGTATAACACTATAGCACTGCCAGGGCAAGTTAGAATTGCTAACTTTCTTCGAATTAAAACAAAAACTGCCGACGTGAGGGCGCAAAGACATGCCCTCTGATCTTCCCAGCGCTTCTCTTGTTATCTCTCCAATATATTCCCTAACGGCTTGTCTGGCTTAATAACGAGCCCGAACATTTTGGGCTAGGTTGCAAAACGCAAGGGAGCTGCCCCTGTGTCTTTTTTCGGCATGCCAGTGAGCGGCGCATGAGTGCTGTCATGCCGCCCATCAGCATTATTGGGGATGTGCCCCTAAAGGTTCGGCTTGCCCCTGTGCGCGGGATATGCCTAACTATAGCCTTTGACAATCAAAGGCCTTTTATGCACGGAATTCGGCTGCTGCCCAGCGGCAAACGCCACAATGCTAGCGCCAAGCGGCTTGCGCCACAAGGCCAGCGCCAAGATTTACTATTCATTATTTCGACTAAAAGCTTCATGGGCCATAGAGCGCCTTTCTGTTAGAAAGCGGAGCACTGCATTAAAAGATTCAGCCGTTACAACCTTCGACCAAGTAAAGCAAATGGGTTAAGCCAGAATTTGACCATCTCCAGCGCTTGATCAAAGCCATGGATTTTATGTCCCTTGATATTGCGGCCTTGAGATGAGCTATTGAGGCACTTCTTAGTACATCTCGCGCCAAGCCCAAGAAGCTTCATAAATCTCTCACAAGCGCACCCTCTAAAACCTTGAGGGCTCGCGCCAGAGCCAAGCTATCACTGCATAGTTTTGCGCATTTCATCTTTGGCCCAAACTTTCTGGCGCATATCCCCATCCACTTCATACTTGCCGCTCCGTAAGGCTTTCACGCGTTAAATCCCGAAAAAGCTTGAAACCGCAGGATGAATTTTGGCTTGAATCAAGACTCAAGTCGATGTATACTGTAGATAAGGCTTATCTGTTTTTTTCCTAGTCAATTCCTAACAGATTCGGAAAATCGCAAATCTCAAGCCATATGCTGGCGATCAAGAAGTTTTCGCTTGAAACGAAGGCTGCTTGCGAGCGGTTCGCCAGCGCCAAGCGGCGCTTTCCAGCTATGCGATATCGCTTCACAACAATTACATAAGAGCGTGTCCCTTAGAGCGTGCCCCAATGTCTAAGACGCCGAAAATGTCCGGCAGGTTTGCTCGTTGAAGCCCGAGACAAACACTATATAAGCATTCGTCAGGACTTTGGCAGCGCCATTACGGAATTTAGGGGCAAATGCTTGCTGATGATTGAGATTTCCAATTTTCTTGGCGCGAGCGGCCCGGCTGACTTTTAAAGCGGGCAACGGCAAGAGAATTGAGCATTCGTCAGCACAAAACGCTTTCGGGATATGCTCTAACACTCGACATAGCGCTAACGCCGCGCGCGCTGTTCTCGCGAGCGAAAACTGGTTTCCGCCCGTGGGCATGAGGGAAAAGCGCTGTTCTTTTCTTGCTGAAAAAGTCTTGGCAGCTTTTTCAAGCCACAAATTTGGGACATGCCCCAATAGCGGCTGCGCTTTTCGGGCTTTTGAAAAATTCTTGCGGGCGCCGCACAACGCCGCAAGAAGGGAGCGGGGTTATCAATGCCAATGAAGGGCATAAGGATCATGCTATGGTTCTTCATAGTGGCAACTATTGTGTTTTGCATCGCTATGACCTACTTGATCTTTTTTTGGGACAATGTGGCCCTTTTGTTTAATCCCGTTGAAACGGTGTCCGCGATGGAGCTCTTTGCTCCACTTGCGGCGACAGAAGCGCCAGAAGAGACTGACAGCAGCTTCGGCTGGTCTACTGCTTCCCCTCCTGACGCCACCCCAACGCCAACACCCGTAATAGCCCTTTTGGATCCGGGGCATGGAGGCATTGACGTAGGCGCAGACAGAGGCGGATCATTCGAGAAGGATCTTAATCTTAAAATAGCGCTTGAGACCAAGAAGCGCCTTGTCGAGTACGAAAGCGACCGCTTCGCGGTAAGGCTCACCCGGGACGGGGACCAGACCCGAACCTTGGCTGAGCGCACCGAAATGGCAAACGAGTCAAGCTTTTTGATTTCAATCCATTGCGACATGTTCAAGGACTCCTCCATTAGGGGCTCGACTACCTTCTTTCAAACGCATGACACGGACTGGCCTTTTACCAGCAAAGAGCTGGCGACCATCATCCAGGACAGCCTGGTCTTCAGCATCGGGAGCCGCGACAGGGGCATTGCGTATGACGATGAGCTTTATCTTCTTAACCACACAACCGTTCCAGCCATACTTACTGAAGTGGGATTCATGAGCAATCCATCCGAGTTTCAAATGCTAATGGATGATGATTACATAGGAAAAGCGGCCGATGGCCTAAAGACTGGTATTTTGACCCTTTGGCGCCTTTACGAAGATGAATGAGTGAAAAAACCCGAGATTTCGGGCAGTTTTATGCCTAATGCCGCCGTCTGATGACGGCGACTTTTTTTTGGAATATATGTATAATTCTCTTAATAATCTTCCATAATAACTATCGTAGGGTTGACGCTTACGGCGTCACTTCAAGGGTCCCCCCCTTGAGCAAGCCTTATTAAGTACTTATCCGTTAACGCGGAAATGAAGGGAGGTTATCAGCATGGATGACAACAACAGAAAGGGCAAAAACCCACAGGACACCACAAAGAAATCCGACAGGTCAGACTACAGCGAAGACAAGCAGCAATAGTGCCCGCTGAGCGCAGCCCTCTTAAGTCCGCTTAAAGTGGTTCTGCGCCAAGCCCTCTAAGAAGTGCCGCCCGCGTTCGAAGCACCACTCCTTCATCCTCTGCAGCGGCACTGGCTTATGAGGGCGTCTGCCTGAACAAGGCGCTGAAGGCGCCGTTGCCAAAGCGTTCATCCCTACTATGCCGCAAGCTTTGGCAATCCTTGTCAAGCAACAGAAAGCCGCGCCCTTGGCGCGGCTTTCTGTGCGCCAAGAAAATAAAAAATAAAAAAAATATAGAAAAGCGCCCGCAAGCAGGTTTCGCTTGCGGGTATGGCGCGCCCCGGTTACGCGGGGCGCGCCTTTTTTTAGTTTTAAAAGCATATCCCAAAATTATATCCGAGGCGCCGAAAAAATCCGGCGTTGAAGCATTCGCCAGGATTTTTGGGATATGCTCTAAGCCTTTGCCTGTATCGCCGAAATAATCACGCGCTTGTCCTGATCGTCCACTTCAAGCACTCTCCTGGCGTTTCTGGCGAAGCCGCCAAGGTTGTAATACTTCTGCCCAAATAAGGTCTCTCCGCCAGAGAGGCCTTTCGTGTTCAAGTCGTACAAAAAGCTGTTGGCTGACGCCAGGAACTCCCCATCCACTTTGTATGCGGGAAATGGCGACTTCATCAGCTGGGTCGTGACCTCGCCTGAGCTTGAAATGTCTGTAGCCTCAGAGAAGCGGGGATCCATTATTGCAACCTTGTAGGCGTCCAGGATCCGGTCTATCTGGGTCAGAAGGAAGTTGTCCTGAACCTTGCCAGCGACTTGGGAAACCTCGTCGACGTCCATGTAGTTTATGAGCTTAACCCTGGGATACTTTTTTGCGATTGCGCCGTAAAACCTTTGTATCTCTTCCGCCGCCTCTTTGCTGCGGTAGCTTTTGTCCTTGCTGTTGTAATGGCTTATCCCAAGCTGGGATATCATGACCGGCTTGGTCTTCTGGTAGGTGTAGTAGAAATAGTCTAAGGCTCTTAGCCCGTCGTTCCCGTAGCCAGCGCCGTCAAGCCTCTCGAAGATGTGGATCCCAACCCAGTCGGTCCAATCGTCTCCTGGATAGTACCTTAGGCTGGAAGCCGCCTGAGATTGGTCAACGCTCCAAACGAACGCGACATTAGACGCCTTTTCTCCAAACACTTTTCTGGCGTACCTGAAGAATTCGATATACTCTTCCGGGTCAGAGGTGATTGTTTCAGGCTCCGGAAAGAGCTCAACAAACATGGGGACATAGTACTCCCCGAATTCCGAAGCCATTTTGTCCACTAGCTTCTTGTCAAATGGATCATAGCTGTTTTGCGGCTTCACCGAGATCAAGGGGGTTCGCATCTCGGCTATGCAGCTGAGCACCCAGGTGTCAGGAAACGGGTACCCCGCCTTAAGGTTGTAGGATGACACCGCGTGCTTTTTCCCTGACAGCTCGTCCAGCCTTTCGCTGCTGAAGTTCAGGAGCTTGCTGGAGAGCACGTACCCGCCTAGGTAGCATGCCTCTTCGGGCTCGTACAGCCCAAGGGAGTAGGATCTCGCCTCATAGAACAACCCGTATTCCTCTGGCTGCGCCGGCTCGCCAGCCAGGCCGTCGGCCTCAACTGGCGCTTTGAGAACCCCGGCGTTGCTCATGCCGCAGCCCGAGAGGGACAGCATCAGGGATAGCAGCAAAGAAAGCAGGGATATAGAGCGCCATGCGCTTCCCAGCGCTTTCAAAATCTTATTCATAATAGCACCTTCTAGAATAAAAAAATTTAAGAAAATTTAAGAAAATTTAAGAAAAATAATAAATAATTTAAAAAAATAAATAATAAAAAATATAAAAATATTAAAAAACTAAAAATTTTCGGCTAACGCCAAGGCTAGGCCTTGGCGTTAAGCCGCTCTAGATAGACATTGATGGGCTCCAGGTAGTGAACCATGAAGCCTTGCTTGTTCGAGACCAAATAGGCCTTTTCGAAGCTTTCGTATGCGATGGATTTTCTCCCTCCGCTGTTGGCGATATCCAAGTGCTTTTCCATGTCGGTGAACGGAAGGTAGTAAATCTCCCCGAAAAGCTTGAAATGCACAAGCAAAAAGGCTATGCCCCCCTGCTTTTCAAAGCTTTTCATGAACGCCGCTTGATGCTCATGGATATTTCCAAGGGGAAACCTTTTTTCGTTGGTCTCCTTGGCGTCAAAGCAGATCGGCAGCCCCTGCGCCACGCCTATGTAGTCCACCGTGCTCCGCTTCTCGAAATACGCCTTGCTTATGGTTCGAGGGTTTTGGCTGACTTCTATGGGCGTTATAGGCGTAGGTATCTTTTGCACAACTGCCAGTTCCCGGCGCAAGTACAGATCGTTTGTCATGTTGACCATTTCTTCGAGGGCGCTTCCCCTCAAACCGCGTGAACCCCAATAAGGCATAATGCTGCCTCCTTTTCATTGTCGACACATATTTTTCCATTTATACCTATCATAACGCTAAATTTGTTAATATTACGATTTAACTGACGTTCCAAGGTTTCCAAATGGCGGAAGCACCTGTTTTGACGCGGGGAAGCGCTGGAGGCGCAGAGTTCAGCGCCTGCCAGCGCCCCCGAGGGGGCTTCGCCCCCTATGTGGCTCTACCACTTAGGGGGCTTCGCCCCTTAGGTGGCTCTGCCACTTAGGGGGCTCTGCCCCTTTTGGGGCAAAGCCTATGGGCTCCGCCCATAGGCTTTGCCGGATTTATTCGGGCGCAAGAGCTTAACGCGCCTGCGGCGCGTTAAGCTCTTGCGCCCGAAATCCCTGAAAGCCAGCCTTCACTCCCCCACGTATATTATAAGTCAAGCAAGAAGGAAAATCGCTCTGAGAATTTTAAAAATCTCAGAGCGAAATGTTGTTTTTGTGGGATTTTGTGCCATGTCAAATAAATAAAATTTAAATATAGCTATATTTTGCCAGCCACTGCCTGCCAGAAAGAGATATACGCGGCCTTATCACTCGCTGGCAAAGCGCCTTTCCTGCCTTTCCTGCCTTTCCTTAGCCGTCTGCGCATTGCGTTTCAACAGCTCCAGCGGCTTCCACCCGGCGCTTGTATTCCCGAACGCCTCTTTGTACTGCGCTTCATCCAGAGACATCGCCCAGTCCAGGCTCACGACTGCGGGCTTGGCCGTCCACGCGCCTCCCTGCTTGTTGTAGGGGCAGACGGCCTGACAGACGTCGCAGCCGTGAAGCCAGCCTTTTAATAAAGCTTGCTCGCTGTTTTCAAGGGCTTGCTTTTGCGTCAGGTAGGAGACGCACTTTGCGTGATCGAGCACATATCCGCTTGAGTTTATGGCCTTTGATGGGCATGCGTCAACGCACAGGCGGCATTCGCCGCAGCCTCCAGAGAGCCTTGGCGCGGGATTTGGGGCTGGGGTTTGGGGTTTTTTATCAAGATCAGCTTGGGTTTGGGTTTTTTTATCAAGATCAGCTTGGGTTTGGCTTTTATTAGCAATATCGTCTTGCTCTTGACCTGCCATATCGTCTTGCGCCTGATTTGCCATATCGTCTTGCGCCTCATCGCCGAAAGCTCCATCGGCCTTGAAAGCTATCTCAAAGTCCACAACCATCAGCCCAATGTTAAAAAAAGAGCCTTTCAGGGGAGAAACCGCGAGGCAGTTTTTCCCCCAAAAGGCCAATCCCGTCTTGACGCACCACTCTTTTTCCATTAAGAGCCCGCTATCCACGAAAATCTTGTACTTAAAAGAAATTTTTTCTTGTATCATCCGGGCAAGCTCCAGCAGCAGCCCCTTGATCCTGGCGTGATAATCCTCGCAAGCGGCCATTGCGCTTACAAGGCCGCCGCTTTTGGCTTCAGGAAGCTGGGGCTTGCCGTAAGGGGCTATCAAGCATATGACGCTTTTGGCGTTCTTGAGGAAATGTGAAGGGTCTAGGCGCTCTTCCACAGGCTTCTTGGCGAAAGGTATGTCCCTGTGACCATGCCTTTCCAAAGCGCCTGTTACAGGAAGAGCGTCGCAAGCCGAGATCAAGACTCCGTTTGCTTTCATGAAATCTTTAAAAGCGCTCTCGCAGAACGCTTGGGTTTCAGGATCGGAGCTCATGTCCTACAGCGCTTCTGCGATGTTAAGGTCAAGGGTCTGCGCCTGCTTATAGGCCGCTGGCGTTCCGATGTCATAGCATTCGCCGTTCATGACGTAAGCGCACACTGGCCTCCTTGAGCAGAGCCACTCAACAAAGAATCCCGGGGCGTCCTTTTTTCCGCCTTCGTCCAGGTACTGCCTGATCAAGGGCAGGGTGTCCCGCTTGTACATGTATGTGGCGAATACGGCGAAATCCGATTTCGGCTCCTTGGGCTTTTCCTGAAGCTCAACCACCCGACTGTTGGCGTCAAGTATGGCTACCCCAAGGGACTTCAATGCCTCGCGATCCGCCATGCGCTTGACGCACACGCAGTCCAGCCCTTGGGCCTTGTAGAAGTCCGCGTACTCGTCAAGGCTGAATGTGAAAAGGTTGTCTCCGGCAATGATCACGATCTCGTCATCTATCTTTTCCGTGTCAAGGACAAACCGGATGTCGCCTATCGCCCCAAGCCTGTCGTCCTCATTGGTCGTCCCGTCATCAAGCACCTTTATGGGGAGCCTTGAGCTTGCAGCTTTCGCCCAGGCGTCAAAGTGAGAGGCGAACTTGTGGTTGCTGGCGACATATATGCCGTCAATGTCCCTTACTTTTTCTATCTGCGCCAGAATGTGGTCTATTATAGCCTTGCCTTGAACCTTGAGCAATGCCTTTGGCATGCTCAAGGTCAAAGGGTACAGCCTTGTTGCGTAACCAGCTGCCAATATGATTGCTTTCATGTTCTCAAGCCTCGCCCCATCGCGGGAGCGGGCCCCTCCTTCACGGGTATTTTTTCCCTGGCGCTGCGCTTTTGGTTTTGGGGGTTTTTGTTTTGGTTTTTTGGTTTGGTTTTGGTTTTGCTTTTCGCTTATCCAGTTTTTTTATTTTTTTATTTACTTATCTTATCCGTGCCTTCGGCACCGCGTTTTCCTTCTCAAGAAACTTCATGAAAAGCCCATGAGGCGGGGCTTCCCATTCCATGCCGCAAAGGCCTTTGAGCTTGCCCTCGTCTGCATTGTACGTCATTTTTTCGGCGTGCAGCAGTTGGTATCTTACTCCGTGGACTCTCGCAAGCCTTGCGTTTTCAGATGCGTCCCCGTACTTGGGATCACCCAGGATCGGATGCCCCATTTCTTTCCCGAATGCCCTGATCTGATGGGTCCTGCCGGTCAAAAGCTGTATCCTTGCCACTGTGAATCCCTGCCCGTATGCCACAGGCCAAACGCGCATGGCAGCCGGCTTCCCGGCATCTCCAGACGCCAGGCTTTCGAAGGTCTCTTCGTTTCTGTCGATAAAGCCTTCCAGCAGCTGCTCCTTGTCGATCCGGCCAAGCATGGCCGCGATGTAAATCTTGTTGACCTTGCCTTGCGCAAAGGCCTTCGACAGCTCCTGTGAAGCCGCTAGGTTCTTGGCGCACATGACAAGGCCGCTGGTGTTTCGGTCAAGCCTGTTGCAGCAAGCGGGGGCAAAGGCGGATCCCTCCCTGGGAGTGAACTGCCCCTTCTTTGCTAGGTAGGCTAAAAGCCTTCGGTTTAAAGTGTCTTCTTCGCCTCCGGGCTTGCTTGGCTGGGTCAAAAGCCCAGGCGGCTTGTTGGCGACAAGGATGTCAGCGTCCTCGTAGACGGCCCGGATGTTGCCAGAGCTTTGGGGCTCTTTTGGCGCCGTAACCAGCTCTCCAACGAAGTCGTCGGAGAGCCAAACCTGTATCCTGTCGCCGTCTTGGATCATGTCCTGCCCGTTCGCCTTAGCCCCGTTAAGCTTTATCAGCTTTTTTCTTAAAAACTTCTGAACCAGCGGCATGGGGGCGTTTCCCAAGATCTTTGACAGGTGCTTGTCGAGCCGCCTTCCGCCTTCCCCTTGCAGAACCTCAAACTCTCGCATCGTATTCGCTCTGTATCTTCTGCTGGCTCCGCCATATCAGGCAGGCGTCGATGAACATGTCAAGCCCTCCATCCATAACGCCCAGGACATTTCCGGTTTCTGCCCCTGTCCTGTGATCCTTGCACATGTTGTAGGGATGGAAGACATAGCTTCGTATCTGGCTGCCAAACGCGTTGTCTTTGATCTCTCCGCGTATGCCATGCATCTTCTGCATCCTCTCCTCGCTCCTGACCTCAAGCAGCCTGGCGTAAAGAACCTTCATTGCGACGTCCCGGTTCTTGAACTGGCTTCTCTCGTTCTGGCACTGGACAACAATGTTTGTGGGAATGTGGGTTATGCGTATCGCTGACTCGGTCTTGTTGACATGCTGCCCTCCAGCGCCGCTGGATCTAAAGGTGTCGATTCTCAGATCATCGGGATCTATGTCCATCTTGAAATCGTCAGGCAGCTCTGGCATCACATCGCAAGAGGCAAAGGACGTGTGGCGCCTGCCCGAGGCGTCAAACGGAGATATCCGAACAAGCCTATGGATCCCCTTTTCGCACTTGAGGTAGCCGTATGCGTTTATCCCCTCCACCATGAAGGTGACGCTCTTTATCCCGGCTTCCTCGCCTGGCAGGTAGTCCAGGAGCGAGACCCGGTACCCCTTTTTGTCAGACCATTTCGTGAACATTCGGTAAAGCATCTCTGCCCAGTCGCAGGCCTCGGTGCCTCCTGCGCCCGGGTGAAGGGTCACTATCGCGTTGTTCTTGTCGTACTCTCCGGAAAGCAGGATGTCCCTCATGGACATGTTGTAGAAATTTTTGAATTCCTGCGCCATTTGGCTGGCCTCAAGCGCCGTTTCCTCGTCCTGCTCCTCCAGGCCCAGCTGGGCCATGGTAATCGCGTCCTCAAAGTCCCGCTTGAGCTTTTCGTATGTCTCCAGCCTACCTCTGAGAAGCTTTGACTCCTGCTGGATCTTCTGCATCGCTTCCATGTCAGTCCAGATCGCAGGATCCGAAAGCCTCTCGTCCAGGGATGCTACCCTTGCCGTCGCGCCAGGGACGTCAAAGTGAATCCCCCATTTCCTCTATCTTCTTTCCGTACGTTCCTAATTCCTGCATCAACTCTTCCAGCAGCACAACAACAACCTCCATAATTATAGCTCACGGTTTTTAAAAGAAAATGATAATGCAAAATTTAGTGCTTGAAGCGCAAGAGACAAGGCAAAAACCTGAGCCGGCGAGCCGGCTATGCCGGCTTGGCTTGCCCCTGCGGGGCAAGCCAAGCTTTATATCGCCTTGCCTTTGCTTGGCGTTGACTTCCTGCCAAGAATAACCTCAAGCTCTTTGATGGTCTCTTCGCTCTTGCCGTGGCACTGCTTGAACTTTTGCCCGGATCCGCATGGGCAGGGATCGTTTCTGCCTATCTTCACAATTTTCTTTTTCGCAGGCTTCTTCACAGAAGAGTCATCTCGGTTGGTGAACATTTCCTTGACTACAGGCTCTCTCTCCTGCTCTTTGGTCCTGGCGTTGAAAATCAGGAAGATGGTGTCTTGCTTGATGTTGAAGCTCATCTCGTCAAACATCTCGAAGCTCAGGAACTTGTACTCGACTAGCGGATCCCTCTGCGCGTAAGCGCGGAGATTTATGCCTTGGCGCATCTGCTCCATGTCGTCTATGTGGCTCATCCACTTGATGTCTATGGATCTCAGGAGCATTGCCCGCTCGATCTTGCGCATTACATCCGGAACCACTTCCGCCTCTTTCTGGTCATAGCAGACCTTCGCCTGCTCAAAAAGGGCGTCGACAAGATCTTCCTTGGTCATGTTCTCAAGCTCTTCCTTGGTGAATACAGCCACATTCTTGTGGAAGATGGGCATGAGGTACTCGTTTAGGCCAATGAAGTTCCAGTCCTCGGCATGGTCGGCTTCGGCGCTGAAGCGCTCCACTCCTCTTTCTATCACTTCTTTGAGCATTTGCTGGATGTTTTCCTTGAGATCCATCTCGTCAAGGACTTTCATCCTCTCAGCGTAGATGATCTCTCTCTGCTCGTTCATCACTTGGTCATACTGCAGCAAATGGCGCCTGGTTGAGAAGTTGTTGCCTTCAACTCGCTTCTGCGCGTTCTCAATGGCCTTTGAGAGCATGCCGTGCTCCAGGGGCTCATCCTCAGGGATCTTCAGGCCGTCCATTATGCCCATTACGCGCTCTCCGCCAAAGAGCCTCATCAGGTCATCCTCAAGGGAGATGTAAAAGCGGGACTCGCCTGGATCGCCCTGCCTGCCTGATCGTCCGCGAAGCTGGTTGTCTATTCGCCTTGACTCATGCCTCTCCGTGCCTACTATCTTCAAGCCCCCAAGGGCCTGAACCCCTTCTTCGAGCTTGATGTCAGTTCCGCGGCCAGCCATGTTCGTGGCTATGGTCACAGCGCCTTTTCGTCCCGCAAGGGCTATGATGTCAGCTTCAGCGGCGTGGAACTTGGCGTTTAGGACCTGGTGCTTCACGCCTTCGCGCTTTAGGTACTCGCTTAGCTGCTCTGACTTTTCAATGCTTATCGTGCCGACAAGGACAGGCTGCCCTTTCTTGTGCGCCTCCACGATGTCCTTGACAACCGCGTTAAGCTTTCCTTTCTCTGTCTTATATACGCTGTCGGGGTTGTCAATTCTTATCACTGGCATGTTGGTCGGGACAGCCACAACGTCCATTCCGTAGATCTCCCTGAACTCGCCTTCCTCTGTTAGAGCGGTTCCTGTCATGCCAGCCTTCTTTGTGTACCTGTTGAAAAAGTTCTGGAAAGTGATGGTAGCCAGGGTTCGGCTCTCCCTCTGGACCTTCAGCTTCTCCTTCGCCTCTATCGCCTGGTGCAAACCGTCAGAGTACCTCCTGCCGTGCATGAGGCGGCCGGTGAACTCGTCAACTATAATGATCTCTGTTCCCTCGCTGATAACGTAGTCCTTGTCTATGTGCATCTGGGAGTTGGCTTTCAGCGCGTTGTTGATGTGGTGCAAAAGCTCCATGTTCTCCGGATCCGACAGGTTTGTCACAGCGAAGAACCGCTCTGCCTTTTTCACGCCCTCTTGGGTCAGCGCTACGCTCTTCGCCTTTTCGTCTGAGACATAGTCGCCTTCTTCAATAAGCTCCGCCCGGATCATCGGGTTCATGGCTTCCTTCTCATTTACGATCCGGCCAGCCTTCAGGTTTTTGACAAAGTTGTCGGCAACCTCATACAGCTTCGTGCTCTTCGTTCCAGATCCTGATATGATCAAAGGGGTTCTGGCCTCGTCAATGAGAATCGAGTCAACCTCATCTATTATGGCGAAATGCAGCCCTCTTTGAACCATGTCCTCTTTCTTCGCCACCATGTTGTCCCTGAGATAGTCAAACCCCAGCTCATTGTTGGTCGCGTAGGTGATGTCGCAGTTATACGCTTCCTGCCTCTGCCTAGGCTCCAGGTCATGGAGTATGACCCCCACTGACAGGCCAAGGAAGTTGTAGATTGCGCCCATCCATTCAGAGTCGCGCTGCGCCAGGTAGTCGTTGACTGTCACCAGATGCGCCCCTTTGCCTTCAAGAGCGTTCAGGTACAAGGGAAGAGTCGCCACAAGGGTTTTTCCTTCGCCTGTCCTCATCTCGGATATCCTGCCCTGGTGAAGAAGCACTCCGCCCATTAGCTGAACCCTAAAAGGCGTCATGCCAAGCGCCCGCTTGGACGCCTCGCGAACAGCGGCAAACGCCTCAGGCAGCAGCTCGTCCAAAGTCGCGCCATCTTCCAGGCGCTTCTTGAGCTCTTCGGTAAACGCCGGAAAATCCTCGTCAGCCAACTTCTCAAACCTGGGGGCCAGTTCTTCTATCTCGTCAACGACCTTGCTGATCCTGCGGATTTCCTTTTGGCTGTAGTTGCCAAAAATCATTTCGAGAATATTCATATGCACACCCTTTGCAAGCCAAAGCCAGCCGGAAGAGGGAGAACCTCTTCCAGTTGGCCCCTTTGGGCTTTTATGCGCTTTCTGGCGCTGTGGCGCCAGAAAGCGCGCTTATCTTGTCTTGTTTTTAGAGCATATCCCAAAACTTAAGAATCCAAAGCATTTAAAAATTTTGGGGCGCTTTTTTTATGAGTGCAACTCTAGTGTATGCCGCGAGCAAAAAGCATGTTTTCGCCCGCTTTTCGGCGCCCGATCACCCCAGGGCGCCAAAGTTTTGCCTTGCTGCAGCCTGCAAAAAAACTCGCCTGCCTGGCGGATCGGCCCGTCCAACGCGGGCAGCGGCAAGCAATCAGGCAAGCTCTTGCCCCAGCAAGCGCTTTCAATTCCTAGTCCCTTTGGACAGCTTTAGTCCCCGAATTCAATCCCCAAATTCCTCGCAACCTTTACAAGCTCGCCCTGCGGGTCGACTTGCCTGGTTGTCCCTATCACGTTTTCAAGGCTGATGTAGCTCATTTTGTTGTCCTTGAGGCAAACCATGTTGCCGAACTTGCCAGCCTCTATGAGTTCGGCCGCCGCCACGCCGTAGCGAACGGACAGAACCCTGTCAAACGCGGACGTGTCTCCGCCTCTTTGTATGTGCCCGAGGGCGCAGGACCTGACTTCCGAGGTAACCCGCTTCTCCAGCTCGTCGGCTATCTTTGCGGCGATCCCGCCGTAGCGGATCGGATCCGGGCTGTCTTTGACGTACTTTCCTACAACAGCTTCTCCGCCCTTCTCCTTGGCGCCTTCAGTGACGACTATGATCGTGAAGAATTTCCCGCGCTGATCCCTCTCTTTGATCTTTTCCACGACCTTGTCGATGCTGTACGGGATCTCGGGGATAAGTATGACGTCAGCAGAGCCTGCGATGCCTGACTGCAAGGCTATCCAGCCAGCGGAGCGGCCCATGACCTCAACAACCATGACTCTGTGGTGGCTTTCCGTGGTGGTGTGGAGCCTGCCCAGGTTCTCTGTCACGATGTTGACAGCGGAGTCAAAGCCAAAGGTCTGCTCCGTGCTCATGAGGTCATTGTCAATGGTTTTCGGTATCCCTATGACGTTGACCCCTCTGCGGGCAAAATCCCTCGCGCTTGTAAGCGTCCCGTCCCCTCCAAGGACAACCAGGACGTCGACTCCCTCTTTTTTCATGTTCTCTATCGCCACGTGGGAGACGTCCTTTTTGACCTGCTGCCCGTTCTCCTCGACTGCGTAATCAAAAAGATTGTCCTTGTTCGAAGCGTAGAGGATTGTGCCGCCTTTGTGAAGGATGCCTGAAGTGGCTTCCTTGTCGAGAACAACGCTCTCGTTTCTGTAAAGGCCCTTGTATCCAAATTTGTAGCCGATGACCTCATGGCCCATCTTGATGCAGGTCCTGGTCAGCGCGTAAATCACCGCGTTAAGTCCAGGAGCGTCGCCCCCGCCCGTGAGCACGGCTACTTTCAGCTTTGCCATTAGAATCCCTCCAAATTTTATTCCCGCCTTATTATACAGGTTAATCAAGACTTTGTACATAGGCGCCAAGCTTTTTCACGCGGCTTTTCGCGCAAAAGCAAGCTTTGCTGCGCAAAAAAAGTCGAATTCCCCGCATTGTCAAGCCGGTTGGAGCCAGCATCCGAACTGTCCTTGACAGCTTTTCACGCGATTTTAATCTCGCGATTATTGCGCCATGCGCACGCTTTAGCGCGCCTGGCGCTGCAGATTGCGTTATGCAGACGATCACTTGCCGATCATCGCACACTGAATATGAATGCTCTCTCACATTGCGTCACGCCCGTAGGCGCGCCTGATCCAACTTTTTGATGCCATGCCAAACCCCAAAAGCGCCCGCATATCCCGTTTAAGCGCCAAAGCTTGAAACAAGCCCTTTAGGCGTTTTAAGCGTTTCGGGATATGACTATAGTATGCCCAAAAACGCGCTTGAGCCAATGCAAAAACAGGAATTCGCAGCCAGCTGCCAAACGTTGCCTGGCAAGGATCAAAAGCCACATAAGCCTTATCGGCTTTTAACGGCTCTCATGAAAGCTCTTGAGAAACATTTTAATGTGGCAGCCTCCGCTTTTCATGGCCTAAATTCCCAAGAGGGGTAATACGCGCGTTATTTAGAGCGGTCGCAAGTTGGGCGCATGGCGCTGAGCAGGGCATTGCAAACTCGATGCTCGCTCTAAAAAAGGGCCAAAAAGGGAGAGCCGCCGCTAGGCGATTCTCCCTTTAAAAAAACGCGCCCATGGCGCCGCAGTCCCAGAGACAGACTTCTAGTTTTTCCACTTTATCTTGTCAAAGATGTTTTTCTTTACATCCTTGTTTTCCTCGCCCATTTCCTCGCCGAACTCGCGAAGCTTCTGCTTTTGGCGCTCTGAGAGCTGAGTCGGGACGTTGACCACAAGCTTTACAACTAGATCGCCAAGCATGCGCGAATTCTTTACGTTGGGAATGCCTTTGCCCCTGATGCTAACCACAGTGTTGGGCTGGGTTCCTGGCTTAATGGTAAGCTTCTCCTCGCCCTCCAGGGTCGGGATCATTATTTCGTCGCCCAGGGCGGCCTGGACAAATGTTATCGGCATGTCAAGATGCAGGTTCATGCCGTCTCTGGCAAACACTTTGTGGGGCTGCACATAGACGTTTATGAGGAGGTTCCCAGGCATCCCGCCGCGCTCCCCTGGGTGGCCCTTTCCGCTTAAGCGGACAGTCATGCCGTTGTCGATGCCCTTTGGTATTGTGACCTGAAGCGTCTTTTCGTCAGCTATGGTTCCCACGCCCTTGCAGTCCGGGCATGGGGTCTTTATTATCTTGCCCTCTCCGTGGCAAGAGCTGCAGACCCTGGTTGTTGTCATGTATCCCAAAGGCGTTTGCACCTGGTGCCTTTCCTGCCCGCTTCCTCCGCAGGTTCTGCAGTTCTCGGCAAACGTTCCAGGCTTCGCGCCAGTTCCTTTGCATGTGGGGCAGGCTGCTCGGCTTTGCACTTTTATGTCCCTTTGCGTTCCGAAAACAGCCTCTTCAAACTTGATTTGGATGTTAGCGGTTATGTCAGCGCCATTTCTTGGCCCATTTCTCCTGCGGGTTGATGACCCCCCAAAAAAGTCCTCGAATCCTCCGCCGCCAAACACGCTTGAGAAGATGTCGTTCATGTCAAAGCTGTTGGAATAGAATCCGCCGCCTCCGCCGCCTCCGCTTCCGGGATCGAACGCCGCGTGCCCGTACTGGTCATAGGCGGACCTCTTCTGCGGATCGCTCAGCACTCCGTAAGCCTCACTTATCTCCTTGAACTTCTCCTCAGCGTTGGCGTCTCCAGGGTTGACGTCAGGGTGGTATTGCTTGGCCATCTTGCGGTACGCCTTTTTCAGCTCGTCATCAGACGAGCTTTTGCCTACCCCCAAAGTTTCATAATAATCTCTCTTTTCAGCCATAAGACCATCCCATCATAAATGCGCTAGTGCGTAGAGCATATCCCAAAATCATTTCCAGCACCAATATGAAATTGGGGATATGCCTAAGCGATTCATGCCCGCAAAGCGGGCATGAATCGCCGCAAAACGCGGGCATGCCCGCTCTATTTCTCGGTGTAGTCACCGTCCACAAATTCATCGTCGTCAGGGCCGTCGTCCGGTCCTTGGCCCGCTCCCGGGGCATAGCCTGCCTGGTCTTGCGGCCCGGCGTTCTGGTACAGCTTTGTGGAGAAGTCGTTAAGCACTTTGGTGTAGCCTTCCACAGCAGCCTGGAGCGTGTTGGAGTCGGACTCTGACATGCTGTCGGCTTTCATGCTGTCGTTTACGCTCTTGAACCTGGAAAGCTCTGCTTCAAGGGCGGTTTTGTCAGTGTCTGAAACCTTGTCGCCAAGGTCTTGGAGCAGCTTCTCTGTCTGGAATATGAGAGAGTCAGCGGAGTTCTTGGCGTCAATGGCCTCTTTGCGCTTCTTGTCGCTTTCGGCGTACTGCTCAGCTTCTTTCACCGCGCGGTCAATCTCTGACTCTGAAAGGTTCGTGCTGGCCGTGATCGTGATCTTCTGCTCTTTGCCTGTTCCAAGATCCTTGGCGGAAACATGGACTATGCCGTTGGCGTCAATGTCAAACATGACCTCGATCTTGGGGATGCCTCTTGGCGCCGGGGCTATTCCGTCAAGCCTGAACTCTCCAAGGGTCTTGTTGTCCCTTGCAAGCGGGCGCTCGCCTTGCAGAACATGTATGTCAACAGCGGTCTGGTTGTTCTCAGCCGTTGAGAATGTCTGTGACTTGTTTGCGGGTATGGTTGTGTTCCTCTCGATAAGCTTGGTGCTTACTCCGCCCAAGGTCTCAATTCCCAAAGATAGCGGCGTTACATCCAAAAGGAGTATGTTTCCCGCTCCAGCGTCTCCGGAAAGCTTTCCGCCTTGGATAGAGGCTCCAAGAGCGACGCATTCGTCCGGGTTGATTCCCTTGAAGGGCTCCTTGCCTGTGAGCTTTTTGACAAGCTCCTGGACCGCTGGAACACGGGTGGATCCGCCAACCAAGAGAACCTTGTCAAGCTCGGAAGCTTGGATGTCAGCGTCTTTAAGGGCTGTTCTGACCGGACCTGCGGTGGCGTCAACCAGGTCATGGATAAGCTCCTCAAATTTCGCCCTGGTGAGCGTGATGTCCAAATGCTTCGGGCCATCCTGGTTCATTGTGATAAATGGAAGGTTGATGTTTGTTGACGTTACGGTAGAAAGCTCTTTCTTGGCCTTCTCAGCCGCCTCTTTCAAGCGCTGCACGGCCATTTTGTCCTGCGACAGGTCAATGCCTTCAGCCTTCTTGAATTCCGCGACAAGGTGCTTGATAACCCTCTCGTCAAAGTCGTCGCCGCCAAGGCGGTTGTTTCCGCTTGTGGCAAGAACCTCGATTACTCCGTCTCCGATATCTATGACTGACACGTCAAATGTTCCGCCGCCCAGGTCATAGACCATGATCTTCTGCTCTTTCTCGTTGTCAAGGCCATAGGACAGCGCTGCCGCCGTAGGCTCGTTGATGATTCTCTTCACGTCAAGGCCGGCGATTTTTCCAGCGTCCTTGGTAGCCTGGCGCTGGCTGTCGGTGAAGTACGCGGGGACTGTTATTACAGCCTCAGTGACAGTCTCGCCAAGGTATCCTTCGGCGTCCGCTTTCATCTTTTGAAGTATCATGGCTGAAATTTCCTGCGGAGAATACCCTTTGCCGTTAATTGAAACCTTGTAGTCAGAGCCCATTTTGCGCTTGATTGAGCTCACTGTGTTGTCCGGGTTTGTGATCGCCTGGCGCTTGGCGGTTTCTCCCACAAGCCTCTCTCCGGCCTTGGTGAATCCCACGATTGAAGGGGTTGTCCTCATGCCCTCGGTGTTCGCTATCACAACAGGCTGGCCGCCTTCCATCACGGCTACGCAGGAGTTTGTCGTTCCCAAGTCAATGCCTATTATCTTTCCCATGAAGCATCCTCCTTATATTGTTTTTCTTTTTTTGCTTTGTGTCAGATCAGGCTTTTCTTGTTTCGGATCAGGCTTTGCTTTGGATATGCTCCGAGTGCATATCCCAAAATTCCAATAAAAGCTGGTTTTAATTTTGGGATATGCTCCTAGTTCGCAACCTTGACCATGCTGGGCCTCAGCACTTTGTCCTTGTACTTGTAGCCCTTCAAAAGCTCAGCTACAACAACGCTTTCTCCAACCGCCTCATCCTCCACGTGCGCCACTGCGTGGTGCATGTTCGGATCAAATGGCTGGCCTACGGCTGGCACTGGTTCCAGCCCAGCGTTTTTAAGGATCTCGCCAAGCTGCCTCTGAGTCATTTCTATTCCTTTGCGCAGCGAGTCGCCTGTGCCTTCAGGCGCTTCCATGGCGCGATCAAGGTTGTCGAATACTGGCAGGAGCTTTTCAAGCGCATCCCTGGCGCCGTCATCAAAGATTGTTAGCTTCTCTTTGGCGACGCGCTTGCGGAAGTTGTCGAAGTCGGCCATAGTCCGCATCAGCCGGTCCATCAGCTCGGCCCTCTGCTTATCGCTGGCCTCATAAAGCGCCTTGTAGTCCAGCGTCTCTATGACCTCAAGCTCAGGCGCTTGGGGCTCTTCTGGCGCAGTCGAATCTGCGGCTTCCTCCACCACAGTTTCAGGAGCGTCCGCTGCAGGCTCTTCAAAGGGGACTTCCTTCCATTTTTTCACTCGGCTTCACTCCCATAAGCCGCAAGGAGGCGGCTTGCTAAATAAAAACATGAAACGCATTTTTGCTTGCATAATACAGGCTTTCGCCTGTTATCTCCCGGAAATCGCCTTCAAGACAGCGTTTATGTGCTTAAGAATGCCGCCAAGCACAGCGACCGCCTGGGAGTAGTCCATCCTTTTTGGCCCTATTATGCCAATCGAGCCAAAGTTCTGCCCGCTGGCGCTATAGGAGGCCTTTATTACGCTGCAGTCATACAGCAGCTCCAAGCTGTTTTCCTGGCCTATCAAGACTTGTATCTTGTCATTTGACGACTTGCCAAGGAGAGTTATAAGCATATCCTTCTCTTCCAAGGCCTGGAACATGGCCTTCGCCTTCTCCAGGTCGGAAAACTCGGGAAAGCTTAAGATATTTCTTATGCCGCTTGTGTATATTTGAATGTCATCCTCGGTCTTCATCACCTCGCTCACGCAGCGCAAGGCAGCCAAGGCGACGTCATAGTCGCTCCCAGCCAGCCTGGCCATTGAGGCCGCGAAATCATTGGTGATGTCCTCAGACGACTTGCCCAAAAGGCCGCTGTCCATCAAAGCCGACAGGCCAGCCAAGGCTAGCGGATCCACAGCGCGGTCGACATAGACCATGTGGTTTTTGACCACTTTTGTGTCTGTCACTAAAACCATTACAAAAGCCCGCTCGTCCACTGGAACAAACTGGACTTTCTTTATCCGGGCCTTCTTGACCTGCGGCTCTGAGACTATTGTCGCGCACTTTGTAAGCGCAGCTATGGCTTTCGCTGTCTCCTGCATCATGTAGTCGATCTGGCTTATGTTGTTGGCAATCACGCTTTGCAGGAATTGGGCCTCCTCATCGCTTAGCTCCCGCCTGCGCATGAGTGAGTCCACAAAGAAGCGGTATCCCTTGTCAGTAGGTATCCGTCCGGCCGAAGCGTGGGGCTGGACTATGAAACCCATGTCCTCCAGATCGCTCATCTCGTTCCTGATAGTGGCCGAGCTTATGCCCATGTCGTACTTCTTGGCAATTGTCCTCGAGCCGATGGGCTCTGCGGTCTGAATGTAATCGTTGATGATCGCTTCAAGAATCTTGATTTTCCTGTCGTTCAGCAGCATGCTCACCAACCCCTCGGAGCTGTTAGCACTCGCCCCAATTGAGTGCTAACTAATAATATAAAAATAACACTTGATAGAGCCTCTGTCAAGTGTTTTTGAAAATAAATAGGGAAGAGGCGAAAGCGTATCGCATCCGGCAAAGGCTTGATTTCTCTAATAAGTTTGGGCTGTTTTCTAAAATCGCAATGTTTCTGGCTATATCTGGCAAGAAAAAATTTTTTCGGGCTGCGTCTTTGGCGCTGTTTAACAGCGCTTTAACATGCCCGTACGGTTGAGATAGCGGGCTTAGCTAGCGGATCTTGCTGCCTTTCCCAAAAGTGTTTATATTAGCGGATATGTGATAGATTTGTTTTATATTCCCATATCGACCATCGGTCAAAGAAGCAATAAGTCTTGAGCGCAAAGCTCGGCCATCGGATTGGCGAAAGCAAGAATCAAAGCATTGATTCCATGCTCTAGCGAGATTCTATGATTTCCCGCTTCGAACTTGCAGGATGAATATTGGGAAATGCACTGTTAGCTTTTCCGGCGTTAGCCTTTTGATTCCTGGTAAACATTAGCAATTGAAGTGGTATGGATTGGGGTGCAAAAGCCTTTGAATGCAGGATCCAAAACCAAAACCCAAAACCCAAACCCCAAAACCAAACCCCAAAAACCAAAACCCCAAACCCCAAAACCCGCGTCTTAGGCCCGGGCAGAGCCCGGCCCTAAGACGAAGTGTCACACCAACTTCTCTGGACATATCATATAGCATTCAAGGGCTTTGCCCTGCCTTGCAAGTCGCCATTCCTATATATAACAAAAGGCGCGAAATCAGTGTTAAAGCGCCTGCTTCGGGATGGCCATGCCGCAGGGCGCCACAAAGGGAGGCGAGAGAATGAGGTTTCTTGTTCTTGGAGGCGACGCCAGAAGCGCCCACCTTTACAAGCTCATGCTTGGAGAGGGGCTGGACGTCGGCTTGGCTGGCTTTTCGGATTTGCCGGAAAGCGCGAAAGACCTGGCAGAGGCCGTCAGAAACTCGGACATCATTATAGGCCCTATACCTTTTAGCAACGGCCAAGAGCTTAACATGCCGTTTAGCGCCGCCTCCATGTCGCTGGCAGAGCTTTTCCAATCAGTCCGGGAAGAGGCTGCCATAATGGGCGGGAGGCTTAACAGGGACGCGCTAAGGCTTGCCAAGGAGCGAGGGGTTCTGGCCCTGGATCTCCTTGAAAGAGAGGAAATGGCGATGCTAAACGCCATCCCCACAGCCGAGGGCGCAATCCAAACAGCCATGGAGAACACTCCATTCACCTTGCACCAGAGCAAGATCTTAGTAACGGGATTCGGAAGGATCTCAAAAGTCTTGTCAAAGATGCTCCTGGGCCTAGGCGCTTATGTCAGCGTAGCTGCAAGAAAGCCAGGGGATCTGGCGCTGGCCGAAGCTTTGGGTTGCCAGCCTGTCAACATCAAAAGCCTTGAGGACTTGAAAGCCGCCCTGGGCAAGGCGGACATCATCATAAACACAATCCCGTCTGTCGTGATAGACGCCCAGCTGACAAGGCTCATCCGCAAAGAGACGCTTGTGATAGAGCTGGCGTCAAAGCCTTTTGGGATAGATGTGCAGGCCTGCAGAAACCAAGGGGCAAACGTGATCTTCGCCCCGTCCCTTCCAGGAAAAGTGGCGCCGCTTACCGCCGCGAGATACATTCTGCTGACTGTGAAGAACATCCTGAGAGAATTGGAATGCATTGGTTGAAAGAGATAGAGGCAGGCGCTTGAAAGATTTAGAGGATATTGCTTGAAAGGCTAAAAGACTAACGCTTGAAAGTTAAAAGGCAAACGCCTGAAAGATTAAACGCTATTGCTTGAAAGAAAAAGAAAAGCAGCCTTTTGCTTTAAAAAACAGGCAAACACTCGAAAGAAGGAGACGCAAATGCTTGAAAGGCTAAGAGGCGCAAAGGCGGGCTGGGCCTTGACCGGCTCTTTTTGCACAATACCCCAGCTGTTTGACCAGATCTCATCCCTAAAAGAAGCCGGATGCGAGATATTTCCCATATTGTCTCCAAGCGTCAGCGGCTTGGACACCCGGTTCCAGAGCGCTGAATCAATTCAGGCAAGGCTTTTCGAGATCACGGGCAAGCTTCCCATTGAGACATTGCAGCAGGCTGAGCCCATAGGGCCAAAGAAGCTGCTGGATGTTCTTGTCGTGCTTCCAGCCACAGGCAACACCCTGGCAAAGCTGGCTGCAGGAATAGCTGACACTTCAGTCACTTTGGCCGTAAAGGCCCATCTCAGAAACGAGCGCCCGGTTATAATAGGCGTGTCCACAAATGACGGGCTAAGCGGAAACGCCAAAAGCATAGGGATTCTGTTGAACACGCGAAATATCTACTTTGTTCCGTTCTTCCAGGACGATCCCATAGGCAAAACCCGCTCCCTGGTCTGCCACGCGCCACTTGTCAAAGAGACGATAGCTGAGGCGCTAAATGGCAGGCAGATCCAGCCCCTCTTGTATCGGGGATGAAAAAGCCGCGCCAAGAATATTTTTTTCGCCAAGCGGCCTGGCTGGCTTCAAAAGCGGCAACGCGGCGCAAGCCGGCATATTTGGGAGAGGGGAATCCCTCTCTTTTTGTTTGCGAATTAATGGTTGGTGGACAAGCCCCGAAGCGGCATGCAGCCGCGAGCCTGGAGGCTTGCGGCTTTTTGGTTTTGGTTTTTGGGGTTTTGATTTTGGGTTTATATTTTCTATTTTTTGTCTCTTGTTTCTTTTCTCTTAACTTTTTCCTTGCAGGACTTTCTCTTACAGGACGTCGTACTCCATATTTTTCGAACATGCAACATCAGGCCATGACGTTTCGCGGCAGACGCAGAGCCCTTTTTATTTATTTCTTGCTTTTTTTATTTCTTGCTTATTTCTTGTTTTTAAAATTTCTCGCTTTCACCCAACAATTCACTCATTCACCGATCCTTCGGATCTAAGCTTCGCAAGCGTCATAGCAACAAGCGCGGCAAACATGAGAAACGGAAAGACCAGCGACGCTTCATACCCTGCATATTCCCCGTCTCCGGTTGCGATTATGGCGCCCAAGACTCCGTATCCGAAATGCGCTATGGCTGGCGCCCAGATGCTGCCGGTCCATTCAAACGCCAAGCCAAAAGCCAAGCCCGTGACAAGCGCCGCAGGCGCCTGGACGAAGTCTGAGCGAAACAAGGCGTATATAATGGCCTGAAGAACAACCGCGAAGCCCCAATGCATGTTGTATTTCAAGGATTCGTAAACATTTGCCCGAAACATCAGCTCCTGGGCCGCAGGCGCCACAATTCCCGAGACAAAGACGGCAAGCGGGAAGCTTGCGCCATAGTAGACTATCTCGTCAGGGTTTGACATCCGTATCGCGCCAGTGGCCAAAAGCTGCAGGCTGATCCCAAGCGCCAGGCACAAAATGGCGCTTGACAAGCTTATCTTGCTGGAAAAAAATTTAATAATCCTCCAATGCCTCAAGTTAAGCGGGATCACAATAGCCAGGCATATCACCGAACTCCAGAATATCACGGTCAAGGGGTGTATGGAGGACTTCAGGAACGCCTGCCTCTCCTCGTAAGACATCAGGTCCAGGTATGTGTTTCCGCGCAATCTTTGGTACAGGAAGCAAAGCGGCTCGGCTGTGAAGGGCAGAACCATGTTCAGTGCGGGGTACCCTAGCGTGGTTCCGGCTTCAGCAAGCATGGCGTTCAAATCAAGCTTTTTTTTCTTTTTTGTCATCAGCCCCAGCCTCCGCGACAGCCCCCTTATTTTTTTAACGCTCACTGGCATAAAAACTCTGCCATTACCGCATTTAAGACATCCCTGCCTCTTGGCGCAAGCCTGAGCCTGCCGCCGGCCCTGCTAACAGCGCCTAGCTTCTCCATTTTCTCAAGCGGCCCTTTGAAGACGGATTCGAAGGATTCTCCAAACCTGTCCAAAAAATCCTGAAGGCTTATTCCTTCGTTAAGCCTAAGCCCCAGGAAGACCGTCTCTTGGATTTCATCCCATCGGCTCAAATCCTCAAGCCCGCGCATGCCAAAGTCCCTGTCAATGTACTCCTTCATGTCCCTGGTGTTTGACCACCGTTTCCCGCCGGCAAACGAATGGGCCCCAAGCCCTAGGCCTAGCGTGGGAATCCTTTTCCAGTACTTGCTGTTGTGCCTGGACCAGAACCCTGGCTGGGCATAGTTCGAGATCTCATATTGCTCATATCCAAGCTCTCCCAAAAGAGCCGCCGCCATGTGGCTCATTTCGAGATCGGCGTCTTCGTCCGCCTTTTGGAGAAGGCCAGCCTCCGCCAGATCCCAGAAGCGCGTCCCCTCTTCAATGGACAGGCTATAGGCGGAGATGTGCCTTGGCGAAAGGCTTGCCGCAAGACGTATGCTCTCTTCCCATTCTTGCAGGGTTTGGCCTGGCAAGGCGTACATCAGGTCAAGGCTTATGTTGTCAAAGCCAGCCGCCAAGGCGTCCTCGTAGGATTCAAGGAATTGGCCAAACGTATGCGCCCGCCCGAGGATTTTAAGCTTGTCGTCGAAAATGGACTGCATTCCGACGCTAAGCCTGTTGGCGCCCAGCGCGCGAAGCGCCGCGAGCGCGTCACGGGATATGGTAGCAGGGTTTGCTTCTATTGTAACCTCACAGCAAGGGGTTGCGAAAGCGAAAGACTTTTCCAAAATTCGCGAAAGCGATTCAAGAGGCAGCACTGTAGGAGTCCCGCCTCCCACGTATATAGTATCGGCTGGCGCGGGCAAAAGTCCGCATCTTTCATCCATTTCATGGATCAAAGCGTCCGTGTAGGATCGGAAAAGCTCTCCTGATCCTGGCCCTGCTGGAAACGAAAGGAAGTCGCAATACGAGCATTTTTTTAAGCAGAACGGGATGTGAATATATATGCCCGGGGCGCTTCCGTCTGGCAATGCCATAAGTTTTCCTCTCGCATGAGTTTTGATGGGATAAGGCGTTTCTTGGGTTGTATTTCAGAAGGTGTAACGTATTATGAGTTGCTGCGATCAAAGGCTAAGAATTTTTGCCTGAACACAAAGCGGATTTCTCCGCATCGCGGCAAAGCCGATAAAGGGCTTCGCCGTTAGCCAAAAAAGCAAGCCGCGCGGCTTGCTTAAGGGCTTTGGGTGCGAGCGTAAAATTATTTCTATAAAAATCTTTATAATACCCCGAGCAAAGCTCGGCCTATTCCTCTTCCAGCTTCAGAACGCTCATAAACGCCTGCTGGGGAACCTCCACGCTGCCGATCTGGCGCATGCGCTTCTTTCCCTCTTTCTGCTTCTCCAAAAGCTTTTTCTTTCTCGTGATGTCGCCGCCGTAGCACTTGGCTAAGACGTCCTTGCGAAGAGCGGATACAGTTTCCCTGGCTATTATCTTGCTCCCTATGCAGGCCTGTATGGGAACCTCGAACAGGTGCCTTGGAATTTCTTTCTTCAGCTTTTCGGCGATCCTCCGCCCTCTGTCGTAAGCGCCAGCAGCGTGGACAACAAAGGAGAGCGCGTCAACCACCTCATGGTTTACCAGTATGTCCAGCTTAACAAGCTCAGACTCCTTGTATCCCACAAGCTCGTAGTCAAAAGAGGCGTAGCCTCTGCTCCTGGACTTTAGCGCGTCAAAAAAGTCGTATATGATCTCGTTCAAAGGCAGCTCATACTTGAGAAGCGCCCGGGTTTCCTCCAGGTACTCAATGCCCATGTACTCGCCTCGCCTTTGCTGGCACAGCTCCATAATAGCCCCGATGTACTCTTTGGGAAGCATGATCTCGGCTTTGACTATCGGCTCTTCCATTGACAGGATGTTTGACGGGTCAGGCATGTCGGATGGGTTTGAAAGCTCAATCACGTCTTCGTTTTTCAAGTGGATCTTGTAGATGACGCTAGGCGCTGTCGTGACCAGATCCAGGTTGTACTCCCGCTCCAGCCTCTCCTGTATGATCTCCAGGTGAAGAAGCCCCAGGAAGCCGCACCTGAACCCAAAGCCAAGGGCGGTTGAGTTTTCGGGCTCGAACTGCAATGACGCGTCATTTAGCTTCAGCTTGTCAAGCGCGTCTCTCAGATCCTGGTACTTCGCTCCGTCAGCCGGGAATATGCCGCAATAGACCATTGGGTTGACTTTCTTGTAGCCAGGCAAAGGCTCCGGGGTTCTTCTTCCGGTTTCCGTAACAGTGTCGCCAGGGCGGGTGTCTCCGACATTTTTTATGCTTGCGGCGATATATCCGACATCACCGGCTTGCAGCTGATCGCACGGGATGAACTTGCCAGGCGCGAAAAAGCCGACTTCAACAACGTCATAGCTTTTTCCGACCGCCATGAAGAAGGCGCTAACCCCTTTTTTCACCTCTCCGTCAACCACTCTGACAAAGACCATGACGCCTTTGTACGCGTCATATACGCTGTCAAAGACCATTGCCCGCAGCGGCGCTTCCGGGTCGCCGCTAGGCGCTGGGATGCTTTCTATTATCCTTGTGAAAACCTGGTCTATGTTGATGTCGTTCTTGGCCGAGATCCTGGGCGCGTCCGCCGCCGGTATCCCTATGATGTCCTCAATTTCCTTCACCGCTCCGTCAGGGTTGGCGCTTATCAGATCGATCTTGTTGATCACGGGAACAACTTCCAGCCCGCTTTCTAGAGCCAGGTAGACGTTGGCCAGGGTCTGCGCCTCAACCCCCTGCGCGGCGTCCACAATAAGGAGCGCTCCCTCGCACGCGGCCAGGCTTCTTGAGACCTCGTAGTTGAAGTCAACATGTCCAGGGGTGTCTATGAGGTTCAGGATGTACTCTTCTCCCGAAGGGGCTTTGTGCACCAGGCGGACAGCTTGGGCTTTTATTGTTATCCCCCTTTCCCTCTCAAGATCCATTGTGTCCAAAACCTGTGCCATCATTTCCCGCTGCGTCAGCAGCCCGGTCTTCTCTATAAGCCTGTCAGCCAGCGTCGACTTCCCGTGATCTATGTGCGCAATGATGCAGAAGTTTCTGATTTTAGTCTGGTCGCGGTACATTTGTCTTTCCTCCAAAAGCCAGATAGGCGTATCGGCTTGTCCTTCCAAAAGTGCCGGGGATTTTGCCGGCGGAGCCGGCAAAATCCTGGCATAATCGAAAAATCGAGCTTAAAGCCTGGAGCTTGGGCGTCCCTAATATTTTTATCGCATGGCAGCCCTCGGGTTAGCGAGGGCTGCCATGCTTTTTTAGTTTTGGGGCGTGAGCCTAAAACTCCTATTAAGCAGTATATTTTTGATATAAGCTCTTGTCAATCCTTTTCGGATATTAGCTCTTGTCAATCCTTTTCCTGCAGAACAGACATCAAAATCTGAGCCAAGGGCCACATGGCGTTTCTGGCTTCCTGGACCGTGTTGTTTTGCGCCCCGACTTCGACCAGGACGCTCTTTGGAAGCATGTACAGGCTATAGCGGTAAGGCTTGATGTATATCATCCGCATCAAGCCCGGATATGTCTCGTTCGCCGCAAGCTGCACCTGGAGGCTCAGCGCCAGGTTTTCCTTTACATACGGGTTCGCTAGATCCGGTATCGGCTTTGGCTTTCCATTGTCGTCAAGCATGGCAACCCCTTCAACCAGCATCATTCTCGCTGTTGGCAGCCCGTTCACCTCCTGCACCAAGTGAATGCTTTCATCCACTCCATCCCTGTGCAGGTCTATCGCGACTTCTATCGTAGGGTACCTCTCAATGATCTTCTCAACAGACTCTGACATTCGCCCGTAGCTTCCGTCCCTATGCTCCTTGCCGTCCACTACGTCATATTTTCCGGAGTCATGTACGCTCATCACATTGTACTCTTCTGCTAGTATCCAAGCCAACAGCCGTCCAAGTCCCACCACGCTGCCCTCGTCGCTTCCCGGAACCGCGTCTTTGTAGGACTCCATTGAGTGAGTGTGGAATATCAAGACCTTTGGATCAGGCCCGGACAGGTTGGACTCCATGTTCATGGAAATGCCGCCCTTGATGTCCAGGTCAGCGTCTGTCACATAAGCGCCATCTTCTATGGCGTACAGGTATTTGAGCTTATCCGCCATTGTTTCCACAAGTTCTATTGTATTTATGGTTGGATAGAAGGGCGCTATCAAAGGCTCAGTTTCCTCAGGCAAAGGGTTGGAATTGTACTCCTCCCTTTCTTGATCCTCAGCATTCGGCCTTCTGCAGTACTCTAGCGCTAAAATGACAACGGCCGCCACCAGCAGCCCAAACAAAACCGGCTTTGCGATGCCTGACAGCCTGCTCCATATGCCTGGCTTCATCAAAGGCCTCCCTCCCCCGGGCAAGCCCGGCAAGGCTTTGCGCCTTCGGAACTTTGAAATTTGAGAGCTCATACAGCTTTTATGAGCGTTCATATTGCCCCAAGGCTAAAGAGCTCTCTTAGCAATTTATGGCGCAGGTTCTGAGAATATGTGCGCCTGTTTTTGATCGCGGCTTGTCTGATAGACAAGGGCAGAAAAGAATTTGAAAGTCAGCGCCGGATATCTCGCATGATCTCGCAAGCGCAGGCGCTGCCGTTTTGGTAAGTTTGCAGAAATCCAATGGGCGCAAGCCCAAAGGAATATAGTGCCTATCAATAATTAGTTTTAAGCATGGAAGAGTGCGCAAATCTACTCGCTTTTACTTTTCTAGGTTTTTTCCATCGCCGCAGACAATTATTGGCTATACGCCAAAACATGCATCCAGCGCTGCAAAGCTTGAAAAAAATTTTTATAAAGAATGTATGTGAGTGATTAAAGGTGTCATGCTTTGGCAATAATTACTAAAAAGATACCGTACAAGCTATGGAGGTACCCTCATGAAGACAAGAAATTTCGCGCTGATAGTGGCAGGCCTTGGAGCAACAGTCTGCGGCCTGGGCGTGTTTATCGGATACACGCTTTTTTCAAGCTCTGTTGCCGAATCGCCCGAGCAATCCAACACCAGGCAAGCAACAGTAGCATCCGCGTCAGTTACGCCAGCGCCCACGCCAACCGCCGCGCCAGAGCCGGCAAGGATAACTGCAAGCACCAAGATCATATACGAGTATTATTACCAAGGGGATGATCGTCTTGAGACAAGCGCTGAAGACCCTCCATATTTCCTCTTGAACCTGACAGAGGACAAGCTTCAGGAGCAGTTCTTTGAATGGAAGATCATGGAGTTCACAAGCGCCAGAGTTGTGCTGAGAAAAACCATCCCCGGCTCGTCTGCCAAGAATTACATTCTAGGCGTCAAGGACGAGTACATTGCTGTCTTCTCCACCTCAGGCGCTGGCAAAGTAACGCTTGAGGAAATGACTGAAATGCCAATCTACGCCCTTTCAACCGAAGAGCAGAAAAGGCTCATGGAAGGGATAAAGGTTGAAGGAGAGGACAAGCTTGCCAAGGTTCTTGAGGACTACGGCAGCTAATAGGATTGCCCAAATTTACAAAAGGCTAGCAAGAGCTAATTAAACTTCTGCTTGAGACTTTTGCATGCCGCTGAAAATCGCCAAAGGGAACCCTCCGTGGCAAGGCTTTGCCTTGTTGCGGAGGATTTTTTTGCCCTTTAAAGCAAATATTAAAACAGGGCAGAAAAGCGCTAAGCTTGCGCTGTTCTGTCGCTAAGAGGCGATAGAAGTGATAAGAGCAATAGAGTGACAAGAGCAATAAACGAAAGAGCATGAGAACACGAAAGCATGAGAACACGAAAACATGAGAACACGAAAGCATAGAACACGAAAGGAAGGTGTTTTCCCATGTCCAGCTTTGCGGCTGACAGGGTTAGAATGAGGCCTTGCGCCAACTTTAAGCCCTTTGGGCAGGGTTTATCGGCTTCCCTTATGGATCATGACGATGATTGCAGGGAGTGCGCACACTTCTGCACCAGGAACTGCGGCATGGACGCCGGACGCTTCGACGCCTCGAATATCGTGATTTAATGAGCTTTAAAGAACGGCTTGAAAAAGAGCAAAAAGGCTTTTCGCGTTGGCGAAAAGCCTTTTTATTTATATCGACATTTTTAGGCAAGAACTCAAGCTTTTCTGGGAAAACCCTGTGTTTCCAGATTTTCGTTTTTTGGGGGCTGGGGTTTGGTTAGTCTTGGAGGGCACTTTGGGGACAGCTTTAAGGGGGGCATGAGAGTTCTAATCATGGGGGACTAATTGGTCCCTGTCCTTTTTTCAGGATAAACCTAAAATGGCCATTCAAGCCCGTTATCCTAGGGGCTAATTTAATGTAGTCCCTATCCTTTTTTCAGGATATACCTAAAATGACCACTTAAGACTGATATCCCTAGGACTAATTTAATTTAGTCTCCATTAATTTTGCTTTTGCTGGGCCAAAAACGGGCATGTACACCCAGAGCACATAGGGGCTAATTTAATTTAGTCTGTATCCTTTCTTTCAGGATAGACCTAAATTGGCCATTCAAACCCGATATCCTAGGGACTAATTTAATTTAGTCCCCAGCAATTTTGCTTTTACTTGTCCAAAAACGGGTATGTACACTCAGATCACATAGGGGCTAATTTAATTTAGTCCGTATCCTTTCTTTCATGATAGACCTAAATTGGCCATTCAAGCCCGATATCCTGGGGACTAATTTGATTTAGTCCCCATTAATTTTGCTTTCACTTGGCCAAAAACGGGCATGTACACCCAGAGCACATAGGGGCTAATTTAATTTAGTCTGTATCCTTTCTTTCGGAACAGACCTACATTGGCCATTCAAGCCCGATATCCTAGGGACTAATTTGATTTATTCCCCATCAATTTTGCTTTTTCTGGGCCAAAAACGGGTATGTACACTCAGATCACATAGGGGCTAATTTAATTTAGTCCGTATCCTTTCTTTCAGTAAAGACCTAAATTGGCCATTTAAACCCGATATCCTGGGGACTAATTTAATTTAGTCCGTATCCTTTCTTTCGGAACAGATCTACATTGGCCATTCAAACCCGATATCCTAGGGGCTAATTTAATTTAGTCCGTATCCTTTCTTTCAGGATAGACCTAAAATGGCCATTTAAACGCGTTGCAAACGAGAACAGCTTTGAAGTTGCCACATCAAAGCTCATTCAGACGCGCTCGGCAGTTCTGTTGCGTGATTTCTTGAGAATCAAAATCAATTTTTTGACATCAGGCTAAAATTGAATATAATAATAGGTATAAGCCAAAAGTGGGGATACACCTCTGGCGCAAGGAAGACAATCAGAGCTTATTCAGAGCTTGAGCAAGTTCCGCGACAACCTGAACTACGCAACTTTTGATCGGGCAGTAGCGCGCACGGGGTGCGAATTTATGGATAAACCAAGCAATTTGCTTTGGTTTGAGTTTGCCGAGGACGATTTGGAGTCAGCTAAAATCCTTTTGAAATACGATTCACATAATGTAAATACCATATGCTTTCACGCACAACAGTCTGCAGAAAAGAACTTAAAAGGCTACCTTATCGCCAATGGTGCGACGGAGCCTCCGCATACCCGCAATTTGATATTGTTGAAGCTTTTGTGTGAGGAAATCGATTCGCGATTCGCTCAGATATCAGGTAAATGCACTGATCTCAATCCTTATAGCGTACTCACAGAATATCCCGATTTGATCGCAGCGACCGCTAACGACGCGCACGAAGCCATAGCCAACGCGCAGGCGATAATGGATTTTGGGCCAATCGCTGCTGCGCGTACCGCATGCCAAGGGCAGACTCCTCAGCTATCCTGCCCGATGGATCCTACAATGCCAACGAACGGAGGGTTAAGAGCATATCCCAAAATTATATTCGAGGTGCCGGAAAAGTCCGGCGTTGAAGCATTCGCCAGGACTTTTCCGGTGCCATTTCGGAATTTTGGGATATGCACTAGTACGCTCCCGTATCAAACGCCTGAAATAGAGGCAAAACTGGCCGCTGTGAAAGACGCCGTGTTAAGCGTAGTGCCAGATACTGAGGCAATATATTTGTTCGGCTCTTATGTGAACGGTAAGCCACATATTTACAGCGACCTCGATATTTACGTCATTGTGCCAGACAGCGATTTGAACCCGCTGAAATTAGAGGTAGCCATAACAAGTGTGCTGTACAGCGGCGATTTTCGTATGGCCGTTGACTTAATCGTGAAACAGTCGAGCAAGTTCCGCGAAAACCTGAACTACGCAACTTTTGAGCGGGTAGTAGAGCGCACAGGGGTGCGGATTTATGATTCTGCCGTAACAACCATGGACCCTGTAAGCTGAAATGGCTTAAACTCAAGGTCTGACTGAAAAATGGGCTTTAATTAAAGCCTTGATTTCATGGTCTTTTCTCGTCTGTCTAGGGACTAATTTAATTTAGTCCCATGAATTTTGCCTTCACATAGCCCAAAACCGGCATGCTAGCCTAGATCTCATAGAGACTAATTTAATTTAGCCCCCAAGGTTTTTTTCAGGATCAGCCAAAAAATGGCCATCTTCCCTATCTCTCCCCTTTGAGCAGCGCAAAAAGCCATCAGACGCAACAGTTGCGTCCGATGGCTTTTCAGAACTTTTGGATGAGAAACTTGATAAACCTCACGAATCCTATTGCAACAAGGCCAAGCGGCCAGGATCGTTTGCGAAAGCTTCTTCTGCATTGTCTTTTGCGCACTGAATGAAGTCGGTCTGGCCGGATATCTGGCGTTGTCATTCTTAATCGTCCATTAGAGCAAGCTTTATCATTCGTTCCATCAGCTCCACTTGGTCGGTTGGGTCAAGCACTTTGCTGGAGACATATGCAAGGGTTGAGGCTAGCTTTTTGCGTTTTTGCCGATCTCGCTCGCAGATTAGAATCACGGCGCAAGCTTTTTTGGCTTTCTCAAGGGTGGTTTTCGCTTTTTTGCCAATCAACGGGAGGAAAACAAGCTCCAGGAGGTTGATTTTCTCTCCAGCCTTGGCCTGGCTTTCCAGTCTTTTACTTGTATCGGTGTAATTTTGTTCTGTGAGATTTATGATCTTGGGCTCGAACTCCAAGCTCCCCTCTTTGAAGCCTTTGGATATAGGCTTGCCTTTTGTGAATATGACTGTATCAAGCGCGCAGTTGCATGCTTTGAGATAAGCTCTGCTCAGGGAATGAAACATTTTCAATGCGTCTTCGTCAACAGTGGTTTCCAGCCAGATTTGGTATCCGGCGCTCAAATCGCCTTCACTTTTAGCGACTTTCGTGATCACAGTGAAATCGCTATGGTGAGATCCTGGTTCTTCAAGATCGATGTCGCTTGGCAGCACTTCGATTGCATGATCGGGCAACCTTGCGAATTCAATCACGTCTTCAATGGGTATCGAGCTGAAAACTGAATCATAGCTTTCGCAAAAGTCTTCGAGCGTCTTTGAACCGATGTTTTTTGCGGACTTGCTCACTTTTGTGCCTCCTGTTTCTCTCAGAAATGCGCTACAGGCGATAATGTGCATATTACAACATGTTCCCGAGTTTGTCAATCGTTTTTGCCAACATCGAGGCCGACTTGCCATAGGCGCTGGGGTCAATTCGATTCAGGTTCCATCTCAATTAAAAAAAGCCGCCAAAAGGCGGCTCATTGCCAATAATACTGGCGTCATGCAAACTTCACGCGCTTTACTGCAAAAGCCTCGCCTTCAAAGGCGGAAGCGCTTCTTTACAGAGAGCTGCATTCACTGGCGCGTCGTTGGGGTGCTCTCCTGCGTCGACAGCGGCATCGCCAGCTTTTCTCATCGCCACTTTCCAAGACCCATCGGTGCCTACAACATCTTCGCTTCCGTCTGTGTGCGTTACATGTAGCTCGGCTATGAGCTTCCATGTTATCCCGTAAGAGGGCTTTTCATTTGCAAAACCGCCTATGGCGCCGCTGCCAAACCAGACTTCCAGGCTTTCGCCGTTTTTAACCGCCTCGGTAACATCGCAAGTCTGGTACTGAAGCTCTTTTATGCTTCCGTTACGATATGGCGGGAGAAAATCCTCGGTGACTTTCTCTTTGCCGATATAGGCCTCATATTGGCCAAGTCCGCAAATATAGAGTCTAGCGGACTTTACGTCCGAAAACTCAATTTGCTTTGAAAAGATGGGGTACTGAGCGCCTGAATAGTAGCTTGATATCCACTTGGCCTGCCAGGGCTCATCCATTTTGGCTGTCTCGAACCAGTTGGTTTCGCTGACATAGGCTTCTCCGAGTGCATTCCAGTAATAGCGTGTGCGTGGCTTTACGCCGATAGGAGCACCAAAGTTTACTTTGTTGCTTTCGTGCGTCAAATGGGTCTCGAAGATCGGGTCGCTCATGTCCTCGTTTTCAGATATCCGCAATAGCGCCTGGGTTTTGCCTTCTGCTTCCTTGATGACATATGAAATCAACGGCTTTGTCATGTCAAACCCAAGCGGGTTTACCATGTGGTTTGTTTTGCATCCTGTAATCTTCACAGCAATACACCTCCGTGACTGCATGGCTGGGTTCAGCCATGTCAAATTCAAGAGCATATCCCAAAATTTATTATAAGGCTTGGAAAAGTAACGCGTTGAAGCATCGCATGACTTTTCCGGCGCATTTTTAGGAATTTTGGGATATGCTCCAAGCAGAACAAACCGCTCGCAACTGTCGATCAAGTCAAGGCTTTTAGCGCATACCCAAAAGGGATTTTGGGGGATACGCTTATTGCGAGCGCCTATATTGGGGTTTTTCTTTGGAAAACGGCCATTTATGAAAAGAGCCTCTGAATTTGTACAGAGGCTCTTTAGAGCTGCAAAGTGAATTTTCAAAGCGCAGAATTGTCGAGGCTTAAATTTGCCAAGGAAAGTCTTGGGGTGTTTTCAAGCGTAAACATTTGGGATACGCTCTTAGACTTTCCTCACATACTTGTCTCTTGCCCATTCGCGCGTTGCTGGCAGCGGCTTGTCAGGCGAGTAATCCGGGCTCACAGGGGTGTCGGTGAACTCCGCTATTATGCGAGCGAAACGGTCTTCGCAGTATTTTCGGTACTCTCCGTGAGTGATGATGTATAGCTTGTTGTTCTTTATTCCCTCGACTACCATTTCTCCTACTACAGCAGGATCAAGGCCTGACGCCATTCTTGTTCCATCGGCAACGGATACGCCTGCATCCTTCAATGCGTTGAGCGCGATCCTTGAGGCTGTCGCTCCCGGGAACAGAACCGATACGCCCACGTCAAACGGGGCCAGCTCATCGCGCAGGGACTCTGTTATGGCAACAACTCCGAACTTGGACACTGAGTACGCCGCAAGCCCTGCAGTAGGGATCAGCCCTTGGGTTGAGGACGTGTTGACGATATGCCCGCATCTGTTTTTGCGCATGGTAGGGCCGAAAGTCTTGATGCCATTAGCCACGCCAGCCAAGTTGATGTTGATCATGCGATCCCATTTCTCATAGGGGTAATCCAGGAATTCGCGCTCGGCTATGGGAGCGAACGGATTGTCAATGACGCCTGCGTTGTTTATGAGGATGCCGACTTCTCCGAACTTGCTCTCTGTCTCTTCCTTCGCCGCAAGCCAGTTTGCCCTATCTGCCACGTTCAGTTTGATTCCTATGGCTTCTCCAGGAATGTCCTTTAAAACCTTCTCTGTCTGCTCAACATCAATGTCAGCCACAACTACCTTAGCGCCCCGCTTTGCGAGGGAGCATGCAATGGCGTAGCCGATTCCGCTGGCGCCGCCTGTAACAAAGGCCACCTGATCCTTAAAAATGAACATGTTTGATATATCCCCTTTTCAAGAGTTAGGTCATATCCCGTGATTAATCGATACCTTTCAAGAGACCGGGATATGCCCTTATTCGTTGCAGGTTCAATCCGTATGTCACTCTGCGGGCAGTCTAAATGCAAGAGAACCGCGCCAGAATGGCAAAGCTCATTTTCATATGTAAGCAAACAAAATTTGCCATGCCTTCAAGCCAACCGGTTTGAGCTGTGCAAACCAAAGGCATGACATTTGCGCTCATCGTCATTTGCAAGTAGCTTCATTCTTTCAGCATATTAAGATTTAGCGCATACCCAAAAGTCTAAATATTCATGTTCAAGAGCAAGCCACCTAGGAAATACAGCCATTTAAAAGCGAAAATCAAGGCCTGGCCTAGGATGCCACTTTCAACAAGTTAAATGCTTTTGGATATGCCTTTATTATAGCTGAGCGGAACATTAATTCATAGCCGCCAAAGCGCGGGAAAAAGCGCCCGCATATGCGCAACTATGCGGGCGCTTCGTATGGTTGAAAGCTTTGGACACAGGATCTGATTAAGTGCACACATTTGTGAAAAGTGTAGTTCTTTTCGCTCAAGCATTGAAAAGAGTGAGAAAGCATGCTACTTGCTCTTGATTTGTGGTATAGCCTTCGGTATCATCTTAAGCAACATGCCGTAATACAGCTGTTCGTCATAGGTTTCAAGGCGGGTGCCCAAAATGCTGTAGATCTTTTCCAATCTTTGAATGAGCGAACTTCGATGCAGATACAATTCTTCTGCGGCTTTAGACCCATTCATTTGGTTCGCCAAGTAACAGCGCAACGTTCCCAGGTAGCTGATGTCAGACTCAGCGTCGTGGCACACGAGGTTCATGAAGCCGGGAGGCGGCAGCTCCAGCGTTTTGAAGCACCCAGCGGCTTGCTTGAGCATATAGGCCAGCGCGTAGTCTTGAAAGTGAAAGATCATTTTGTCCGAGTCAGAGGACACGCCCATCTCAACCGCTCGCATGGCTTTGAAGTAGGCGCTCCTTAAATCCTGGAGACGTTCAAACCTGTCGCTTACCCCTGCGCGGAAGCCGGCGGCTTGAAGAAGGGGGGCTATGTTCTCGGGAAGTCTCCGGCTGTCATCATCAGCTCGCAGATATGCCGCCAGGGCAATGGTATTGCTGTATTGCAGGGCTGTGCATCCAGGAAGGCGCTCACCAAGAGAGTCTATCAGGTATTCCGGGACGCTAAGGCTTGTCTCGTCGTCTGGAGCAAGCGCTATGCATATCCATTCCAAGGGCTCTTTAGGTGCCACAGCCGCTTCCTCCAGCGCTTGGGAAATGATGCTGTCCTCGATGTAAGCGCCGTCCAGCAAAGCCTTGAACGCCTTTTTTACTGGGTTGAACTTTGCGCTCGTGACATTTATCTGAGCCTTGATTGCCCTTTTGATGTATCGCGCAAGTATCCGGAACAAGTAGAAAGAAGAAGGAGTAAATTGGCTGTACTCCTCATCCATGGATATGTTGCTAAAGAACCTGTCTTGGCTGAAGAAATTGATAGTGTAGACACGCTCATACCCGTAGTCGTCATGCAGAAATGGCTCTTTCATATTTACAGAATAGTCAAATACCTTGCGCATCCTAATGATATGATCGAGAGTCATTTTGCCATTGTCGTTAGCAACCCATTCATGTGAGCTTTCCGAATAGAAAACAGCGTTCAATATTTCCAGCTTATCGTTTACGACAGCCATGGGATTCCCGATAATCGGCGCGCTATAGATTAGCATTTGGCTGATGCTCGCGCCATTGTTCAGCATTTTCGCCAGCATGTCGGCCCAATCGTTGTATTTTTGGAATGTCTTTTGAATTGAGTTAAACAGCCGGGCTATGCTTGGATGATTGAGCGCGCGCAATACCGGCGCTCCGCTATTAGCCAGTTCCTGCGGAGGCTCTTCAAGGCAAGCGATCAAATATCCATTGCTTCCCGGCTGCTTGGCTGGAAACGAACTGCCCGAGACAATATAAGCATGCCCGTCTTCTAAAGTCATGCCATCTTCGTAGAGCAAGGCTGATTTCAGCAGAAGCTCGTCGCTTCCGCCAAATGACTCCAAGTCGAATTCCTTTGACAAGCTCTCATGGATCATGTTCGCGGTGATCTCCAGCATAAGCAATCCCCTTACGCATATCCAAATGCTGAATTTTAAATCTCATATGTGGGGAGAAGACGCTTAAGTAGACATGAAAATCCGAACATATTTATATTAGTTCGGTTTTGTCATAGGCATATGCATCAAAATTGAGATGCTTAAATCACATTGCAACTTCGATTATATGACACTTTTCACAAAATGTCAAGGCCTTGCTTTGGATTTCTATATCTTTTGCGCAAATCTATAGCACCCTCGCTGCTGACAATCGGTAAGTTCAGGATTTATTTATCGTTAGCGGAAGCAGCCCGCCTGGCTTTCATGCGGGCATGAGTAATCGTCATATAGGTCATATTCCGGGAATGTTATAAAAGCGTCGGATTGCTTTTGCCCGCGTTTGCCAAGCAACGCCATGAAATCAATTTTGGGATATGCGCCTTAATCCTTATCCAACTTTGGCAATTCTAATGCCGTCTGGCATTTTTATTGATTTATGCCCTTTAGTTCCGCTATTTGGGCTTCTATTTCTTTGATTTCAGTTGCTAGCCTATTTTTCTGGCATTTATTTCTTTAAGTAAACAGCGTCCTTTGAGCCATTTCTAAAGTTCTCGTGTATGCCAAGATAACTTCCTCGATATTTCTGGATTCTTCCGCTCTTCTTCTAGCTTCGATTTCGCTTTTCTCTTTTTCTATCAATTTTGATTTATTGTTAGATAATCCAAATATTTTATCCTTAAGATACATAATATCTAGACGCAAATCACTTTGACTATTGTTTAATTTGATTTTTTCCTCGATTAATTCCAACATGCTTTTTCTTAAACTGTTCGATTTTTCACACAATATTATTAATTCTAAGAGTATTGCAGTTTTTTCTTCTTTCAGCCTATCTTCGTTTGATCTGTCTGCTTTCAATTCCGCCCTCCTGTCGCTCCATTTCCATCTTATTTAAGCGTTTCAAGAAAATTTTCTCATGTTTTCTGGCTTCTCGCGTTCTTCTTGTGTCCTCGGCCATGCTCTTCTTCTTCTCTTCATTTTGCAACATTGCTTTCAATTCGCACAGTCCCGAGATCTCCGTTACTAATTCGGTCTGCTCTTTATATATTGCTTCTTGCTCTCTCCATATTGTTGTTTGCTCATTAATACATTGTCGTTTGTTCTTCATAGATTTTCCTTTGTTTGTTGTATAATATTGCTTTTTCATTAATCAATTTTGTTTTCTCATCAGACAGTTCCGTTTCAATTCTTAACACTTTAATCGTTTTCATGAATAACAAGATATCATTATTATACAGTTTCGCTAACGCTTCCTTTTTTTCCTCTTGCGCTTTTTTAAATCTATCGCTTTCTAGCTCTGCCATATCTATATCTACAGCTCCTGTCTCGCCATTTCCATCTTTTTAAGCGTTTCAAGAAAATTTTCTCAAGATTTCCGGCTTCTTTCGCTCTTCTCTTGTGTCCTCGGCCATGCTATTCTTCTTCTCTTCCTTTTGCATATTGCTTTCAATTCACCCAGATTATAGATATCATCTAGCAACTTTATTCGTTCATCATGCATTGCAATTTCTTCACCAAGTGTTTTTATTATTTCTTTATACAACTTTATTACCGTCTTAGCAATATTTCTATCAGCTTTTAACAGTTTACCCATTTTCTCAAATATCAATTGTTTATTCTCTTGCAATTCCGCTGCCATTTCCTTTGTTGTCGCTCCATTTCCATCTTCTTTAATCGTTTCAAGAAAATTTCCTCAAGTTTTCCGGCTTCTTTCGCCCGTCTTGTGTCCTCAGCCATGCCTATTTTCTTCTCTTCATTTAGTAGCATTTCTTTCAATTTGCCCATTTTCGAGATCTCCGTTGCTAATTTGACCTGCTCATTATATATTGCTTCTTGCTCTCTACATATTGTTGTTTCTTGCTCTTTAACCATTTCCGTTTGTTTTTCATATATTTTTCTTTGTTTGTTGTGTAATATTGCTATTTCTTTATTCAATTTCGTTTTCTCGTTAGACAGTTCCGTTTTCATTTCGATCACTTTAATCGTTTTCATGAATAACAAGATATCATTATTATACAGTTTCGCTAACGATTCTTTTTTTCCTCTTGCGATTCTTCAAATCTATCGCTTTCTAGCTCTGCCATAGCTACAGCTCCTGTCGCTCCATTTCCATCTCTTTTAAGCTTTTCAAGAAAACTTCTTCAAGATTTCCGGCTTCTTTCGCCCGCCTTGTGTCCTCGGCCACGCTTTTCTTCTTCTCTTCCTTTTGCAACATTGCTTTCAATTCGCATAGTTTAGAGATTGAATCTAGTGACTCTATTTGCTCATCAAGCATTGCAATTTCTTCATCATGTGTTTTTATTATTTCACCATACAACTTTATTACCGTCTTAGCAATATTTCTATCAGCTTTTAACAGTTTACCCATTTTCTCAAATATCAATTGTTTATTTTCTTGCAATTCCGCTGACATTTCCTTTGTTTCATCTTTTTCTTCTTCGCATCCGTCATTTTCTGGCTCTGCCATATCTACAGCTCCTATCGCGCCATTTCCATCTTTTTTAAGCGTTGCAAGAAAATATCTTCAAGATTTCCGGATTCTTTCGCCCGCCTTGTGTCCTCGGCCATGCTTTTTTTCTTCTCTTCATTTAGCAACATTGCTTTCAATTCGCACAATTTCGAGATAGACTTTAGTAACTTTATTTGCTCATCAAGCATTGCAATTCTTTCATCAATAGTTTTTATTGTTTCATCATACAACTTTATTGTCATATAGAAAATTACTCTTTCAATTTCTGACAGCTTAACCCTTTTCTTAAGTATCAATTGTTTATTCACATGCAATTCCGCTGACACTTTCTTTATTTCCTCTTGTGCTTCTTCAAATCCTTCGTTTTTTGCTTGTTCAAATCCTTCTTTTTCTGGCTCTGCCATATCTACAGCTCCTGTCGCATCATTTCCATCTTTTTTACGCGTCTTAAGAAAACTTCTTCAATCTTTCCGGCTTCTTTCACCCTTCTTGCGGCTTCGATTTCGCTTATTTCAGTTTCTTCTTTTTCTAGGTTTCCTCTTTCTACATATGACTGAAAAATTTCATGGCCTATATCGTTTATCTTTTTACTCAACTCAATTTGACTATTGCGTATTTCTAATATCTGATTAGATAATTCGATCATAATATCATTTAAACAGGATCTATTTATTTGCATCATCATCAAATCTATTATTATTTTCGTTTTTTCTTTTTCTAAACCATTTTTTTCTTTTTCTAGATCTATCATGTCTACAGCTCCTGTCGCGCCATTTCTAAAGCTTTAATGAGTTCCGAGACAGCTTCATTTATGCACCTGGCTTCTTCATCTATTCTCGCAACCTCGTTTTTGCTTTTCTCTTTCTCGTCTTTTATTAAATAACCTTTATATTTTGACAACTCAAATATATCATGTATTGCCCTTTTACTAACATTCGCCAGTGCATCTCTCTCTTTTAAAAATTCTGCTTGCTCCTCCAGACATTTCATCTGTGAATCCAGTATTTCTAACTTCTTTAACATCAATCTCGCTTTTTCTCTCTTGATTTTTACTCTCTCTTTCGCAATTTGCCTTTTTTCATTTCTTAAATATTCCATATCTGCAATCTTCCTTAGTACATATCTCAAATTCCTTCAGTCGAGGAAAAGGCATGCGATGCTTTAATGTGCGGCTTTTCTGAGCCATAAATTGATTTAGGGATATGCTTTTAGCCGTAATCAACCTTTCAGGCGCTAGATCCAAAGAGCCTCAGGTTCACCCCAAGGCTCTCATTCACGAGCCGCCGTTGGCAGCGGTTCTTCTCGCTCCAGCTACTACTCTTCTAGCAACCCCAACTTTCTCATCTCTGTCTTCATAGCTTCCTGCTCAGATTCGTTAAGCACTTTCCCAGCGGCCATAGCTAGCGCCGCGCCGTACTTTTTGCGCTTTTCTGGATCCTTCTCGCAAAGAAGAATCAGCGAGCAAGCCTTCTGAGCTTTTTCAAATGCTGGCGCTTTCGTGCCGATTAGCGGGAGTAAAACAATCTCCAGGATATTCACCTTCCGCCCCGCTTTAGCCTTCTTCTCCAGCCTGCGGCATGTCGCATCGTAATTCTTTTCCTGAAGGTCTATGATATCAGGATGGAATGACAAGCACGGCCCTTTGAAACCGCTTGATATTGGCTTGCCCATGGTGAATATGACGGTATAAATCTCGCAGAAGTGTTCATAACAGTATGATGAGTTATTGGATAAGAATCTGCCTATCGCGTCTTCGTCAACAGTCATTTCCAGCCAAACCTGGACCCCGCGATTATTCTCATCTTTGCCAGTTGATTCCTTTGTGACCACAGTGAACTCGCTATGGCTGGTTGACGTCATGGAATTGGGCAACATCTCGATGTCGATTATCTGCCCGTTCTCATCCTTTGTGAAAATGCAAGCGAATCCACTGCTTGTCATGGTGCTTGTGAAGTCGCTTGGCAGAACCCTGGTTGCAGATCCGGGGTATTTTGCAAACTCCAGCACGTCGCCAATTGGGATTGACCTGAAGACTGAATCATAGCTTGGGTAAAAGTCCTCAAGCGCAAGCGCTCTGATATCAGTCGCTGTCTTGATTATAGCGGCTGGGGCGCTTTCTTCGTTTTTATGAATGCTCACTTTTGTGCCTCCAAACTTTTTTCGCCTGGTGCAACAGGCAACACCTAGCGCATATCCCAGGCACCGAAAAATTCCTGGCGAATGCCTTGATTTTGCGATATGCTCCTGGCTCTGGCGAGCGGTATGTCAGGAATTCAAGCGGTCTACCGGCTTCAATGTAGGGAAAGGAAAATAATTTCCAGATTTGAGCGCTGTTCGTATATATTTTAATGCATGTTGCTGCATATGTCAATCCTCTACCTGTTAATCTGTAATTTCGAGCGGCAAGATTCGGAAACCCTGACTGGCGCTAAGGCGGGCACCGATAAGAAAATTTGAATTTTTAGCGATCTTCAGCATAAAAGTACGATGCACCCCACTGCTTGCAAGCAATGGGTTACGGGCTTACCAAACCAATTCATCGGCCCCGAAAAAAGCGTCTGTTTGGATAAAATCAAACAATTTGGCAGGATCAACATAAAACAGGTCAATCGCCAGGGTGTAAGCTTCCGGTTCCCTATGGACGCTTGAAAGCTCAAACCACTGCTCGGTTTCTCCAAGATAGTCAGTAACCGCTCCACAGGACATTTGATGAATGTACGTCAAGGCTGTGCAGCCCGAGTGCTCGCTTGGGATCTGCATGCCGTCTGTGAAGAATTCCAAGGGGTCTTCCTGCTGCTCGACATACTTGTTAGCTTTTTCACCTACAGGCACTGACAGCTGGGCCTTCCCGCCTATTATCGCAAGACTCTTCTTAGCGCCAAGCGTCTTGAACTGTTCAGCAACCCATTCGAACTCCCAAAATCCTATCGGCTTGCTATCGCCGCTTGCTGTTTTAGGCTTGAAAAGGCTTATCGGAATATCTTGAGTTCTTGAAGCCCTTATTATCTTTTTCTCAGTACTGCTGTTTAAATCAGAAAAAAGCTTCTCGTGGGCTTCTGGATTAAGGAACTTAACGCTATCGGTATCAGCGCAGACGCAGTCATCTCCAATCCCGATCATGGCCTCCCTCAGGTTTCTCCTGGCATAAGCCGAAACAAACGCGCCCCAAGGATAAAACAAAAACCTTGACTTGCTGCCTCTGTACTCTTGAAGCTTCTTGAGCTTTTCAACCTTTTTATCGAACCATCCATTATAGTGATAGTGATAATCGTATTCAACGGCATCCTTTAAGAAGTCGGTCGCCATCATTTTGTACAGCAAGTTGACGTTTGCCTTGGCCTTTTCATATTCAGGCCTTGATTCAGACTGATCCTTAAGACACACCATGTTTTGGTAAGAGGTGAGCATTTCCTGAACCAGCGCCCTTGGGAGGTATTCCTTTTCAAAGCAGCACAATTCCTTAAAAAGTATAGACTTGAAGCTATATCCAGCCAAGATCATTTCAAAGTCTACGTTGGTGCAAACGATCGTAAGCTTTTCGGCCTTTTTCACAATACCGCATTCGGCCAGGCATCTTCCTTCCAAGAAGCATCTGTTTGCGCTGAGGTATGGAACCGGGGCACCGTCAATCTTTTCAAGGTAGGCAAAGCTAATGCTCAGCAAGCAGCACTTTCCTTTGAGAAGCTCCATCAAAGGCCGGTTGCTGGCAATATCCTTGCCAGCCATCGCTTTGCCAAACCCCATTTGGTAATATGAATCCTCAAGATACAGCCCAGGATACCCTTCCAAAGCTATGCATGCTGGATAAGAGCTGTTTATCGCCCAGGAAGCAACATTTTTAAGCCGCTTGTTTTCATGCAAAACGTTCGAGCGAGCAAGCCCTCCAGCAATCGACAGCCTTGTGAGGTTGTAGCTCATTTTATACAGCTCAAGTTTGCCTAAATCTTTCTGATAGCTCATGCAGGCATTTTTATATGCCCGGCGAACAAACCCCATCTTGGCAAGAGGCAATCCATTGCCGTTGTCCTCAAGCAATTCATCAATGTAGGCCATGACCACCCTGACATCGTACTCGCAATGGGCCATTTCCTGCTCAGTCAGAGGCGTTTTGCAATGTCTGACAAGCAAGCGGTTAAGATCTCCTTCAGGCTTTTTTATATCATGACGCGTCAAGAGCTTTCCTGTTTCAGAAATGTCGCACCCGGACAATACGCACGAGCACCGAAACTCTATTCCGCCCGACTCACGAGCGGTGATTGGGTAAAGCTTATTTTCAGCAAGCACGTTTTTAAAGAGAAACAGCTTGCGCATAAACTGGAACTCTTGAGACAGATCATGAACAAAAACCCCAAGGCGCCTGTTTTCGTTGAGCTTCAGCTCTTTCTTGAGCCTGTTGCAAAAGGCGTCGAACTCAATCCATTCCCTGCCCATGATAACATAGCCGTTCATTCCGAAATGCCAAACATACATAGTCGCGCTTTTCTTTCTCTCACAGATGAACGAGCTTGTTTTTATGCCAAAAGCGCATATGTGATTAAGGTAGACAGGCTTTTTGCTCTGTCCGGCAGACTGATCAAGCTCCTTTTTCGCGCCAATGGCCTTTTCCAAGAAAAGGTCGATCTCCCCCATAGAGAAATGGCCAGATGGGAAATCAAGCCTTGAATAGCTCACAATTTCACTCCTCATCATAGAGATAGCGAACACTTGATATTTGGTTGCCTCTAATGTTGTTCTTTCCCGCAACATCATGAAACAACGACCCAATCGCCGTTTCCAGACTTGCCCCTAGCAAATCCAGACACTTGCGCGTCTGCGAGGTTTGTTCGGCAGAAAGTGGGTGGAGCATGCGCATTCTACGATGCATTTTGAAAAGCAGCTCAAAGCTCCCATAGGAAAAGCCTGGATCATTTGCAGATTCGTAATAGGCGCGTTCGTCAGCCTTTTCCTCACGCTCTTTCAAAACTTTCTCCATAGCGCCGATATCTCCAGCCAGCTTTGCTTGCCTTGCTTTTTCAAAAGCATGCAGCGCCTCAAACGTGTCATCACTCTCATACCTCTCAATATCCTTGTCATTGATTGGGCTTGAAGCGGGGCATCCCTCGCGGATGAACGGTTCATTTCTCCTAGCTTTTCTTGCCATATAGATATAAACTCCTGACTGTATTTTTGCAAGCGTCATTGCTTTAGATAGTTGCTTTGAGTTACATCCTGAATCCCGCAAAAATCCATTTCCATTTTATCACGACTATGCGAGCATGTCAATTCATGACCTTTTTCGCCAATTGCTTTAAGCGAGAATCAAGAACCTTTGCTTATGCTGGAATAGCCTGGAACGTTCGCTTTTTATAGCTGAACCTTTACAAACGCCATGAATTGTGATAGACTATGCATGCGAGCGAAAACATTTCGCTGTGACCAACTTTTTGCTAGAGTGACAAGCGCTGTTCTTTTCGCTCACCAATGAAGCAGTCAAACATCTGTTCATAAACAGACGGCCAAAGGATGTGGCAGATATCGCAAATTACCTCAATGTAGAAAAACCATGCACGCTTTTCAAGTCAGTCTTCAGCACCCCCTATTTTGTCGACAAATCCTTGATGCTTGAAGAGCTGGCTTCATGCAAGCATATTTGTGTCACCAGGCCAAGGCGCTTTGGAAAATCAGTTATGGCAACCATGATAGCGTCGTACTTCGGAAAAGGCATAGACTCAAGCGACGTGTTCAGCAAGCTTAAAATATGCAAGTCAAAGGTTCTCAAGCAGCCCCTCAACTCAGAAAACGTCATATTTATCACCCTCAACCAATTTCCTCGCAACTGCCAAACCTACAAGCAATATATCGATTCCATCAACGACAACCTTCTGTCTGATCTGCGCGAGGCCTATCCTGATGTCGAGCGCAAAACCAATGACCCAATAATCCTTCTTGAAGAAATACATGGCGTCACCGGCGAGTCATTCATGTTTGTGCTAGACGAATGGGATTTCATATTTGACGCATCGTTCGCAAAACCCCAAGACAAGAAGGACTACCTTGATTTTCTCAGAAATCTGCTCAAAGATCGAAGCTATGTCTCTATGGCTTACATGACCGGAATCTTGCCAATAGCAAAATACTCAAGCGGTTCTGACCTGAACATGTTTTCTGAGTACACTTTCGCCTCTTCAAAGTTCAGCGAGTATTTCGGATTCTCCGAGTCCGAGGTTGACGACTTGTTTAAGTGCTACATGGCCAAGACAACGAAGCCTAAAAAAGTTACGCGAGAAGGCCTAAAGAATTGGTATAGCGGCTACTTCCTGCCAAACGGCGAGAAAATATACAACCCCTTTTCCATAGTGAGCGCCTTGGATGGAAATCAGGTAGGAAGCTACTGGACAAACACCGGCCCCAGGGACGAGATCTTCTTCTGCCTCGAAAAGTACGGCTCCGACATGCGCCGCGACTTGGCGCTCCTGATCTCTTCAGAGCCCGTTTATGTAAAGTTCACCGCTAACGCCATTTCTCCAAGCGCAACCTTTGATTCAAAAGATGAAACTCTTTCAGCCATGGCTTTGTATGGCCTTTTAACGATAAACGATTCCATTGCCTCAATCCCCAACCTGGAGATTATGGAAAAGTTTATTTCATTGCTTTACAAAAAGAGCTCTCTGGGCTACTTGCACTCATTGGCAAGCCAGTCGTTGCTTATGTTTTCGTCGACTTTGGAAATGGACATTTACGAGGTAACAAGGATTCTTGACGAGCAGGATGAATTTGAACCTCCTGTCTTCACATACGGCAACGAGTACGATCTTTCAGCCATAGTTAATATTGCGTACCTGTCAGCTCGCGAGAGCTATGACATTGTTCGGGATAACAAAGACGGCAAAGACCATGTCATTTTCTTGTTTTTCCCTTACGTCAGGACAGATGAGTGCATCATCCTTGCAATGGAATATGACAGCGACCCAGACGACTTGCTTGAGAAGATCAAAGACAACAAGTATCCTCAAGCGTTTAAGGGAACATCATGGCCCTACACGGGCAAGCTGCTGCTTGTGGGGATATCCTGCAGCAGAGACTTGAAGTATTTCTCCAGCGCTATTGAGATGAGAGAAAGCTTTTAGGGATTGCCTCTAATTCACGAAACAGCTGCGTACCCCTGATTTCCTGAATGTCCGTTTTTAACGGATTGACAACAAATGCAACCCTTGCCATGGAATTTAGGGGTAGGAATCAGCTTGGGTGCCTATTCCCCTGCCCGCCTACGAAAAAGATTGCGCTGGCAAGCCCTTTTATGATAGCTCACAAAGATGCCTACGCCATTCCCGCCTTTTCCTGTTTTAAATGAATTAACAGCAAATGCAACTCTTTCCATGGAATTTAGGGGTAGGAATCAATTGTGTCGCCTATTCCCCTGCCCTCCCCTGAAAAGATTGCGCTTGCAAGCCTTTTTTATAGCAATTCAAAGAGATGCGCATGTGCCGCATCTCTTTTTCACGTTTATCCGGCCTACTCCTAAAAACGCCCCTTGGCCAGGGCAGCTTGACAAACGCGCTGAACTCCGATATCCTGATATCGGCGCAAACCCTGCTTCAAGCACTTTGTTGCATATAAATCAATGCCCCATATTAATAGCTTTTTCACTTCAACGGATTAGGATGGTTTTTAATGGCTTCTTCAATCAAAGACGGCAACTTGACTTCAGTAGACACAGCTTTTTATAAATTCGCCAATAAGTGCTATTCCGATAAGCTGGATGTGGTGTTCAAAGGAGGATGTGTCTTGAGGCACATTTTCCGCTCGATCAACAAGCCCCGAGTCAGGGTAACGAAAGACATTGACTTTGATGTTTCCGAGGACGCCTACTTGGAAATGCTGGATTCTTACCAAGAGGAACTAAGGTTCGGGAAGTTGAGAGACACGCTGAAAGTCAATGTAATCCTGCTTAAATCCAGCATTGATTGCGACGTCCAAATATTAGAGCAAATTAATCCTAACATATGCAAGGTTTACTCAAGCCCCCAAGGAGACTTCAAGGGGGTAGTCATAGAGGACATGCTGGCTGACAAGATTCAGTCGCTGTCCGGCGACAGGATCTTCGGAAGGGCTAAAGACATTGCCGATATCTTCAATATAGCGATTGAAAACAAGCTTGACAAAGACATCAAGCTGCTAAACGAGTTTTTGGCAAAAAGAACCCTAGGCGACTTTTCCTCTTACCGAACTATGAACGCAAATATGGTCAATGAAGTTATGGAGATCGTGGACAACAGCAATAGCGTTTTTTCCACTGTAGATGCCTTCGTAGATGGCGTTCTTAACTATTCAGTTAGCAAGCGCTGGAATGGGCGGATTTGGATATCAAGCAACGCATGATCTTTAGAGAATTAGGGCTTTTGCGGCGCATCCCAAAATTTTGCTCATAACCCCGGCTTGCCTTGTTTTGATCTCGCTTCAAAAAGCCCGTTTTCGATTAGGATGATAATAATGAGTTTTTCAAATAGCGATCTATCTAGCAACGATGGCTTGTCTTCAACGGACATGGCGTTTTACAGTCTTGCCAACAAGTGCTACACAGACAGGTTGGATGTGCTGTTCAAAGGAGGATGTGTCCTTAGGCACATTTTTAGGCTTATCAAAAGACCCCTGATCAGGACGACCAGCGATATTAAGTTTTATGTGACAGAGGACGCTTGCCTGAAGATGCTGGAGTCGTATCAAGGCGAGCTGAGGTTTGGCGCTTTGCAAGAAGACATGAGATTCTCAGTTGCCTTGCTGCCTTCGAACACCATTTGCGAAGCCCAGATAGTTGAAGAGCTAGACCCTTACACATTCAAGACTTATTCAGGCCCCTGGGGCAAATTTAAGGGGGCGCTCTTAGAGGATGTTCTAGCTGAGCGAATACAGTCTATATCAAGCAATAAATCGAGCGATAAAACAAGACAAGCGCCAGGAGACATCCTCGATGCCTTCAATATAGTTTCCATAGTCTCAGAAGGCAAGCTCGATATGGATATCCAGCTGCTGATAACTTTGCTGGCCAAGAAATCTATTGGCGATTTCTCTATATACAAATCAAGGGGTGAAACTGCTGTTCAAGAAACGCAAGATATTTCTGGAGGCTGGAATAGCGTTTTTTCCGCTTTGGATCCCTTTGTCAACGGCATTCTTGACTGGAACGGACAGGTGGGGACATGCTAGCTGATTTTGATCTTTACAAGGACTGCATAAAATATAGCGATTTGCCGATATTGATTGTTGGTGAGACAATGGCAAACATTTATGGCTGGGTAAGCGTGTGCAACCATTATCAGTACTATGGGCCTGAAAAATATAAAGAACATGGCTTGAACTGCCTGCTGGATGTCAACGGCATATCCGGATACGAGAACAGCCGATTCTTCAAAGGTGTCGGAAACATGAAGTTCGCCTCCCAGACCGAGACGATAATGTCCTTGATTGAGCATCGCGAATCAAAATGGACCTACAAGTGCCTTAGCCAGGTTATCAGGTTCTTTGACAGGGATCTTTGGGTTCACGAACTGAAAAGCAGAGGATTGGAAGAAAAGCTGCGAAACATGGTTGAAGAAATTATCAGGTACGACGAAGATGACCAAAGCCTCCGCAAGGTCTTGGAATGGAGGATAACGGGCGTTTTCCAGGCAAGCGAAAAGCTTAGGCGGTTGATGCCTAAATCATAAGCGTTACCCCTTTCAACGCTGTTAACGCAGTGCATATCCCAATCAATATAAACGCGCAAGTACCGATATCTGGCTATTGTAATACATCTTGCAACCAGATATAATAAGAATATCAGACCAGAATACGAAAGTCGAGGTGATTTCCATTCAACTGGAGATAGTGGAACAGCAAAACGTAAGCGAAAGGGTTTTTGACCAATTTATCGGCATGCTTCACGACGGCGATTGGAAGCCCGGAGACAAGATACCCTCTGAAAACAGCCTGTCGCTGTCTTTAGGCGTAAGCCGCATTACTGTCAGAGGCGCCTTGCATAAGCTGGAAAGCCTGGGGCTGGTTGAAGGCAAGAAAAATGGCCGCTATGTATGCGAATCTGGCGCCGCAAAGAGCGTCCAGTCATTGATGCCGGAAATCCTCCTTGAGCGGCCTCCGGATAGCGACATGTTCAGCTTCCGCCACCTGCTTGAGATGGGCAGCATACCGCTTGCCATTGAAGCTGGCACATCGGAAGACCTGGCTCTTATGCGAAACATACTTGAAAGAATAATGGAGTGCGCTCCTGACAACCGCCAGCTGGAAACATTGGATGTCGCTTTTCACACGTCGCTAGGCAACATGACCGGCAATTCTATATTGAAAAAGATATATCAGTCCTTTAGAACCATGCTGTTCTACTTCAAGGATGGATATTCCAATTATGAAGAGACCGTTGAGCTGTATTCTAGCTTTCTTGGCTGCATGGAAAACAAAGATGTTGAAGGTGCCAAAGCGGCCATGAACTCTTACTTAGAAATGATAAAAGAAGCCCAAGCATAGGTATTAACGGCCAGGCGGCTCTAAAGCCAGCCTGGCCGCTCTTGTCATAAATAAATCATCAAGATTAGAATTCCAAAAGAGCTTTGACATTTGAATGCAGCTTTGCTATTATATTTAGGGTATGCCCCAGAATTATTCATGGCTTGAAAAGCCACGGCTAAAATTTATAAATTTTGGGATATGCCATCAGGAGCTTTCAACGAATGAGGTGTGCAAACTAATGAGCAAAGAAAAGCCAAACATGCGACAGGAGCAGGCGGCCGAAACCAGGCGAAACCTGCTTGACTCCGCTTTGAAGCTGTTTGCGGAAAACGGATTCAGCGCCACCCCCGTGAGAAGCATAAACCAAAAGATAGGCATGGCGGACGGCTTGCTGTACCACTATTTCCCTGGCGGAAAGAAGGAGATGCTGCAGGTCTTGGTGCTGGAAAACTACCAGCTTATAGTTTCTCGCCTCAGGGTCATACAAACAGAAAACTTTGACGATCTGACGCTCGAAGAGGTTATCGAGCGGCTTTATCAGAACTGGCGCAACATCTTTACGGATTACCGGCACGTAATCAAAATTTTATTCAGGGAAACAGATCTGTTCAACCTTTTGGACAAAGCCTCTCTCTCCAAGATGAGAGGGAGCGAAACCTGGTTTCAAGAAATTTTGAGAGACAGGGCGCAAAAAGGCGAAATCAAGGAATTTGACTATGTTAGCGCGGCTGAAGTCCTGAAGGCTGTCTTGTTTGACCACTTTTTGACAGCAGTTACAGGCATAGGCCCAGGGTTGCTAGACAACGACAACACCAGGAAAAGAATTATTGCATACCAAGTAGGGTTATGGAAACGCTAGTCTTAGGCAACCCATCCTCAGCCGCCGGGCTGGGGATTTTTAAGGGCTATTGGTTCACCATTTGTTCAACCAAGGGGAGTTGATTGCATTGCACTAAAACATGCGAGCAAAAAGCGTAGCTCTTTTTGCTCAGAGGCGACTGACGAAACGCTCAGTCCTCAGCTCAAGGTCTTTTTTTAGGGTTTTGGTTCACCGTTTGTTCAATCAAGCGAAGTGTCGCGGCTATTCTCGGACCGAAAGTCGGAGGGAAGAGCAAAGTTCTTTCCGCTCTAAATCAACCTCATTCGGACTCTTACGGCCTTTTGGTTCACCGGTTGTTCAACCAAACAAAATATCGAAGCATTTTTGGACCTAAAATTCGCAGTTATCTTTTCAGTCCTCAGCCTAAGGATTCTTACGGACTTTTGGTTCACCATTTGTTCAATAACGAGAGGTGAGTGCATTGCAGGATTTCATCCGCTACAAATGGCTGACGCTGGTCGTTTTCGCTTTGCTTATAGCCTTTTCAGCCATAGCTTTGCCAAACGTGCCCGTCAACTATGACATTATGAGCTATCTTCCAGAGAGCAGCCCATCCACGAAAGCAATATCAGAAATGGAAGGGGCGTTCGGCGCTCTTGGCGAGGAAACCCGAATCATGGCCAAAGTGTCATCCATCCCGCAAGCGCTTGATCTCAAAGCTCGGATCGAAAACATCGAGCTTGCAGAGGAAGTCAAATGGCTTGATGACGTGGCAGACATACTTCAGCCCGAGTCATTCATCAAGCAAAGCGTCCTTGACGCATGGTACAAGGATGGCTACGCGCTATACCAGGCGAGGTTTGAAAATGGCGCCTCCAACAAAACTCTGCTTGCGACAGCGGACGAACTGCGCGAAGCGCTGGGCAGCGACGTTAAATTTTCGGGAGGAGAGCTGGGAGACGCTGTGCTAAAGAACGATGCCGGCACCCAATCCTCCCAGATGATGCTGTTCCTTCTTCCCGTGGTTCTGCTTATAATGATCTTCTCTACAAGATCATGGCTTGAGCCTCTGCTTTTCATTGGCGTCATAGGCATCTCAATCCTGGTCAACATGGGAACAAACATCTTCATGGGAGAAATCTCTTTTGTGTCCCAAACGACCGCTGCCGCTTTGCAGCTGGCAGTATCCATGGA